>DATIZL010000031.1:0-2913 GCA_035517115.1 Hyphomicrobium sp.
CGCCGCGCCCCAGCCAAGGAACTGCGTCAATAAGCCCTTCTGCGGCTCGGTCATTCGGCGGCGTGGCTTTCCGGAGAAACGGCCTCGCCGTGCGCCTCGCCGGCGCGGCCGAGCAAGTCGAGATAGATTTCGCGATAGCGCGCGGCGGAGCGCTCCCAGCCAAAATCGCGCTTCATCGCGCGGTGCTGCAGCCCCACCCAGGCCTCGCGCCGCTCATAGCGAGCAAGCGCCCGTCCAATCCCGACCAGGAGATCCTGCGCACGGCCACCCTCGAAGACGAAGCCGGTGCCGCTCGTGGTTTGCACGTCGCTCACCGTATCGGCGAGGCCGCCCACCTTGCGCGTCACTGGAACGGCGCCGTAGCGCATGGCATACATCGTGGTGAGCCCGCACGGCTCGAAGCGCGACGGCGTGAGCGAGACATCGGCGGCGGCGATGATGCGATGGGCAAGGCTCTCGCTGTAGCCCAGGCGTACCGCCACCTGCCCGGGATGGGTGGCGGCAGCGGCAGTGAAGGCCGCCTCGAAGGCAGCCTCGCCCGAACCATGCACGACGAGCTGCGCGCCGCTTTCGACGAGGCGCGGCAGCGCATCCAGAACAACATCGGCCATCTTCTGATGGGTGAGGCGGTTTACATAAATCATCAGCGGTGCACCGCTGTCGTGCTCGAGGCCGAGCGCCTCGCGCAGATCGGACTTGCATGCGTCCTTGCCCAGAAGGTCGTCCGCGCTGTAGCGCACGGGCAGTGCGGCATCGACGGCGGGGTCCCAGATCTCGTGATCGATTCCATTCAGGATGCCGACGAGATCGCGCGAGCGGCTGCGCAACAGCCCGTCCATACCGCAGCCATGCTCCGGCGTCAGAATCTCGCGCGCGTATGTCGGGCTCACCGTGGTGAGCCGGTCGCTGTAGCGGATGCCGGCCTTGACGAAGGAGCCGCGCCCGAAAAACTCTATGCCGTCGGGTGACAGCACTTCTCCGGGCAGACCCAGATCGCGGAAGGCCTCGAGCGGGAAATTACCCTGGAAGGCCAAGTTGTGGATCGTGAAGACGGTGCGCGGACGGTGCCTCCCGGCAAGCCGAAGCAGCGTTGGAACGAGACCTGCATGCCAATCATGCGCATGCACGATGTCGGGCGCGACGAGCGGGGTCCGGCCGAGCGCGACCTGGGCCGCCGCCTGGCAAAAGAACGAGAAGCGCCGGTCATTGTCACGCCAGTCCTCGCCGTCCGAATCCTGGTAGAGCGTGCCGCCGCGCCGGAAAAGGACGGGGCAATCGAACAGAAGCACCGGCAGGCCGGTGAGCGGGTTGATCCCTGCGACGAGACGGTTGGCGAGCGGCAGATCGAGCTCGCCGACGCTCTCCTTGGCGATTGTTGCGTCGAGCGCCTGCGGATATCCGGGGATCATCGAGACGATCTCGACGCCGAGCCGCGCCAGCGCGGAAGGCAAGGCGCCGCAGACATCGGCAAGTCCGCCGGTCTTCGCCAGGGGAAATGCTTCCGCAGCAACGAACAAGACGCGCGGCCCCAATTCCGATTGCGGCGGCATTAGGTGGCACGACAGAAGGCGACACGCCGGATGGCATAGCCGAGGTGCGCGGCGGAGGCCTCGACGAAGCTGCATCGATTAAGCATCCAATCGCCGCCCCGCGAGGCGAAGATCCGGGCCGCAAAAAGGGCCGCTCGCTGGGGAACTGCGCGAGCGGCCCCGCAATGCGCCTTGGACCTTGCCTGCCGATAACATCGAGTCGCTTCGGCCGGTTCCGAAAACCTTGAGCGTTCTGCGGAAACGAGGCGGTGAACCGGCCCCACGGCGCGATCACGCGAGACCGATCGCCTGCAAGCGGAAAGAGCCCCGACGCGCGGGGCTCTCGGCGAAAAATGCAAGACCAGGGAGCCCTCAGTGTTTCTCCGTTCCTGAAGCAGCTCCGGACGCACCCGCATTCGAGCCCGGGGAGACGCTGCTGCCCGATCCGCAGTTGCTGCTCGCCATCTTCGAGGAGGTTTCGCTGCTGCTGTTGGTCCCAGGGCCCGAGCTGCTGGTGGGGGCGTTAGACGCGCTGCTGCCCGGCCCGCAGTCGGTGTGGTGCATGCCGCTCGTAGCCCGATCCGTGCTCACCGCGCCGCTCGGACTGGAGCTGGTGCCGGCGTTCCCCGTGCTGCTGGTTTGGGCCATCGCGGCCGTCGCTAGGCTCAGGGCGAAGATAGACGCGGCAGTCATCATAAGACGCTTCATCCGGTTTCCTCCTACAGACAAAGTTCCTCGGCGGGTGGGATCGATCGGCCGATGACCTCTCCCGCACGGGGCCTATTCCCGAAAACCAACCCGTTGTCTTGACCGTTCCGAACGAGCCAGATGCTAGTGCGCGGAGGCCGGTCTGTCAGAGTGTTGCCTCTCCCGTGGCTCTTAAACTCAAGCGGCGGGCGGAAACCATCCGTTGTATTGAACTCGATTAGTGCCGTCTGAACTGCAATAGGGACGCTGATTTCCGCTCGAAGCAGCGGGAACGACCTCCAACTACACCGTGTGGGACCTGCTCGATCTGCCCCACCTCGGTCCTGCCATTATCCTCGAACTGCGCGCGGCCGAACCTGATCGGGCGAACGTCCAGATCCTTCTGACCCAGGTCGACGGCGACCTTGGTCCCTGGCCGTTGCAGATAGATCCGCGCGTGGTGCCCGATGGCCGCCTCGCAGCGGCGCCAGCGGGCTGCGGTGTATCCGCAACCCAGCCGACGCGCGCTCTGCCTTCGCTTTTTTACTGTCCGCCACGCTCCAGCTCTTCGTGATTGAGCCGTTCGGCGCCATCGCTGGGCGGCACCGAGCTGCCGGACATTGCGCCCTGCGGCCTGAGGCCGAGTGCAACGAGTGTGTCTTGTGACGGCTCGCCGGTCACGGCCTCGCCGTGCTGG
>DATIZL010000032.1:0-7372 GCA_035517115.1 Hyphomicrobium sp.
TGAGGTCCCCTTGCCGCTTTCTGACGAAACCGCAGCTCATGCCCTGCATCGTGCCGGTCTTTATCTGACGGACATGATGACGCCGACGCTGCGCCTCGGCGTGACCGGGCTGTCGCGCTCGGGCAAGACGGTGTTCATCACCGCGCTCATCCGCAATCTCGTATCCGGCGGCCGGCTGCCGTTCTTCTTTCCTGAGGCGGAGGGGCGCATCGAGCGCGCCTATCTCGAGCCGCAGCCCGACGATGCGGTTCCCCGCTTCGACTACGAGGAGCACCTGGAGACACTGGGGCAGGACCCGCCCCAATGGCCCGAGAGCACCAGGCGCCTGAGCCAGTTGCGGGTCACCATCGAGTACCGCTCGGCCCACCCCTTGCGCCGCCTTTTCGGCGTCTCCCGCCTCAACCTCGATGTCGTCGACTACCCCGGCGAATGGCTGATCGACCTGCCGCTGCTGGACAAAAGCTACGCTGCCTGGTCCGCCGAGGCGGTAGAGCGCGCGCGCAAGCGCCATGCCGCCGGTCCGGCCAAGGCCTGGCTCGAATTCTTGAGCAGCATCGACCCCTACGCGCCAAAGGATGAGCAGGCCGCACTCAAGGGCGCCCGCCTCTTTGCCGACTACCTCAAGGCGGCGCGGAGCGCCGATCACGTGCTGCATACGACGGGGCCGGGACGCTTCCTGATGCCGGGCGATCTCGAAGGCTCGCCGCTGCTCACGTTCTGCCCGCTGCCGCTCGACCCCAAGCGCTCGGTCCCGCGCGGCTCCCTCGCCGCTATGATGGCGCGGCGCTTCGAAAGCTATAAGTCGCACGTCGTGCGCCCCTTCTTTCGCGACCACTTTAGTCGTTTGGACCGCCAGATCGTGCTGGTCGACGTGCTGGGACCGTTGAACGAGGGCGGCGAGGCGGTGGCCGACTTGCAGAGCGCACTCGACAGCATCCTGCGCGTGTTCCGCACCGGCGCGCCCTCCTGGCTCACGGCACTCATCGGGCGGCGCATCGACAAGCTCCTGTTCGCCGCCACCAAGGCCGACCACATCCATTCCTCGAGCCACGACCGCCTCGAGGCGATCCTGCGCCTCATCACCGAGCGCGCCATGGGCCGCGCCAGCGCGGCCGGCGCCGAGGTCGGCGTGCAGGCGCTCGCGGCCCTGCGTGCGACGCACGAGGCCGAGGCCAAGGTCGGCAACGAGCTCCTTCCCTGCATCGTCGGCGTGCCGATGCCGGGTGAGCGCGTCGGCGGCAAGTCGTTCAACGGGCGCAAGGAGGCGGCGGTGTTCCCCGGCGACCTGCCGCAAAACCCCAAGGATGCCTTGAAGCCCGATGCGGCTCCCGCCGGCTTGCATTTTGTGCGCTTCCGCCCGCCCCGCGTGCTTCCCCCCGGCCCCGACGGCGAGGTCGCCGCTCTCCCCCA
The DNA here is from genome assembly GCA_035517115.1 of Hyphomicrobium sp. Lineage (GTDB taxonomy): Bacteria > Pseudomonadota > Alphaproteobacteria > Rhizobiales > Hyphomicrobiaceae > Hyphomicrobium_A. The sequence goes on from DATIZL010000032.1 coordinate 1,411, forward strand.
CATTCGCCTCGATCGCGCGCTCGACTTCTTGCTGGCAGACTGGCTCGCATGACCATCGATTCCGACATCCGCAAACCGCGCGCGTTTGCTCCCGACGATCCGGCGCTGCATGCCGCCGAGCCCGCAACCGGTGCGCCGGGCCAGCGCGAAAGCGCGCCCGCCGCGCGCCGCTCGCGGCAAGCGGCCCGCACCAGCGTGCGCCCGACGGTCGCCGACCTATCGCGCGGCATCCGTTGGGGCGGCATCCTGCTGTCGAGCCTCTTGGGCCTGCTCGCGCTTTCGACCACGCTCTGGTTCACGCGCTACGTCGAGGTCGCGGTCGAGCGCAACGATTGGGTCGGCTGGATCTCGTTCTCGCTGCTCTGCCTCGTTGGCCTGTCGGTGCTCGTGATCCTCTTGCGCGAGCTTATCGGCCTCTTTCGCCTCGCCCGCCTCGGCCGCTTGCGGCACGAGGTCAAGGAAGCCTTGAAGGACAAGGACCTCGCGCGCGAGCGGCGCGCGGTCACCCACCTGACGGACATTCTTTCCGCGCGCGCCGATCTCGCCTGGCCGCTCGCGCGCTTCTCCGAGCACGAGGGCGCGGTCTTGAACGCAGGCGACCTCCTCGCGCTCGCCGACCGCGAGCTGATGATGCCGCTCGATCAGGAGGCGCGGCGCACGGTGCTCGCGGCGGCAAAGCGCATCGGCATGGTGACGGCCATCAGCCCCATGGTGTGGATCGCCATGCTGTACGTGCTGATCGAGAACCTGCGCATGCTGCGCGCCGTCGCCGGGCTCTACGGCGGCAGGCCGGGATTGATCGGGGGCCTGCGGCTCGCACGGCTCGTCATCGGTCACATCATCGCGACCGGCGGCGTGGCGCTCACCGACGACTTGCTTGGTCAGTTCCTCGGCCAGGATATCTTGCGGCGATTGTCCCGGCGGCTCGGCGAAGGCGCCTTCAACGGCGCGCTGACCGCTCGCATCGGCGCGGCTGCGGTGGAGGTATGCCGGCCCCTGCCGTTCATCGCCGCGCCGCCGATCCGCGCGCGTGACATGCTGGCCGAAGCCTTCCGCCGCGCCGGGACGAGCGCCACTGTCACTCCCGCGGCCGACTAAGCCGCGCGCGGCATGCCGCCGACGCCGTCGGGATCGAGGTCCTCGCTCTCCAGATACGTGCGTGCTGCCCACTCGCCGCTCGCGCGGTTGGCGCTTTCGATGATGGCGGGCGGGCTGCGCGCCTCGCGCGTCGCCAAGAGCGCGCGGCTGATGAAGCCGGCCGGCCGCGAGGTGAGCCAGCTCAGCGGCGCCGACAAGAGGAGCCCGGCGATGACCGGCGACATCCAAGCGACCACCTGCGGCGAGGCCTCCCAGCAGGCGAGCGCGAGCAGCACGCCGATCAGGGTGTGGCGCCAATGGAAGCGCAAGGCATCGGCGAACGGCATGCTGATGCCGTTGCGGGTTTGCGGGCGCCAGCCTGAGTCGCGGCCGAGCAGCACCTGGAACACGGCCACCGTCTGCGTGACCATCAGGATCGGCGACAAGAGGATGGAGTAGAGGGCCTCGAGCGCCACGCCGAAGATGGCGCGCAGCGTCCCGAGCGGCTCGCGCGCGTAGCGCACGCGTTTCAACTCGAGCATGAGCCCCAGCGCCTTGGGCAGCAGCACGATGGTCATGGTGGCGAGCAGGAGCCTCAACGCCGCGCCGGGATCGGTGACCGGCCAGATGGGGAACAGCGTCTTCTTGTCGATGAAGTAGCTCGGGATCATCTGCTCGCCCTGCAGCGCTAGCACGACGCCGACGACGAGGGAGGCCGCCCAGACGACCGAGACGAGGTAGGAGGTCGCCCCCATGAGGAGATGCACGCGGCCCATGGCGGTGAGGCCCGAGGCCCGCACGATCGACAGGTGCTGCAGGTTGCCCTGCGCCCAGCGCCGGTCGCGCGCGATGACGTCGGGCAGCGTCGGCGGCTGGCCCTCATAGGAGCCCTCCACCGTCGGCACCATGTGCACGCCCCAATCGGCGCGCTGCAAGAGCACTGCCTCGACGAAGTCGTGGCTCTGGATGTCGCCGCCGAACGGCGCAGGCCCCGGCAGCGTCGGCAGGCCGGCTGCGGAGGCGAACGCCTGCGTGCGGATGATGGCGTTGTGGCCCCAGTAGTTGCCCTGGTCGCGATGCCAGGTGGCGAGCCCAGAGGCGACCGACGGGCCGTACACGTTGGAGGCGAACTGCTGCAGGTACTGCAAGAGCGTCACCGCGCCGGTGAGCCGCGGCACGGTCTGGATGAGGCCGGCCTTCTCGTCGCGCTGCATGGCGAGCGCCAAGCGCACGAGCGTCGTCCCCGACATGACGCTGTCGCCGTCGAGGATGACGAAGTGCTCATAAGCCCCGCCGAAGCGGCGCACCCAGTCCTTGACGTTGCCGGACTTGCGGCCGCGGTTCTCGCGGCGGCGCCGGTAGTAGACCGGGATGATCGACTGCAGGCTGCGCGCGAGCGCGAAATAAGCCCGCTCCTCGGCCCTTGCGTCGGCCTCGCTGCGCGTGTCGGAGAGTATGAAGACGTCGAACGCGAAGGCGCGCCCCATCGACTGCAGCTCGAACGCGATCGCCTGGATGGTGCCGGCGATGCGCGCAGGCGTCTCGTGGTAGACGGGGAACAGAAGTGCCGTGCGCGCCTTGAGCGGCCCCTCGGGCGCGGGCAGCGCGATCGTATCGGCGTTCTCGCCGACGAACAGCGGCAGGAAGCCCAACACGCCCGAGAGCGAGCCGAGCGCGATCCAGCCGAAGGCGATCGTCGACAGCACCAGGAACAGGAGCTGGATGGGGGTGAGCTGCGCGAGCCCCAGCACGTGGTAGAGCTCGTAGGCGAAGGCGCCCGTCAGGATCGCCGCGCCGGAGAAGAGCGCGGCGCGCGGGATCCAATACCCCTTGCGCTCGCGCTGAGCCTTCTCGGCGCGCTTGCCGAAATCCTGCTCGGGCATGTCGAGGGGAGCCTCGGGCGGCAGCATCGCATTCTTCGCGTCCGACAACCGGCCAACGCGAGGGCCCGCAGCGGGGAGGTCGCTCATGCTTTCGTCCATCGATAGAGCCAGCTCTCGGAAATTTGCCGCTCGCCGGCCCGAAGCACTAAACGCAGCTCGGAGAGATCGGTTCCCGCCGGATCGAGCTCGAAGCTCACGCGCACGCCGTCGATCTCGGGATTGGGATGCACGGTGACGTTCTCCACCGTGCCGGGGTTGGCGTTGACGAGGGCCACCGGCAATTGCGCCTTGCCGGAGACCGCCGGGCCGCCGAAGTCGACGACGAACAGCACCGATCCCGGCTTCTTGCCCTTGCCGACACGGGTCGCCACCGCGCGCGCGCCGCACCAGGCGACGGGAATGTTGTCGCTCCAGTACATGCGGTAGGCGAAGGTGAACGGCTTGCCGGGCTCGGGCGCGCTCGCCGGCTTCCAGTAGGCGACGATGTTGTCGTGGATCTCCTCATCCGTCGGGATCTCGATCAGCTCGACGTAGCCCGATCCCCAGGAGCCCTTGGGCTCGATCCAAACCGTGGGGCGGCGCTCATAGCGCGCCTCGAGGTCCTCGAAGTCGTGGAAGGAGCGGCTGCGCTGGCACAGGCCGAAGCCCTTGGGCGCGCGGTCCATGAACGCGCTCGCCTGCAGCGTGCGCGGGTTGGTCAGCGGGCGCCAGAGGCACTCGCCGTTGCCGTTGTAGATGGCGAGCCCGTCGCTGTCGTGCACGGCGGGGCGGAAGTCGTCGCCGATGCGGTGATGCCCGGGCCCCGTGAGGTACATGCTGGTCAGCGGCCCGAGGCCCACGTGCGGCAGCGCACGGCGCGGATAGAGAGTTGCCTCAACCTCCACCGTGGTCGCCTCGCCCGGCTCGATCTCGAAGCGGTAGGCGCCCGTCGTCGATGCGCTGTCGAGCAGCGCGTGCACCACGATCGACCGCGCGTTGGGCTTGGGCTTCTCGATCCAGAACGCGCGGAAGATCGGGAACTCCTCGCCGCCGGGGCGCGCGGTGTCGATCGCGAGCCCGCGCGCGGAGAGGCCGTAGGTCTCGCCGCGGCCGACAGCGCGGAAGTAGCTCGCGCCCTGGAACACGATGTACTCGTCGAGGTAGTCGGGCCGGTTGATCGGCCCATGCACGCGGAAGCCGGAGAACCCATAAGGAGCGCCGACACCCACGTCGCCGACGAGCGGGCCGAGTGAGAAGAGATTGGAGTCCGCCATCAGGCGGTGCGCGTCGCCGTTGTCGACGAGCCAGATCTCGACGGGGATGTCGAACAGCCAGCCCATGGGCAAAAGCTGCAGCTCGAAGTCGAGCTTCTCGCCGCGCCAGATCGCCTGGTCGGTGCGGAAGCGGATGTCGCGGAACTGATCGTAGGAGAGCTGCTGGAACGCGGGCGGCAGCTTGACCGCCGGCTTGGCGTAGGGCTGCGCGGCGAGCTGCTCGGCGAGCGCCTGCACGTGCGTCGGCCCGAAGGTCGCGTTGGCGTCGAACGACGGCAGCGCGAGCGCACGCGTCGGCGCGATGAAGCGGCCACCCATCCCCGCGAGCGCCAGCGCACCCGCGCGCATGAGGACCGACCTGCGATCCACCGACGTGCGTACCATCGTTGCGTGCTTTCCGTGCCTCTGAGCGTTCCCCCGTCGCGCCTTAACGCGCGACGCACCCGTAGCGTTCATTCGCGCAGAAAATCTTGGCCGTCCCTCGGCACAAGATCCCTCCAGAGTGGCGATCGACGCCCCGTCCCCGGTCTTCCTTCCCGCGCTGTTTTGAGGATTGGTGGGCGACCGCTGTTGCCTGGCTCTAGCGGGCGTTCCACTCGCGCCAGACCGCCTCGCGGCGATCTATTTGCGATCCATGTCTTGGCGCTATTTTGCGCCGCAACAATCTACCGCAGCGATGGAGTCCCGGCAAGGGGCAGACAGGCGCGCCTTGCAGATGCGCCGCGGCGTCGCATCCAGAGTTTCGACGCATTCGGCCCCTAGTGTCGGCGGCTCAAGGGCGGTAGCAGAATTAACGAAGCGGGGCTTGGGGAAGCCTCGGGGAGCCTGGGGGGAGCCGTCATGATCCAGGAAGGGACGCTCATCGAGGCGATCTTGGGCTTTCGCTCGCAGATCGACTTCCTCTGGCAGTTCTTCGTCACCGTCCACATCGCGATCTTCGCCCTGCTCTTCATCTATGACGAGGCGGTCGAGAGCCTCAACATCATCGCCCGTATCTTCGCGATGCTGGGCGTAGCGCTGTTTGAGTGGATCAACGGCAAGGCGCTCGCCAACACCTACATGCTGCTCGACGCCACTCTCGACCAGTATCGCGCCCTCTACGGTCAGGCGGACCGCTTCCAGCCCGGCTTTTTCCAGCACTTCGTGGGCATGAGCTTCACCGACCGGCCGGCGACGGTTTTGATGACCCACAGCATGGCGTTCATCGTGATAATCCTGGCGTTTCTGTCGCGGGAGTTCGTGCAGACGCGCAAGAGGGGGCGCGAGGCCGGCGCCAACTAGGCCCGGAGGGGTCCCCGCCTCGCCGATTCGAGGCCGCACACGCCCGGCGGCGGAGCGGGTTGGGGATAACATCGGGGACCAAACGCGGCTCGTTCGAAAGAAAACGTTGCCGCAGCAGAGGTTTGAGGCGTCAAAGGGGCTCGTTGCAGAGCAGCCACAACGTCTGTGAATTCCGCAACGATGCGCGCCTAGCCCGTTTCCTGTGCATCTATTCTCTGCTTATGTTTTGCCCCGAGCGGTGATTCGGTCATTCGACCGCCGCGACGCGAGTTCGTGGAGTGGATTCGGGTTTCGTAGGGAGTAGGCGGCACTTGTGCGTGGCGTCGCCATCAGAAAGTAAGCAGACGGGAGTAGGTCAATGAAAAAGTTAAGTCTGGGTGCCCTGGTGGCGTCAGGCCTGCTGATTGGTGGGCTCACCGCTAGCAGCGCGTCCGCCGCCGATCTCGGGGGCAACTGCTGCGCCGATCT
>DATIZL010000033.1:0-9102 GCA_035517115.1 Hyphomicrobium sp.
TCCATGGTCGCCTTGTCGGTCTCGATCTCGGCGATGACGTCGCCGGCCTTCACCTCCTGGCCCTCGGAGACGAGCCACTTGGCGAGCGTGCCCTCCTCCATGGTGGGCGACAGCGCCGGCATGAGCACTTGCGTCGGCATCTAGCGCGCGCCCCTAACCCGCATCATGCGAACACGTCCGTGGTGAGCTGGTCGGCGTCGGGCTGCGGATCGGCGAGCGCGAAATCCGCTGCCGCGTTGATGCGATCGCGCACCTCGCGGTCGATCGTCTTGAGCTCATCCTCGCTCACGCCCGCTTTCAAGAGGCGCGTGCGCACCATCTCAATGGGGTCGTGCGTCTCGCGCACGTGCTGCACCTCCTCGCGCGTGCGGTACTTCGCGGGGTCCGACATGGAGTGTCCGCGGTAGCGGTAGGTCAGCATCTCAAGGATCATCGGGCCCTTGCCGGAGCGCGCGTGCGCGATGGCGCGCTCGCCGGCCGCGCGCACCGCTGCGACGTCCATGCCGTCGACATGCTCGCCGGGGATCGCGAACGAAAGTCCGCGCTGGGAGAGGTCCGTCGTCGCCGAGGAGCGCTCGATCGAGGTGCCCATGGCGTACTTGTTGTTCTCGACGATGAACACGATCGGCAGCTTCCATAGCTCCGCCATGTTGAAGGTCTCGTAGACCTGGCCCTGGTTGGCGGCGCCATCGCCGAAGTAGCACAGGCAAACCTTGCCGTTGCCGCGGTGGAGGTTCGCAAACGCGAGCCCAGCCCCGAGCGGCACGCAGGCGCCGACGATGCCGTGGCCCCCGTAGAAGTGCCTTTGCGGGGCGAACATGTGCATCGAGCCGCCCTTGCCTCTGGAGCAGCCGCCGCGGCGCCCCGTGAGCTCGGCCATGACGCGGTTGGGGTCCATGCCGACGGCGAGCGTGTGACCGTGGTCGCGGTAAGCGGTGATCACCTGGTCGCCGTCTTGGGCCGCCATCTGCATGCCGACGACCACGGCCTCCTGCCCGATGTAGAGGTGGCAGAACCCGCCGATGTGGCCCATGCCATAGAGCTGGCCGGCCTTCTCCTCGAAGCGGCGGATGACCAGCATGGAGCGATAGGCGCTAAGATCCTCCTCGCGCGTGAACGGGCGCACGGCGGAGGAAGCGGGCGCGGCCTTGGCTGGCGCCGAGGCGGCGCCGGAGCGGCTGCGAGACGCTTTCGCTGACCTCATCGGGAGCCTCGGGAATATCGCGTGACGCGATGCGGCACGGCGGGGACGCGCCGCGGGACTTGAGGAATCTTACAAGAGCACGCGGGCGATGACCATAACGCGCCTCCGTCGATCCGCCACTTGCAGCCTGGTAGATCGGCCGCCGTCAAATCTTTAGCGGAACGCGGGCATGCGCCGGGTTGAGCCGTTCCGCGGCGTCGTCTTGGCCGCTCTCTGGCGGGCTAGATCGTGACGCCTTGTCAGAGGTGGGGCCGGATCAGGGGCGCGCGATTACGAGGTCATCGGGGCGCACAAAGCCGAGCACGTCGCGCGCGATCTCCTCGACGAGGTCGGGATCGGGCTTGTCCGGCGACAGCAGGGCAACGTCGCACTTGAGGTTGGCGCGCACGGCCTCGAGGCTTTTGATCTCGAACTCCAACAAGGCCGACCGCTCGGTCAGCTGGGATCGCACCTCGAGGCCGTGCCGGCCATATATTGCATGATAGGCGAAGTAGGCCGTGAACCCCAGGCAGAGAAGCAACACCGTCGCCTGCCGTGGCCTCGAGCGCCGATCATGATTTGGCTGACGCAGCACTATGGGTACGCTGCACTAAACTGGTGGACAGGAGCTTTATGCCACGCGCACCTTAATCGCAGGTAAAGCACTGTCCCGCGCACACGTCCCGCGATCGCGGGCGCCGCCAGGACGCGCCCGGAAAAAATTCCGCTGCATCAGGTTCATGCGGGCCAAGCGCGTAGCCGGCATTGCCCCCGGCGAAATCGCTATAATTTTTTTCCGCCCGCCGATTGCTTAGGCGCTCTTTCGGATCACGCTCTTTCCCGCGTAGCGCGCGACACTGCCCAGCTCCTCCTCGATGCGGATGAGTTGGTTGTACTTCGCGAGCCGGTCGGAGCGGCAGAGCGACCCAGTCTTGATCTGGGCGGCGTTGGTCGCGACCGCGAGGTCGGCGATGGTCGCATCCTCGGTCTCGCCCGAGCGGTGCGAGATGATGGCCGTGTAGCCGGCGGCCTGCGCCATGGAGACGGCATCGAGCGTCTCCGACAGCGATCCGATCTGGTTCACCTTGACGAGGATCGAGTTGGCGATGCCGCGCTCGATCCCCTGCGACAACCGCTCGGTGTTGGTCACGAACACGTCGTCGCCCACGAGTTGACAACGCGCGCCGATCGCGTCGGTGAGCGCCTTCCAGCCGGTCCAGTCGTCCTCGGCCATCCCATCCTCGATGGAGATGATGGGGTAGCGCCGCACCAGGGCTTCCAGATACTTCACCATGCCGGCGGCATCGAGGGACTTGCCCTCGCCCGCGAGCTGGTACTTGCCGTCCTTGTAGTATTCGGTCGCCGCGCAATCGAGCGCCAGCATGACGTCGGAGCCCGGCTTGTAGCCCACGGTCTCGATCGCCTTCATGATGAAGCCCAGCGCCTCGTCGGCCGACTTCAAGTTCGGCGCGAAGCCGCCCTCGTCGCCGACGCTGGTCGAGTGGCCGGCGTCCTTCAGCGCCCTCTTCAGGGTGTGGAAGATCTCGGCACCCATGCGCACGGCGTCCGCGCACGTCGGTGCGGCGACGGGCATAATCATGAACTCCTGGATGTCGATGGGGTTGTCGGCATGCACGCCGCCGTTGACGATGTTCATCATCGGAACGGGAAGCACATGCGCCGAGGCGCCGCCGATGTAGCGGTAGAGCGGCAGGCCGCTCGATGCCGCGGCGGCCTTCGCCGTCGCCAGCGACACCCCGAGGACGGCGTTGGCGCCGAGGCGGCTCTTGTTCTTGGTGCCGTCGAGCTTGATCAGAGCGGCGTCGATGGCGCGCTGGTCCTCGGCGTCCATGCCGGCGAGCGCGTCGAAGATCTCGCCGTTAATGCCGTCGACGGCCTTCGTCACGCCCTTGCCGAGGTAGCGCGCCTTGTCGCCGTCGCGCAGCTCGACGGCTTCATGCGCGCCGGTGGAGGCGCCCGAAGGCACGCCCGCGCGGCCGAACGCTCCGTCCTCCAGCATGACGTCGACCTCCACCGTGGGATTGCCGCGGCTGTCCAAGATTTCGCGGCCGATGATGTCGATGATGGCGGTCATGTGCCTTACCTTATGAGTTGCGAGACGCGCGGAGCCGTGGGAGGGTCCGGCGCCTTTTAGCCGCTCTCGCGCCAAGCGCAAAGGGCCGACCGCGGCCTCAGCCTGCGGGGGCGAGCGGTCCCCCCGCGCTCGACGCACAAGGAGGCCCGATGCCCGAGTCCAAGACCTACTCCGGTGGATGCCACTGCGGCCGCGTGCGCTACGAGGTCGATGCCGACCTGAGCCGGGTCATCTCCTGCAACTGCTCGATCTGCCGCAAGCATGGGCTCCTGCTCGCCTTCGTTCCGGCCGAGCGCTTCGCGCTGCGCTCGGGCGAGGAGGCCCTTGCCGATTACCAGTTCAACAAGAGGAAGGTCCACCACCTCTTCTGCCGTCAGTGCGGGGTTGAAAGCTTCGGCAAGGGCAACAAGCCCGACGGCACGCCGATGGTCGCAATCAACGTGCGCTGCCTCGACGACGTCGACCTCGACGGGCTGAAGGTTGTCCCCTTCGACGGCAAGAGCCTATAGCCCGGGAGCGCCGCGGCATGACGACGAGCGCCCTTGTGCTTCTGTCCGGCGGCCAGGATTCGACCGTGTGCCTCGCCTGGGCGCTCGGCCGCTACGAGCGCGTAGAGACGGCCGGCTTTGCCTACGGCCAGCGCCACTCGGCCGAGCTCGGCGTGCGCGGGATCATCAGGGCGAAACTCGCCGCGATCAAGCCTGCCTGGAAGGACCGGCTCGGTTCCGATCACGTGCTGGAGTTGAAGGAGCTCGGGCGCTTGTCCGACACCGCGCTCACTCGCGAGGCCGCAATCGTGCTCACCGAAGGGGGGCTGCCCTCGACCTTCGTGCCCGGGCGCAATCTGCTCTTCTTCACCTATGCGGCGGCCCTCGCCTACCGGCGCGGCATCCGCACGCTCATCGGCGGCATGTGCGAGACGGACTACTCAGGGTATCCCGACTGCCGCAACGAGACGCTGCAGACGCTCGCCAAGGCGATCTCGCTCGGCATGGACGCCGAGTTCATCATCGAGACGCCGCTCATTTGGCTCGACAAGGCCGCAACCTGGGCGCTCGCGGAGGAACTCGGGGGGGCGCCGCTCATCGATGTCATCGCCGAGGACACGCACACCTGCTACCTCGGCATCCGCTCCCGGCGCCACCCCTGGGGCTACGGGTGCGGGCACTGTCCGGCGTGCGATTTGCGCGCCAAGGGGTACGCGAAATGGCAAGCCGAGAAGAAGATCTGACCCGCGCCGTGGATGTGGCGCTCGCCGGCGATTGGGAGACGGCGCATGCGCTCGCCCAGCGCCATGAGGGCGACGCCATGGCCGACTGGCTGCACGCGGTGCTGCACAAGATCGAGGGCGACGTTGGCAACAGCCGCTACTGGTACGCCCGCGTTGCGCATACGTTCGAGGAGTACGCCGATCCGCGGGCCGAGCTTGCGGCGGTCCGGGCGAGTATCTCTCGTTAAGCCGTGCGCGCCATCGCGATTGTCGGTGCGCCGGCGTCACTCTAAGCTTTGCGCCGCACACCGCCTCTCACTTGGATCCTCGCATGCTCCGCATCTCTGCTTTGCTGCTCGCTCTCTTGATGGCCGCCGGCGCGCCGGCGCAAGCCCAGGACGAGGAGCGCAAGCCGCTGCCCGCTGAGCTCACCTTCGGCTACGAGGGCGAGGGCAAGGTCGATGCCTCGCCTAAAGCCTGCGAGGCGGCCGCCCGCGAGATGGTGGAGTGGACCGAGGAGGAGACGAAAAAGGCGGCCGCGGAGATTTGCGCGGCCCGTAAGCGGCACGTGGAAGCTTATGCGGCCATCCAAAAGAGCTATAAGGCCCTCGTAAAGAATATCGAGCCCGACCACCGGCTCGACCCACCGGCGGCGATCGCGAGCTTCGAGGCGATGGTCAAGGCTTGCATCGACCACAAGTCGAGCATCAACACCGGTGGCCACAACATCTATATCGATATCATTCCCAATCACGTCGCGGCCGAATGCCTGACTTTCGGCAAGGAGCTGCTCGACAGCGAGACCGCGTGGTTCGACAAGGGCGGTTGGACGGAAGAGCGGCCCGCGCCCTGACGCAGGGAGCCGCGTGCGTTTCTGAAACGTTCCGCCCTCACGGCGCAAAGCCGCTAAAATTCACTCATTAGCCCCCTCGCAACCTTGCGCGTGCGATCGCATATCGCGGGCTGAGGGCTCGGGATCATTGCAGGAGACACGTTCATGGGCGAATCCCCGAAAGGTGACATGAGCAAAGTCGCGGCACGCCGCAAGGCGCCGCTTGAGACCCCAACCGACCTCAAGTCAAACGCCGTGAAAGACATTTCCGCGGCGCTGACGACGTTGTTGGCCGATGTCTTCGCGCTCTACATCAAGACCAAGAACTTCCATTGGCACATGACGGGTCCGCACTTCCGCGACTATCACCTCTTGCTCGACGAGCAGTCCGATCAGATCTTCGCCATGACCGATCCTCTCGCCGAGCGCGTGCGCAAGCTCGGCGGAACGACGATCCGCTCCATCGGCCACATCGACCGCCTGAAGCGGGTGGAGGACAACGACGCCGACTTCGTTGACGCTCAGGACATGCTGGCCGAGCTGCGCGAGGACAACAAGGACCTCGTCGCGCGCATGCGCGAGGTGCACGACCTGTGCGACGAAGGCCGCGACGTCGCCACCGCGAGCTTGATCGAGGTTTGGATCGACGAGACCGAGCGGCGCCTGTGGTTCCTCTACGAGGCGACCCGCCCCGCGCACGTCGGCTGATCCGCGCCCTCGCGAACGGTTTGCTCTGGCACACCGCGGCGGAGAACGAGCGCGTTCCCCGCCCGTTTTTGACCACAACCAGATGGTGGATGGAGGAGCCGCATGGCACCGCAAGCCTCTCCTGCCGGCCCGGCGATGACCGATAAGGGCGCGCTGCCCAAGCGCCGCCTCGGCCGCACGGACATGCAGATCACGCCCGTCGGTTTCGGGGCCTGGGCTATCGGCGGCGGCGACTGGTCCTTCGGTTGGGGCAGCCAGGACGACAAGGCATCGATCGCAGCCATCCGCCACGCGGTGGAGCACGGCGTGAACTGGATCGACACCGCGGCCATCTACGGCCTCGGCCACTCCGAGGAGGTGGTGCGCAAGGCGCTGCAGGAGATCCCGCGCGAGCGCCGCCCCTACGTGTTCACCAAATGCGGTCTTATCTGGGACAAGAGCGACCGCAAGGCCCCCCCGCGGCAGGTCGGCGCGCCGGACAGCATCCGCCGCGAGGTCGAGGACTCGCTGCGCCGGCTGGGGCTCGAGCGCATCGACCTCTACCAGATGCACTGGCCGGCCAAGGACGGCACCGGCGTCGAGGACTACTGGCGCGCGCTGCTCGACTTGAAGACCCAGGGAAAGGTGCGCGCCGTCGGCCTGTCCAACCACAACGTCGCCCAGCTCGAGACGGCCGAGCGCATCGGCCACGTGGATACGCTGCAGCCGCCGTTCTCGGCGATCCGCCGCGAGTTCGCGGCGGCCGAGTTGCCCTGGTGCCACCAGCACGAGACCGGCGTCATCGTCTATAGCCCCATGCAGGCCGGCCTGCTGACAGGCGCTTTCACGGAGGCGCGCGCCAAGAAGCTCCCGCCCGACGACTGGCGCTCACGCGCAGACGAGTTCACGGGCGAGAAGCTCAAACGCAACCTGAGGCTCGCCGCCACCATGAAGGCCGTGGCCGAGCGCCACGGCACGATGGCCGCCGCCGTCGCGGTGGCCTGGACGCTCTCCTGGCCCGGAGTGACCGGCGCCATCGTCGGCGCGCGGGCCCCGGAGCAGATCGACGGCTGGGTCGACGCCGCCGCGCTCACCCTCACCCGCGCCGATCTGGAGGAGATAGAGGCCACCATCAAGGCCACGGGGGCGGGCGTCGGCCCGGCGCTGCCGCCGGCAGCTTGATCCGCGCGGTCCGAAGCCCTAGGCATCGGGCATGTACGCGGTGAAGGAGATTTTCTACACGCTGCAGGGCGAGGGTGCCAACGCCGGCCGCGCCGCCGTGTTCTGCCGCTTTGCCGGCTGCAATCTGTGGTCGGGGCGCGAGCAGGACCGCGCGGACGCGCAGTGCGGCTTCTGCGATACGGATTTCGTCGGCACCGACGGCGAAGGCGGCGGCCGCTTTGCGACGGCCGAGGAGCTTGCCGAGGCCTGTGTTGAAGCCGCCGCGGGCTCGCGCCGGGACCTCGTCGTGCTCACCGGCGGGGAGCCGATGCTGCAGGTCGACGACGCCCTGATCGAGGCGCTGCATGCGCGCGGGTTTACCATCGCCATCGAGACCAACGGCACGCTGCCGGTGCCGCGTGCGATCGACTGGATCTGCGTCAGCCCCAAGGCCGGGACTGACCTGAAGCAGCGCTCGGGCGACGAATTGAAGCTCGTCTACCCGCAGGAGGGGCTCGACCCGGCAAAGCTCGAAAGGCTCACCTTCGCTCATCGCTTCCTGCAGCCCATGGACGGTCCTGACCAGGCGCGCAACACGGCGCTGAGCGTCGCCTACTGCAAGGCGCACCCCAACTGGCGGCTGTCCTTACAGACGCACAAGCTCATCGGCATCCCCTGATCGGCCGAATTTGACCGCCACGCTGGAAAAGCCCCGCCTGTTCCTCTAGATAGCGGCCATGCGCATCTACAAAGAGTTCCGCTTCGAAGCCGCTCACTTTCTCCCGAGCGCCGCGCCCGGCTCGCCCAACGCGCGCGTGCACGGGCACTCGTTCCGCGCCCGCGTGACGATCGAGGGCACACCCAATCCCGAGACCGGGTACATCTTCCATTTCGACGAGCTCGCGCACGCCATGGAGGAGGCGCGCGATGCGCTCGACCACCGGTTCTTGAACGAGATCGACGGGCTTGCGGCCCCGACGCTGGAACGCATCGCCATCTGGCTGTGGAACCGGCTGCAGAACCGCATCCCGGGCCTCGCCGAGATCGAGATTGCGCGCGACAGCTGCCAGGAGGGCTGCATCTACGCGGGCCCTCCGCCTCTACGTCACGCGGCGGAGTGAAACCATGGGCCACAAGGACAAGCCAGTCACCATCCTCGGCTCGGCGACGAAGGTCCCCACCTCGCCCGAGGAGGCGGTGCTCGAGCGCGTGCCTAATCCGCATCCCGATGCCAACTACATCGCCCGCTTCAGCGCGCCCGAGTTCACCTGCCTCTGCCCGGTGACGGGCCAGCCCGATTTCGCGCACCTCGTCATCGACTACGCGCCCAAGGACTGGCTGGTGGAATCGAAGTCGCTGAAGCTCTACCTCGGCGCCTTCCGCAATCACGGCGCCTTCCACGAGGACACCACGATTGCCATCGGCAAGCGCCTCGTCGCGCTGCTCGAACCGCACTATTTGCGCATCGGCGGCTATTGGTACCCGCGCGGCGGCATGCCCATCGACGTGTTCTGGCAGACGGGCACTTTGCCCGCGGGTGTGTGGCTCCCCGATCAGGGCGTCGCACCTTACCGCGGCCGCGGCTGACGCGCGGCGCTGGCCGTTCGGCCACAGGCATAAAATTTCGATATATCCGCGGGCTGGCGAGAAACGGGCGGGTCGGGTAGCTTGCCCCTCTCGCCGGTCGGAGGGGGAATGATTCGCGCGCACAGCATCGCGCTGGGCTTGGCACTCGTGGCCGTAACGGCCGGGCGTTTGCTCGCTGCGGCACCGGCCGACCCGCAGCCGGTTGCCACCGACCCGGCGCTCAAGCCTCCTCCGCACGTGGGCGCGCTCGACGCGCGCCCGCAAACACCGGCCGCCGATCCCATCGCCGCCGCGCTGCACGACAAGCTCGCCGCGCTTCCGGCGGAAGGCTCGGCGCAGGAGATCAA
>DATIZL010000034.1:0-16949 GCA_035517115.1 Hyphomicrobium sp.
TTTCGCTGATCAAGCGCCGGTTCCCCCTGGCGGCCAACATCGGGGCCCATCACGGGTTCCTGTCCCGGCGGCTCATCGGCGTTGGCGGCATCGAGCGCGTCGTCGACGTCGATCGCTCGCTGCGGCTCTTGCGCCGCTGTACCGGTTGGCGCGTTCAGGCCGACGAGGAGGCGCTGCCGTTTGCCGCCGGCTCGCTCAATCTCGTGGTGTCGGGGCTCGCCTTGCATCTCCTCAACGATCTGCCGGGCGCACTCGTGCAGATCAGGCGTGCGCTGAAGCCCGACGGGCTCCTGCTGGTGGCGCTGCTTGGCGGCGAGACGCTGAAGGAGCTACGCCAAGCCTGGCTCGCGGCCGAATCTGAGGTCACGGGCGGCGCCTCGCCGCGCGTTGCACCGTTCGCCGACGTGCGCGATCTCGGTGCGCTGGCGCAGCGCGCGGGCTTCGCTTTGCCCGTCGTCGATTCCGAGTCCGTCACCGTCACGTACGCCACGCCGCTCGCGTTGATGCAGGAGCTGCGCGCGATGGGAGCGAGCAATATGCTTGTCGCTCGCAACCGCCGCCCCGTGGCGCGACGCCTGCTCATGCGCGCAGCCGAAATCTATTCCGAGCGCTTCGCGATCGCGGGCAGCCGCGTGCCAGCCACGTTCGAGATCCTGACGCTGACCGCCTGGGCGCCCGACGAGAGCCAGCAGAAGCCACTGCGGCCGGGCTCGGCGCAGACGCGGCTCGCGGACGCGCTCGGTGTGCCGGAGCGCAAGCTGCAGGGGCCTTAGCCCAAGAGATCGCGCAGCGGCGCGATGAGCGGCGCATCGGCCGGCGGCATCGGATAGCGCGACAGCTTGGTGGCGCGCACCCAGGCGATCTCCTGGCCTTCGTGCGCGCGCACCGTCCCGTCCCACTGACGGCAAAGGTAGAGCGGCATCAAGAGATGAAAGCTCTCATAGGCGTGGCTCGCGAAGGTGAGCGGGGAAAGACAGGTCGGGCACACGTCGATGCCGAGCTCCTCGCGGAGCTCGCGGCGCAGCGCGGCCTCCGGCGTCTCGCCCGCCTCGACCTTGCCGCCGGGAAACTCCCACAGGCCCGCCATCGGCCGGCCGGGAGGGCGGCGGGTGATCAGCACGCGATCGTCGGGATCGACGAGCGCGGCAGCGGCGACGAGCAGGATAGGGCGGCTCATGCCGAGCCCATTAGCTCGGCCCGGCGCGCTTCGTCTAGCCGAGGCTAGCGAAAATAGAAGGGGATGGAGAAGCGTAGCTGCGACGGCGAGGCGTCGGCGGGCGGCGGCCCGAAGGGCGCGGAGCGCCGGATCGCGTCCAGCGCGGCTTCGTCGAGCGAGGGGCTGCCGGAGGACTGCGCAAGGTTGGCGTAGGAGAGATCGCCCTTTGGTGTCACGCCGAACGAGATCTGCACCTCGCCGCTGCGCCCGAGGCCGGAGGGCTTGTTGCGCGCCACCTTGGCGCGAATGCTCGCGGCATAGCTCAGGATGCTACCGTGGCTCGCCGATACCTTGGCCTGCGATGGGGCCTGCGCCATCGAGCGCGCGGTCGCGCCACCCGTGACCTGCGGGGCTGCCTGCTGCTGCTCGACCTTGACCTCCTCCTTCTCGGTCTTCTCCGTCTTCTCCTGTTCCTTGTCTTTCGTCTCTTCCGCGACTTTCGTCTCGACCACATCGGAAGGCTCGCCTGAGCCGCGGATAACCTCGAGCGGCTCGTCCTTCGGATCGGCCACGTCAGGGTCGATTTCCCTCGCCTTGACGGTCTCGGGAACCGGACTCTCGACCGCCACCTCCTCGGCCTTGGGCACCGGCACCGCGGCGGCGCTCGACGCGGCCGGGTCACCCTCCTGCGCTGCCGTCGGTGCAGCCGCCGCCGTAGCGATGCTCGCGGTCGCTTCCACCGCCTCGAGGATGGTGGAGGCCGTCATCTCGACGCTGATCGCATCGGTCTGCTGCGAGATGACGCCGTAGTCGGGAAGTGCAGAGCTTGCGCGCAGCATCGCCGCCGCGCCTGCCACGTGCAGCGCGCAGGAGACGACGATCGCGCCGCTCATCAGCCGCCGCGAGAAGCCTTTCGGCGCCGGCAGAGGCGGCAGGGCGGACGCAGAGTCTCGGACCGCCGGCGGCGCGAGGTCCGGCTCGGCGTCGGCAACGCTCTCCTGCCGCTGCATGTCGATCAGTTGTGGCCTCGCGCCGTTCCCTGGCAACGCTCCCGCAACGCATCGAATTTCGCGACCTGGCCGGCGATAAGCTCGCGCGCCTCGTCCCGGCGCACGAAAATCTTGAACATTGCTTCGCCGCTCGCGTTGAAGAACTGGATCGATCGCGATGGACGCCCCATGAACGGACGCGACACGAACGCGATCGCAGTGCAGTTCTCGGCGCGGATGTGGCCGCCGATGGGGCTTTCGCCGTGCACGTTGTAGTAGCCGCGGCCGTACGTGCCCGGGGGCAAGGGGCCGGAGCACTCGAGCACAATGTCGGGCGTGTGCACGATGAAGAGGATGTCGCCCCAGGTGGTGACGTCCTGCAGGATCTCGGCGAACAGCTTGCCGTCGACGACCGTGCGGTGCTCGTGCAGCAGATTGCGTACCACCTCCAGCGTCGACACGCCGTACTCGCGGGCGATCTGCTCGAGGATGCCGTCGGCATTGAGAGCAAGCCGCGCCGCCAGCGGCGCCCGCTCTTGCCCCTGCGCTGCTTCGATCGCCATGGCAGCTACTCCGCCGCCTCGACGCGGCTGCCGTCCGCCCTTTCCTCCTGCAGAACAGTGAAGCCCTCGAACTCGGGGTGGCCAAGGTACATGGGCTTGTTCGATCCGGCGCGCGCGTGCGCCTTGCGGAACTGCTCCGACTTGGTCCAGGCCTCGAAGTCGGCGTGCGAGCGCCACATGGTGTGCGAGGAGTAGAGCACGTGATCCTCGCGCTCCGGCCCCTTCAACAGATGGAACACGACGAACCCAGGCATCTCGCGAAGATGGGTCTCCCGTGTGAGCCATAGGTGCTCGAAATCCTTCTCGGCGCCTTTGATCACCTTGAAGCGGTTCATGGCTATGAACATCGTCGTCTCCTCGTTGCTCTCCTGCCGCAGCGCGGCCTCGATAAGAAGTCTGCAACCGGCGGGCCGCTCGGCCCTCCGGCTTTCGTCTTGCCGTGCCCGGCAGCGTCGCCGGGTACGCAAGTCGCGCCGCCCGCGCGCTTTAGAACTGCGCGCGCGTGGTCAGCAGGAACGTGCGTCCACGTCCCGTATCGCCGGTGAAACCTCCGGTGCCCGGGGTGCTCAAAGCCGGGGTGTAGTTGGCGTCGAAGACGTTCGTCACCGTGAACGCCAGATTGACGTCGCTCGTCAGCTTGTAATTCGAGAATAGATCGAGGAGCTCGTAGCCCTCGAGGAAGGGCGGCCCGCCATTGACCGAGGCGCCGAGGTTGCTCTTACCCGTAATGTAGCCGCGGGCTCCGAGCATCAGCGTCTGGGCGAACAGGCGCACGCCGCCCGTCAGCGTCGTGATGTTGTCGGGAAGATAGCTGATCGCACCGAGCCCGTTGATCTGAGGGGGCAGGTCGGTGTGGGTATAGGTGTAGGTCACCCCGCCGAAGACGTAGCCCGCATCGTAGCTGCTCTGCAGCTCCACGCCGTGAACGTGTGTCGTACCCGGGTTGTTGCAAAAGAAGGCCAGCACCGTGAACGTCGTCGGATCGAAGCCGATGCACCCGGTGATGTAGTTCTCGACGTTCATCTCATAGTAGTCAGCCTTCATGCGGAAGGCGTCGCGCGGCTGAAACAGCGCGTTCTGCCTCACGTTGAAGCCGAATTCCCATCCTCTCTGGACCTCGGGATCGAGGAACGGATTGGGATCGAAATTGATGCCGACAGTCCCCGGGTGGATGCCGCCGAACAGGGCTTCCGACACGGTCGGCGCTCGCATCGATTCGGAGTACGTCACGTAGGGCTGGAGCCAGGGGAACGGCGTTGCCGCGACCGTGACCTTGGGGTTCCAGCGGTGCGTATCGCGGTCGACCGTGTAGGGGCCGGGAGGGATTCCTGCCGGATTGTTCGGCGCGGCGATGCCAGAGCCGTTGAGCGAGGCCTCATCGTAGCGCAGACCACCGATCAGGTCGAAGATGCCGAGCGAGAACGTGGTCTGCTGAAACGCGCTGCTGATGGAGCTGTGGCCGCTGGGGTTGACACCGCCCTCAGTCGTGTCGACGTCGTCGATGAAATACTCGTAGCCGTACTCGGACTTTACCTTCACGGCGCCGAGGCGGAAACGCGACACGTTGGTGATGTCGAAGCCCCAGCCGTTGTCGTCGATGATGCGGCCGACGTCGGCGGCATTCACAGGGTCGAGGGTCTGCAAATAGCGCAGCTCGACCAAGCTCCCGTAGACATTGGCGTGGAAGTTCACGAGAGGGTTGTCGCGCGGAGTATAGGAGTAGTTGCCCGTGAAGATCTTGGAACGGAGGTTCTGAAAATACGAGTTCGAGGTGAAATCGTTGTCGTAGAGCACCGTCCCGAATGAAAGCCGCTGGTCCGGCGCTATGTCGACGTGAGCCTTGAAGAGACCCGAGACGAGGTCTTGGTCGGTGAACGGAACCGTCTCGCCCGCTCCGTTCTTGTAGTCATCCTGATCACGCTTGCTGATGGCGCCAGCCACGCTGACAGCTTGGGTTTGCACCGCGCCTGACGCCATCTCGGCCCAACCGACGCCGTTGCTTCCCCATGTGACGCTGCTCAAGGAGCCGAAGCTCTGTCCCGCCTTCAGGATGTCCTCGACGTCGAGCGTGCGCAGGTTGGCCGTACCGGCAAGGGCACCGGCGCCGCCGGCGGTCGAGACCGCTCCGCGCTGGACGTCTATCCCTGCGAGCAGTGCGGGGTCGACGTAAGCGAAACCCTGTGCGTCGTGGCCCGTGAACCGGAAATCCTGGCGCACGCCGTCGATCGTCATGTTGACGCGTCCCGAGCCCTCGAAGCCGCGGATATTGACGGCTATGCCCGGATTGTTGACGTTCTCGCGTGTATAGGTTCCGGGAATGGTGCGGATCACGTCTCCGGTGTTGACCTGTCCGAAGGTCTCAAGCTCCCCCATGCCAACGCTGCTGACGCTGGCGGGAACGTTGTAGGGCGCGGTCCTGACGGCAGCCGCGGCCGTCTCGTCGGTCGCTGGGCTCTGGGCCGGCGCCGGAGCTGTAGCCGGCGCCGCCACTTGCTTCTGCTTGGGCGCCGGCGCGGTTTGCGCTTTCTTCTTGCTGCCGCCACCGCCGCCCTCGACGGTGATGCCCGGCAGCTTCGTCTCGTGCGCGTCCTGTGCGCGCGCCTGTTGCGAAGTCCCCATCGCCAACATTGCTGCGCCGAGCGTGAGCAGCGACAGGAGACGCGCGCGGCGCCCGCCTTTGTCGCGGTTGATTCCTTCTGACGCTGCTACGCACTGAAGCCCTATGGACACACGATCCCGGCTGACATCCACGCAACCGTTACGCACTGACACAACCACCCCCTACTCCCGAACGACGCAGGGCTGGCTGGCTCGCGCTCTTTGAGAACGCGCTATAGCGGGCTTGCCTCCTCCGTAGACGCCCCACGCGCATGCGCGTCGAGGGAGCCACGGCGCCGGCGCGCTGCCGGACTTGCGCACGTTATAAAACATGACTATCAGCGTCAACAAATAGACTGCGCCGGAAGAGTCGCACCCTCCGGCCGGAGGCATCGTTGATCAACGCAGAGAATGACCAGGGCCCCGCCGCAACTGATGCGGGGGACGCGCATGCCGAGCAGCCGCGCCCCGTGCGCGTCGCCGTGTCGGAGCTATTGGCAGGCGGACGCGAGGCGATCCTCGTCCATGGCGGACAGGACTACCGCTTGCGCATCACCGCCAACGGCAAGCTCATTCTCACGAAATAGAGGACGAGTGAAATGACCTCACGCACGTTTCGCGCCCTTGCGACTGCGCTTGTTGCGCTCATCTCACTGGCACTTGGCGCGCGCGCCGAGGTTTCGGTCAAGGATGGGACCGGCCGCAATGTGAAGATTGTAGACACCTCGCGCATCGTCGCTATCGGCGGCGACGTGACCGAAATCCTCTACGCGCTGAAGGCCGACGGCAAAGTTGCCGCCGTCGATTCGACCAGCCAGTTCCCAGCCCAAGCGCTGAAGGAGAAGGCGAACGTCGGCTATCTGCGCGCGCTCTCCGCCGAAGGCGTGCTGTCGGCCAATCCCTCGGTGATCGTCGCGTCGAAGGACGCGGGGCCCACGGACGTCGTCGCCGCACTCAAGGCCTCCGCCGTTCCCTACGTCGAGGTGCCGGACGACCATACGCCGGAGGGCGTCTCTGCGAAGATCCGTTTTATCGCGAAGCTCATCGGTGCAGATACGGCTGGCGATGCGCTTACCAAGACGGTCGAGCAGGACTTTGCCGCCCTCGCCCGAGACCGCACCAAGATCGCCAAGCCCGTCCGCGCGATCTTCGTGCTCGCCGTGCAGAACGGGCGCGCGACGGTCGCCGGCGCAAACACCAGTGCGGATGCTATCTTGAAGCTCGCGGGCGCAAAGAACGCGGCCGCCGGCATCGAGGGCTTCAAGCCGCTGGTCGAGGAAGCGGTGACCGAGCTCGCGCCCGACGCCATCGTGACCATGCAGCATTCGAGCGCGACTTTCGCGTCCGATGCGATCCTGAGCGTCAAGGGTTTGGCTGCGAGTCCGGCCGGGCAGAATAAGCGCATTATCGAGATGGACGGCCTCTATCTCTTGAGCTTTGGGCCCCGTTCTGCGCGCGCCGCACGCGACTTGATGGCGGCGCTCTATCCGGGCCTCAGCGAGCGGCGTGCCGGCGAATGACGGCCGAGGCCGCCCCGCACGCTATCTCGATAGCCGCGGGCCGACGGCAGGCAGTCGCCGCGCGCGTGCTCCTCGCCGCAGCGGCGTTGCTCGCCATCGCCGCGCTTCTGTCGCTGTCGGTCGGTCCGACCGGGATCACGCTCGCCTCGCTGCCGCGCGTCATCGGCGCCTGGCTCGCCGGCACGAGCGACGCGAGCACGGCTCGCGAGCAGCTCGTCCTGATCGATCTGCGCCTCCCGCGCACCCTGCTCGCGATGTTCGTCGGTGCGAGCCTTGCGGTTGCCGGGGCCATGATGCAGGGCTTGTTCCGTAATCCGCTCGCCGACCCGGGGCTCATCGGGGTGTCGTCGGGCGCGGCACTGGCCGCGGTCGCCACCATCGCGCTCGGCAACGGCATCGCCGCGCCCATCCTGCGCCCGCTCGGCGTCTATGCACTCCCCGTCGCCGCGTTCTTCGGCGGGGCCATCACCACGCTCGCCCTTGTCGCCTTCGCAGGCCGGCACGGACGGCTCATGATCGGCACGCTACTGCTCGCCGGCGTCGCCTTGGCAGCATTCACGGGTGCGCTCACGGGGCTGATCGCCTACATGAGCAACGACCGCGAGCTGCGCGACCTCACGCTCTGGTCCATGGGCAGCCTCGGTGGCGCGAGCTGGACGAAGGTCATCGCCGTTCTCCCATTCGCGGCGTTGACGCTCTTGGTGACGCCACGGCTCGTGCGCGCGCTCAATGGATTCCTGCTGGGCGAGGCGGAGGCCTTCCACCTCGGCATCGATGTGGAAAAGGCAAAGCGGACGATCGTGCTGGCGACCGCAGCCTCCGTGGGCGCAGCCGTGGCGGTGTCGGGCATCATCGGCTTCGTCGGGCTCGTTACCCCGCACATCGTGCGCATCCTTGCAGGTCCCGATCACCGCGTGGTGCTGCCCGGGGCCGCGCTCCTCGGCGCGGCGATGGTTCTCCTCGCCGATGTCGCCGCGCGCATGCTCGTGCGGCCCGCGGAGGTACCGATCGGCATCGTCATGGCCGCGATCGGCGCGCCCGTATTCCTGCACCTGGTGACCAGGCGCGGCATCGGCGGCATGGAGTGAACGATGCTCGAAGCGGCGAGCGCCACCTTTGCGGTCAACGGCAAGCGGCTCGTCGATGCGGTCGATCTCAAGCTGCAGCCGGGCCAGGTGACCGCCGTGGTCGGGCCCAACGGGGCTGGCAAGTCGACGTTGCTGCGCCTCCTCGCCGGCGAGGTTGCTCCAACGTCCGGGACTGTGCACATCGACGGGCGCGACTTGAGGAGCATGGGCCCCGGCGAGCTCGCGCGCCGCCGCGCAGTCGTCCCGCAGGCGACCGCGCTGTCATTTCCGTTCACGGTGCTGGAGGTGGTGCTGCTGGGAGCGACCGTTCCCGGCTTCGCGCCGGCCGCCCCCCGGGCGCTGGCCGCTGCGGCCAACGCGCTCTGCACCGTCAGCCTCTCCGGCTTCGCTGAGCGGCCTTACACCGAGCTGTCAGGCGGCGAGCGCCAGCGCGTGCACATCGCGCGCGCGCTGTGCCAGCTCGCAACGGCGCACCGGCGACCGGGGGAAAGCGCAGCGCTGCTGCTCGACGAGCCGACCGCCAACCTCGACCTGGCCCATCAGGGCGCCGTGCTGGGCGAGGCGCGCCGGCAAGCCGGCTGCGGCCTCGCGGTGCTCGCCATCCTGCACGACTTGAATCTCGCCGCGGCCTATGCCGACGAGATCGTGCTTATGAGCCGCGGCCGCATCCGTGCACGCGGCAAGCCTGCAGAGGTGCTGCACGACGGCCTACTGTCGGAGGTCTACGGCTGCCCCGTGCGAACCAATGCGACGCCAGCTGACGGAGTCCCGTTCGTGATCCCGCACGCGGGAATGTATGCCGTGCGGTCCTGAGCTCACGTCGCGCGCGCCTGGTCGCGTAGCCAGCGTTCGATCAAGGCGAGGATGCGCGCCTTGTCGCCCGGCTCGAGCGGGCGCCCTTTGGCGATGCCATGCCACTTGGCGAGGCAGCTGTGGCAGCAGGTGGCGGTCGCGTGCTCGGCTACGAACACCGGATGGCCGCTGTAGGGCGTCTGCTTGCCGTCGTTTGCCGGCTCGGCCGGCCCAAGCCGCATTTCGATGAAGTCGCGCGCGTGCGCGAGCACCGCAGACAGCCCGCGGACTTCGAGATACGCACGGTCCTTCGCACCGAGCCGAAAGCGGCGGCGGAAACTCGAGCGCGCGAGCCGCTCGAACACTTGATCGAGATCGTCCATGCGCGATCCTGCCGGGTTTTCGCGCCGCGGTCACCGGGGGAACAGCGCCGCCGCGCGCGAGCTGCCATAGGCACGGCCGCGCTCACGCGCATCACAACCTCCGGGAAGGACGACCCTATGGACCACATCGTTTCCGTCGGCATGGACGCCGAGACGTTAAAGCAGCTCGACGATCTTCGCCGCGCGCACCCCAACGTGCCGTCGCGTGTGCAGATCATCAAAGGCCTGATCTGGGAGGCGCACGGCAAGATCGCCTCCAAGGCACTCGCCGCCGAGTAGTCCTTTTTCCGGCCGCGCCAGCGATCGCTAATCGCTCGATACCCGGCACGCCTCACCGGCGCGGCCGGGTTTCGTTTTTGGGCGTCATGAGGCGGCGCGAGCGTTCGACGCGTTTCCGCGGACCCCAACCACCGTCATGCTCGGGCTTGTCCCGAGCACCTACCCAACCGCTCGCTTCCGGCATTTGCGGCTTACCCACGGCGCCAGAGCTTGCAGCGCAGGGAAGCCGTTGCGCGCTGGATCCTCGGGACAAGCCCGAGGATGACAGCGCCCAGCGGAGTTCAATTGAACGATGCAAACTCGGCGTTCCGAGGGGAACAACGAACGACATTTAGTCTCGTAAAATCAATGTCTTAAAAGTTTTTTCTAGCTGTGCCAGCAGGAACAGCGGCGCGCACCTCCTCCGCCTACCTTCGGGGCAAGGAAAGAGGAGCAAGTGCCATGACAGACGCCGCCAAGACGAACGCCAAGGACACCACCATCCGCTTCGCGGGTGGCAAGACCGGCGTCCTGCTCCTGCACGGGCTCTGCGGCACCCCCGCCGAGATGCGCTTCGTGGCCATGGGCCTCGCCCGCGCCGGCTACACGGTTCACACCCCGCAGCTTGCCGGCCACGGCGCCGAGAACGGCGGCCGCTGGCAGGACTGGTACCTTTCGGCCCGCGAGGCCCTCGCCGAGATCCGCAAGGAGTGCGACACCGTCATCGTCGGCGGGTTGTGCATGGGCGCCATCCTCGGTCTCCACCTCGCCGCCCGCAACCCGGGCAAGGTGCAGGGCGTGTCGCTGTTCTCGCCGACGCTGTGGATCAACGGCTGGGCGATGCCCTGGACCATGCGGCTGTTCAAGCTGGTCAAGGCCCGCTGGCTCGCCAAGTTCTTCAAGTTCCCGGATGCCGACTCGCTCGGCATCAAGTGCCCGCGCGTCCGTTCCTTCGTGAAGACTGCGCTCGAGACCGAGGGTGACTATGGCCGCGCCGGCGTCCCCGGTACGATGGTGCTCGAGCACCGCCGCATGGTGGAGGCCGCGATGAACCTCCTGCCGCGGGTGAAGCAGCCGACGCTGATCGTGCACTCGAAAGAGGACGACTACGCCGACCTGAACAACGCCGTGTTCCTCAAGACCGAGCTCCCGGGCCGGGTCGACATGGTGGTGCTCGAGGACAGCTACCACATGGTGACGCTCGACAAGCAGCGTCAGGTGGTGGTCGACAAGGCGCGCGTGTTCGTCGACTCGATCGTCGATGCCATCGCCAACGCGGCGGCCTTCCCGGCTGTCCAGGCGGCGGCCTAACAGGGACCTGGCGAGCGCGGCGTTCTCCGGAGCGCCGCGCGCTCTCCGCAATAGCTGTCGCCTGGCGAGCGGCGGTCGTGCTAGGAGGGGGCACCCCTAGCCGCCCCAGCCTTTGCCGAAAATTTCCGATTGCTCGAACCGCTCAGGGGGAGATGGGATGAGCGCCGACGCGCACACGGCCGAAGGTAACTTCTGGACCCAGAGCAAGGAGCCGAGGGCGGTCCACCCGGCGGTCGCCGGCGATCTCACCGCCGACGTCGTGATCGTCGGCGCGGGCTATACGGGCCTTGCCACCGCCTATCACCTCAAGACAGCTGAACCCTCGCTCAAGGTCGCCGTGCTCGATGCGGAAACCACGGGCTTCGGCGCCAGTGGCCGCAACGCCGGCTTCATCATGACCCTGTTCGGCGCCTCTTCCGGATTGATGAAGTCGCTGCACGGGAAGGAGAAGCTCGCCGCCGCCCACAGCTACATGGAGAGCGCCATCGACGCGCTCGAGGCGATGGTCAACGAGCACAAGATCGACTGCGATTTCGAGCGCTCGGGCTTCTTGAAGGTCGCGACCTCGCCCGCGTACGAGAGGCGCATCAAGGACGAAATCGAGCTCTTCCAATCGATCGGAGCGAAAGGCTTCGAATGGCTCGACGCCGCGCAGGTCGCCGCGCGTGTCCGCTCGCCGACCTTCATGGGCGCCTGCTGGGAGCCCCACTGCGGGCTGCTCAACCCCGTCAAATGGGTCGACGCGCTGCGCCGGCTTGCGGTCGCGCGCGGCGCCAAGGTCTACGAAGGCACCCGCGTCGAGACCGTCGCGCGCGAAGGCGGGAAATTCCGCGTCGCTACGCCTGGCGGCACCGTCACCGCAGAGAAAGTCGTGTTCGCGACCAACGGCTACACGCACCTCATTCCGGGCCTCGCGTCGAAGCAAGTGCCGGCCTTCGCCTACATCGTGGTGACGGAGCGCTTGAGCGAGGCGCAACGCGCCTCCATCGGCTGGGCCGGGCGCGAGGGCATCGAGGATGGGCGCAACTTCATGCATTTCTACCGGCTGACACCCGACAATCGCATCCTCGCCGGCGGCGGTCCCGGGCTCGTGCCTTACGGCGGCAATATGGACCATGATGCCTATCCGAAGGCGTGGGCGCATCTTGAGCGCTTCATCACCGCGACGTTTCCGCAGCTCTCGGGCATCCCCATCACGCACCGCTGGGGCGGCGCTTTCTCCGTCACTTCGGATTCCACCCCGCAGATCGGCACGCTACACGGCGGCGCCGCCGTCTACTCGATCGGCTGCACCGGGCACGGCGTGGCGATGACACACATGAATGGGCGCATCATCCGCGACCTCGTACTCGGCCGCAGGACGGAGCTGACGGATTTGTGGTTCGTCAACCGCCGCTCGTTTCCCATTCCGCCCGAACCCATTCGCTCGCTCGCCGTTAGAGCCGTAATGGCGGGCATGTCGCTCGACGACTGGTGGTGCGAGAGGGGCGCGGCGCGCCCATGAATGCGACCAAGAAGATCGCCGTCATTGGTGCCACGGGCATGCTCGGCATCCCGGTGACGGCCGCGTTGCTCGAAGCCGGCTTCGCCGTAACCGCGCTCGCGCGCAAGCCGGACGAGGCGAGGCGCGTGCTTCCTGCCGCGACGAGGATCGTGGCGGCGGACGCGCGCGATGAAGTAAGCTTGAGGCGCGGGCTCGCGGGGCAGGATGGGGTCTACTTGAACCTCTCCATCGCCCCCAACGAGCGAAGAGGCGACTTCCACACCGAGCAAGAGGGGCTCGATCACATCCTCTCCGCCGCGCGCGCGACGGGCGTCGACCGCGTCGCGTATTTGTCGGCGATGGTCCACGACACGGAAAAGAGCGACTGGTGGGTGCTCGATGTCTGGCGCCGGGCGCTTTCCTGCATCAAGGGCGCCGGCATCCCTTACACGATCTTCTACCCCAGCAACTTCATGGAGACGCTGCCGCAGCGGCACATGATGGGAAGGATGTTCGTCATGACCGGACGCTCTCCGCATCCCAACTACTGGATCGCGGGGCGCGACTTCGGGCGTCAGGTGGCGCGATCGTTCGCGCTTCCAGTTGCAGCCAACCGCGAGTACTTCGTGCAGGGGCCGGAGCCCATGACCTACAACGAGGCCGCGCGGCGATTCGCCGATGCCGCTGCCGGGCACCCGCGCGTCGTGCAGCTGCCGCTCACGCTCGTGCGCCTCGCCGGCGTCGCATCGCGCCCGATGTTGTTTAACGCGCGCATCATGCGCACGGTCTTGCGCTATCCAGAGGTGTTCAAGGCAGAGGACACCTGGCGCGAGCTCGGGGAGCCCACGACCACGATCGAGGAGTTCGCACGCTCGCTCAGCGCCTAACCCGCGGGCGTGCCGCCTACTCGCTCGTCTTGTTGTTCCGCTGAGCTTCCTTCAGCCGTTGCTCATCCTCGGGCGTCAGCTGCGGCCGGTCGATCGTCAACGTCAGCTTGTCGAGCTTGCCGGTGAACGTGAACGGCACCTGGTAATCGTCCGCCACCGGCGTGCCGGTGTCGGCGCCAATGTCGAAGTTCTCGTCCCACTGCATGATGAGCGGAATCGTGCGCTTCACCTTATGAGTGGCAACCTCTTTGCCATCGACCTTGAGCACGCCGGTGCCGCCGCGGCCGATCCCGCTGACGTTGTTGAAGGCGAGCGTGCCCATCCCGAGGCCGTCGTACTTGAAGTCGAACTCGAGCGTGTGCTTGCCGGGTGACAGCTCCTCCCGCCCCTCCCAGCGAACGCGCCTCAAGTCGAAGATGTTATAGACGAATACCGGCCTGTCCTTGAGCACGTAGAAGCCGTAGCCGCCGAAGCGGCCGCCCTGGGTCACGATCATTCCTTCGGCGCCGCCTTTCGGAATGTCGACCTCGGCTTTGAAGTTGTAGGATGCATCGAGAATTCGCGGCGCATCGCCATTCGGCGTTCCGGTGATCTCTCCCGACCACGTGAAACTGGTGCGGCCCTCCGCGAGATTTGGGCGCGGCGCGACGACACGCGTCGCAACCGTCGCGTCGAGCGGCTTCACCTGGTACTTGTCGGCCTCGTGCCAGAACAAAGCGTCCAGCTCCTTGACCTTGTCGGGATACTTCTCAGCGACATCGTCGGATTGCGTCCAATCCTTGCTGAGGTCGTAGAGCTCGTAGGGGAAGCTGGCCGGGTCCTGGCTCACCGCCCCGGCGAGCTTCCACGGCGGCCGCATGACCTTAGTGCTTGCGATCCAGCCATCGTGATAGATCGCGTGATCGCCGAACATCTCGAAATACTGCGTAACGTGCTGCGAGGCTGCGTCGGCATTCGCCTTGTCGAAGGTGTAGGCGAGGCTCACGCCCTCGATCGGCGCCTGCGTGATGCCGTCAACGGCGGCGGGCGCGCGAATGCCGGTGGCTTCCAGGATCGTCGGCACGATGTCGATCATGTGATGGAATTGATTGCGGATGCCGCCCTTGTCGGTGATCACCTTCGGCCATGAGATGGCCATACCCTGGCGGATGCCACCGAAGTGCGAGGCGATCTGCTTCGTCCACGAGAACGGCGTGTCGAATGCCCAGGTCCAGCCGACGGCCATGTGCGGATAGGTCTTATCGGAGCCCCAGGCCTCGTAATACGTCAACTGCTCGATAATCGGGATCTCGACGCCGTTGAGCGAGGCCACCTCGTTGGGCGTGCCAACGAGCGTGCCCTCTGCGCTGTTGCCGTTGTCGCCGCTGATATAGATGACCAGCGTATTGTCCAGCTTTCCCATGTCATCGATGGCTTGGATGACGCGCCCGATCTCGTGATCGGAATAGGCGAGATAGCCAGCGAACACCTCCGCCTGGCGAATGAAGAGCTTCCTCTCTATCGGCCCGAGCTCGTCCCACTCCTTCAGAAGATCTTTGGGCCAAGGCGTGAGCTTGGCATCCTGCGGGATGACGCCGAGCTTCTTCTGGTTGGCGAAGATGGTGTCTCTGAGCTTATTCCAGCCCTCGTCGAACAAGTGCATGTCGTGGATCTTCTCGATCCACTCAGGCGTAGGATGATGCGGCGCGTGCACCGCGCCCGGGACGTAGTAGACGAAGAACGGCTGCTCGGAGTTGATCGCGGTGATGCGCCGCAAGTACTCAATCGCATCGTCCGCTTGGGCTGTAATCAGGTTCCAGCCTGGGTGCCCCGCATAAGGGTAGATCGGCGTCGTATTGCGAAACAGATTCGGCTGCCATTGGTTGGCGTCGCCGCCAACGAACCCGTAGAAATAGTCAAAGCCCATACCGACCGGCCACTGGTCGAAGGGACCGGCCGGGCTCGCCTGGAACTCGGGCGTGTTGTGGTCCTTGCCGAACCAAGAGGTCCAGTAGCCGTTGTCCTTCAGAATCCTTCCAATCGTCGCTTTATCCCGGGTCATGATGCTGTTGTAGCCGGGAAAGCCAGTCGACTGCTCCGCGACGACCCCGAAGCCCATCGAGTGATGGTTACGGCCCGTGATGAGTGCCGCTCGAGTCGGGGAGCAGAGAGCGGTCGAGTGGAAATTGGTGTAGCGCAGGCCGCTCGCGGCGATGCGGTCGAGGGCGGGCGTCGGAATGACGCCGCCAAAAGTGCTGGGGGCGCCGAAGCCGGTATCGTCCGTCATGATCAGGAGAATGTTGGGCGCGCCCTTGGGTGGCACGACGCGCGCGGGCCAATAGGGCGTCGACTGCGCGGCGTTACGCTCGATCTTGCCTTCAAACTTCTGCGGCGGCGACGGAAGCTGGGCCCCGTCAATCGTTGTCGTCGCACTGGGCGAGCCTGGCACACCCGTCGTCTGCTGGGCCAGCAAATGGCCAGTGAGACTGATGAGGATGATGCCGGAAAGAGAGAGGATGGCCTGCTTCATGACGGCTAACCCCTTAGGTCTCGCTCGTGAAGAAGGGCTGTCGCTTCGATCCGAGCGCACACTCTAGCCGAGTTCACAACGCGCGGGTTAAAGAACTCCTCACTGATGGGGTTTGGCGGAATGCGGGTATCAGGCGGGCGAGCGAAATCGATAAGGCTTATCTATCGAGCACTGGCTGCGCCGGCTTGGCAGCCGTATAGATGATGTAGCGCGTGATCGTCCTTCCGCCGCGGGTGCGGGCTATCTCGCCGACCTTCGCAAATTCCTGAAAGCGCGGCGCAAGCTTGCTCGCCTCATCGCGTTCGGCCTCCACCACATAAAGGGCGCGCTGCTCCAACAATTCCGGCGGCGGGTCGTCGAACGACAACCAGCGGATGCGCTCGTTGTACTGGACAATCGGAATTGTACCGCTCGAATAGTCGCCGAGCAGGTGGCGGCTGCGCCGATTCCGCTCAACCCGGCTCAGGACCCGACGGCCTTGATGGCGGGATGGGCCGAGCTCACAGAGCAAGTCGAGGCCGCGGCGCGCAAGGAGCACGCGTCCTACATCCTCACCTCCCACTAGGGACGATGCGATCGTGTTGCTTGTCGCGCTTGTCGGCCCGCTGCTCGCCTATTTCCTCTTTCACAGCCTGCACGCCCGGGTGCACGGCAACTGGACCGCTCCCGCCTACCCCGTGTTCGCGGTTCTGGGCGCCGAAGCCGTCTTCGGCCCCCACAAGTTTCACCCGCGCCTGCAGCGAGCGGTCGCGTGGTCGCGCCGCTGGGCCGTTCCCTCCGGTCTCGCCTTTGCCGCGATCACGTACGGCAGCTCGACGATTTTCAGCCCGGCATCCCGCTCCGTGACGAGGATGTCGAACAAGATCTTGAAACCCTCGTTCGACAACGCGGGTGCGATCTGATCGACGAGCTCGCGCCGCATCATGAAGAAGCCGCTCATCGGGTCCTTCACGGAGGCGTGCATGAGCCGGCACGCCCAATTGGTTGCGAGCCTGCTGATCGAGAGGCGCGCCGCGCTCAGGCCGCCAGCATCGCCGCCGATCACATAGCGGCTGCCGATCACGAGATCGGCGCTTTGGCTCGTCAAGAGCTCGAGCATTTGCGGAAGCAGGGTCTCATCGTGCTGCAGATCGGCGTCCATGACCGCGACGAACTGAGCTTGGCTCGACAGCGCGCCTTCGATGAAGGCGCCGGCGAGGCCGCGACGGCCCACGCGCCTGATACAGCGGATGCGCGCGTCGCGCTGACCGAGCTTCTTGGCGATGGCGGAGGTGGCATCGGGAGAATCGTCATCGACGAAGACGAGCTCCCAGGAGAGCCCCATCAAAGCCAGAGCGACGCGCTCCACAAGCAGAGGCACGTTCGCCGCCTCATTGAAGGTGGGGACGACGACAGTGAGCACGGGAGCGGAG
>DATIZL010000035.1:0-5613 GCA_035517115.1 Hyphomicrobium sp.
TCGGCGGCATCAGCGAGCAGCAGATCCGCGCCGGCCTCCGCTTCTACGTCGACTGACGCCCCGGCCCGCGACGGTTTTGACCGCCCCGTTGCCGCGCATTGCGGCTTCCAATTTGGGCTCGCTCGCTCTAGACCGGGCGCGCCACGGCGCCTGCCGCGGCTTTCGGCCGGCCGTCAGCTCATGCCATCAGCAAAGCCCAACGCGCGTCCTAACAATCCCAACTTCTCCTGCGGGCCTTGCGCCAAGCGCCCCGGGTGGACGCCGGACGTATTGCGCGGCGCGCTGCTCGGGCGGTCGCACCGGGCGCCCGCGGCGCTAGAGCGCCTCAAGCTCGCCATCGACCAAACCCAGGCGCTGCTCGAGCTCCCTGCCGACTACCGCGTGGCGATCGTGCCGGGATCGGACACGGGCGCCTTCGAGATGGCGCTATGGACCATGCTCGGCGCCCGCGGCGTCGACGTGCTGGCGTGGGAGGATTTCGGCAAGCGCTGGGTCGGTGACGTCGTCTCCCAATTGCGCCTGCCCGCCGCCCGCGTGCTGGAAGCCGATTACGGGCATCTGCCCAATCTCGGCGCCGTCGATTTCGACCGCGATGTCGTGTTCACCTGGAACGGAACCTCCTCCGGCGTGCGTGTGCCCGGCAGCGACTGGATCCCCGCGGACCGCCGCGGGCTCACCTTCGCGGACGCCACCTCCGCTGTGTTCGCTCAATCGATCGACTGGGGGAAGGTCGATGTCGCCACCTTCTCCTGGCAGAAGGTCATGGGCGGGGAAGCCGCGCACGGCATGCTGATCCTGTCGCCGCGCGCAGTTGCGCGGCTCGAAAGCTACGCGCCGCCGTGGCCGTTGCCCAAACTGTTCCGGCTCACGCAGGGCGGGCGCCTGCTCGACGGCCTCTTCGAAGGCGTGACCATCAACACGCCGTCGATGCTGTGCGTCGAGGACTATCTCGACACGCTGGCGTGGGGGGAGAGCCTCGGCGGTCTCCCGGCGCTGCAAGCGCGCGCGGACGCGAATGCAAAGGTTCTCTTCGATTGGATCGAGCGCACGCCGTGGATTGCCAATCTCGCCGTCGATCCGCCAACGCGGTCGAACACCTCGGTTTGCCTGCGGCTGACCGCGCGCCGCCGCGAGGACGCAATTTGCAATCGCATCGCCGCGCGGCTCGAGGCGGAGGGCGTCGCGCACGATATCGGCGCCTATCGCACGGCGCCGCCGGGCCTGCGGATCTGGTGCGGCGCCACCATCGAGACGCGCGATCTGGAGCGGCTTACGCCTTGGCTCGACTGGGCCTATGCCGAGGCCATAGAGACATTAACCTAACGGCCTGGGCCGCACCGACCGCCTTGATTGGCCGTCATAATTCAGACGTGAAACGCTCCCACTCGTCATGGCCAAATTGCCCTGCGGCGAAGCCGCCGCAACGGCCAACGAATGACAACAAGAACGGATGGGAGAGACGATGCGCACCTCGCTCGCGATCGCCGGCGTTCTGGCGGTGGTTCTTTGTGGCCGCGCCGCGGCCGAGGACGTTGCCGCAACATCGCACGTCGATGCCGTCACCGTGTTCCTCTCGGGTGCCGAGGTGACGCGGACCGCGCGCCTCAATCTCGAGAAAGGCGACCACACGATCGTGTTCAGCGATCTGCCGGCCGAAACGGTCGCGAACTCCATCCGCGTCGACGGCAAGGCCACCGGCAAGCTCGACATCGAATCCGTCGATACACAGCGCCGGTTCATTCCGCGGGCCGACCAGGCGGCATTGCAGGCCGAGCGCAAGAGCCTCGAGGACCAGATCGAAAAGTTGAACGACGACCGCATTATCGCCCAGGGCCAGGCGGAGGCGGCAGAAAAGCAGAAGACGCTGCTCGGCAACCTCGCCGAGCTGCCCGCGCACACCGAGGATCAGCCGGGGCACCCGGTGCCCCCCACCGATTGGCCGCAGGTGCTGGCGCTCATCGCCTCGGGCATGGCGGATGCGCAGAAGAATGCGCTCGACGCCCAGGTTAAGACGCGCGATCTCGACCGCAGAATCGAGGATCTCAAGAACAAGCTTTCGGCGCTCGCGCCCGCGCGCACCGAGCAGACCGAGGTCCGGGTGCACGTGAGTGTGGCAGCGCCGCTCGAGGCGGACCTGAGCGTGCGCTATCAGGTGCGCAACGCGGCCTGGACGCCGGGCTACGACGCGCGCCTGGCGACCGGCTCCAAGACGGCCCCGCCGCGGCTCGATCTGACGCGCCGCGCCGAGATTAGGCAGCACACCGGCGAAAGCTGGGACGACGTCGCCCTGCAGCTGTCGACGACGCGGCCGACCGCCGATGCTTCCGCTCCCGACTTGCAGACGGTCACTGTCGATTTCGAGGAGCCCCCCAAGCCCACGGTTTCCATGGCGCCGGCGCCGCAGGCGCGTGCCGGCGGGGATGAGTTCCGTGCGCTCGCAGGGAAGAAGAAGGCCGAGGCCGAAAGGCTGGACGGCGGCATCGCGGCCGAGGAGGCCGCACCCGCGCCGCCGCCAGAGCAGATCGGCGAGCAGAGCGCAACCGTCGCCGCCGCGCCGTTCCAAGCGATCTTTGCCGTTCCCAACCGCCTCACGATTCCCGATACCGGGGAGGTGAAGCGCGTGCTCCTGCAACAGGACAGCCTCGAGCCCGTGCTCACGGTGCGCACGGTGCCGAAGGTCGACGCCAAGGCCTACCTCTACGCCAAGCTGATATTGCCCAAGGGCTCTCCAGCGCTACCGGGCGCGGTCGCGCTATTCCGTGACGGCACCTTCGTCGGCACCGGAACGCTGCCGGTGCTCTCGCCCGGCGAGGACCACGAGCTCGGCTTCGGCGCCGACGATCAGGTGCGCGTGCGCCACGCCATCTCCGAGGAGAAGCAGGGCGAGACGGGCCTCATCTCCTCGGCCAAGACCGACAGCCGCAACTTCCGCATCACGATCAAGAACATGCACGAGCGCGCGGTGCAGCTCGTGGTGCACGACCAAATCCCGGTCTCGCAGAACCAGGACATCAAGGTCGATATCGTCGGGCCGACCTCGCCCAGCAAAAAGGACATCGACGAAAAGCGTGGGGTGATCGCCTTCGAGTCCAAGCTCGAGCCGGAGGAGGAGCGGGTCATCGAGTTCGGCTACCGCGTGACCTGGCCCGGAGGCCGCGCGATCATCTACCGCTAACGTCCGACCCCAGCGTTGGCGCCTCACTTAACCTCTCCCAGAGGGAGAGGTCGGCTGGACGCGCGTCGAGCGCGACAGCCGGGTGAGGGGTGGTGAGCCCGCAGCTTCGCTGCTCCTAGGCGCGCCGGAGCCTCGGACGCTGGCCTTTTTCGAATCTGCGCTATAACCGCCTCGCCCCGGCTCGACCGGGGCTTTGGCTGCGAGGCGGACGATAAGATGGCGAATGTTGCGGTGGTCGGCGCCCAGTGGGGCGACGAGGGCAAAGGCAAGGTCGTGGACTGGCTGTCGGAGCGCGCCGACGTGGTCGTGCGCTTCCAGGGCGGCCACAACGCCGGCCACACCCTCGTCATCGGCAACAACACCTACAAGCTCTCGCTGCTTCCCTCGGGCGTCGTGCGTGCCGGCAAGCTCGGCGTCATCGGCAACGGCGTCGTCGTCGATCCCTGGGCCTTGTGCGAGGAGATCAAGAAGATTGCAGCGCAGGGCGTCACCGTGAGCCGCGACAACCTGCGCATCGCCGAGAACGCCACGCTGATCCTGCCGCTGCACCGCGAGCTCGACGTGATCCGCGAGGACGCGGCGGGCTCGGCCAAGATCGGCACCACTGGCCGCGGCATCGGTCCCGCCTACGAGGACAAGGTCGGGCGCCGCGCCATCCGCGTGCAGGATCTGCGCAACCTCGCGACGCTAGGGCCCAAGGTCGATCGCATCCTCGTGCACCACAACGCGCTGCGCCGCGGGCTTTCCCAGCCCGAGATCTCCAAAGAGAAGCTGATGGGCGAGCTTGCCGAGATCGCGCCCAAGATCCTGCCCTTCATGGACGTGACCTGGGATCTCCTCGACCGCGAGCGCAAGGCGGGCAAGCGCATCTTGTTCGAAGGTGCGCAAGGCGCGCTGCTCGACATCGACCACGGCACCTACCCTTACGTAACGTCGTCGAACACCGTCGCCGCTCAGGCCGCCACCGGCTCTGGCATCGGGCCGCGCGCCGTGGGCTACGTGCTCGGCATCGCCAAGGCCTACACTACCCGCGTCGGCTCCGGGCCGTTCCCGACCGAGCTCAACGACGCCATCGGGGAGCGTATCGGCGAGCGCGGCCGCGAGTTCGGCACCGTCACCGGGCGCAAGCGCCGCTGCGGCTGGTTCGACGCTACCCTCGTGCGCCAGACCATCAAGGTGTGCGGCATCGACGGCATCGCGCTCACCAAGCTCGACGTGCTCGACGGCTTCCCTGAGCTGAAAGTGGGTGTCGGCTACAAGCTCAATGGCGAGCGCATGGACCGGCTGCCCGCGGGGAGCAACGCGCAGGCGCGCGTCGAGCCCATATGGGAGACGCTCGAAGGCTGGTCGCAGTCGACGCGCGGGGCGCGCAGCTGGGCCGACCTGCCGGCGCAGGCGGTCAAGTACGTGCGCTACATCGAGGAGCTGATCGAGTGCCCGGTGACGCTGCTCTCCACCTCGCCAGAGCGCGACGACACCATCCTGATGCGCGATCCGTTTGCGGATTGACGGTTTAGGCTGTCGCAAAACCATCATGAGAGCGCGACACCATGCGCCCTGACAAGCACTTGCCAGAGTGGGGACGCACATGGGGGAAGACAGCGAGGGACGCGCCAGGAGCGAGATCCGGCGCGAGCTGATCGATAGCGTCGATGAAGAGCTCGAGATGGAGCTCGACGACGAGCGCGCTGCAGAGTTCGCCGCGCTGATGGAGCACAAGGCTTCGCGCGACACCATCGACCGCAACCTCTATTTCAAGGAGCTGTTCCGCCTGCAGGGCGAGCTCGTCAAGCTGCAGGATTGGGTCGTGAACCAGAAGCTGAAGATCGTCGTGATCTTCGAGGGGCGCGACGCCGCCGGCAAGGGCGGCGTCATCAAGCGCATCACGCAGCGCTTGAACCCGCGCGTCCGCCGCGTGGCGGCGCTGCCCGCCCCCACCGAGCGCGAGCGCACGCAGTGGTACTTCCAGCGTTACGCCGCGCACCTTCCCGCCGGCGGCGAGATCGTGCTGTTCGACCGCTCCTGGTACAACCGTGCCGGTGTGGAGCGCGTCATGGGCTTCTGCACCGAGGCCGACGTCGAGGAG
This sequence comes from Hyphomicrobium sp., assembly GCA_035517115.1. GTDB lineage: Bacteria > Pseudomonadota > Alphaproteobacteria > Rhizobiales > Hyphomicrobiaceae > Hyphomicrobium_A. The sequence goes on from DATIZL010000035.1 coordinate 5,262, forward strand.
TTCTTCCGCTCGGTGCCCGAGTTCGAGCGCATGCTCGTGCGCTCCGGCATCATTCTCATCAAGTACTGGTTCTCGATCACCGACGACGAGCAGCACTTCCGCTTCATGATGCGCGTGCACGACCCGCTGAAGCAGTGGAAGCTGTCGCCCATGGACCTGGAGTCGCGCCGGCGCTGGGAGGATTACACCAAGGCCAAAGAGGCGATGCTCGAGCGCACGCACATTGCCGAGGCACCCTGGTGGATCGTGGAAGCCGACGACAAGAAGCGGGCGCGGCTCAACTGCATTGGGCACCTCTTGTCCTCGATCCCCTATGGCGAGGTGGGCCACGATCCGGTGGCGCTGCCGGCGC
>DATIZL010000036.1:0-7340 GCA_035517115.1 Hyphomicrobium sp.
TCGATCTGGCCGCCGAGCGCCGCCGTCGTCATCGAGATCGGGACCTTGCAGAACAGATCGGCGCCGTCGCGCTGGAAGAACTCGTGCGGCTTGATCGAGAGGAAGATGTAGAGGTCGCCGGCAGGTCCGCCGCGCAGGCCCGCCTCGCCCTCCCCCGCGAGCCTGATGCGGGTGCCGTCCTCGACGCCGGCCGGGATGTTGACCGATAGCGTGCGCTCCTTGGTGATGCGTCCGGAGCCGCGGCAGGTTTGGCACGGGTCCTCGATGGTCTCTCCGCGCCCCTGGCAGTTCGGGCAGGTGCGCTCGATCGTGAAGAAACCCTGGCTCGCGCGGACTTTGCCGTGCCCACCGCACGTGGGGCAGCTTGACGGCTTGGTGCCCGCTTTGGCGCCCGAGCCGTTGCATGTTTCACAGGAAACGCTGGTCGGGACGCAGATCTGTGCGGTCTTGCCGGCGAACGCCTCGCTGAGCGAAATCTCAAGGTTGTAGCGCAGATCGGCGCCGCGCTCGCGCGCGGAGCGCGGGCGCTGGCCGCGCCGGCCACCCATGAATTCCCCGAAGAGGTCGTCGAAGATGTCCGACATCGAGGAGGCGAAGTCGGGTCCGAAGCCGCGGCTCGCTCCGCCGGCACCGTCGAAGGCCGCATGCCCGAAGTGGTCGTAAGCGGCGCGCTTCTGCGGGTCCTTCAGGACCTCGTAGGCCTCGGAGACCTCCTTGAAACGCACTTCCGCGCGCGTGTCGTTGGGGTTGCAGTCGGGATGGAATTCCTTGGCGAGGCGCCGGTAAGCCGACTTCACCTCCTGCTCGCTCGCGCCTCGCGCAATGCCGAGGGTCTCGTAGTAACAGCGCTTGGCCATGTCGAGCGTGGGTCCTTCAGATGCGCTCATAGTCGAAATAAGTCCTGATATTGGGAAATAGCGATGTTTTCCCGGCGGGGGAAGATCAGGCGAGGACGAAATTCAACAACGCCCAACCGGTGTTGCAGCGAGCCCTTACATGGGCGCGGCTGCCTCAAAATCCAGCCCCAAAGACAAAGCCCGGCCATGGGGCCGGGCTCGTCTTGGCGTGCACCAAAGGGGCCGCCCACAAGGCGAATCAGGCCGATTTCTTCTTGTCGTCCTTCACTTCCTCGAAGTCGGCGTCGACCACGTTCTCCTCGCCCGCGGTTGAGCCTTGGGCTTCGCCGGAGCCCGGAGCGGCGCCGGCACCCGCTCCCTGCTGGGCCGAGTAAATGGCCTCGCCGATCTTCATGGCGGCCTGCGCCAGCTCGGTCGTCGCCTGCTTGACGCGGTCAGCATCCTCGGACGACAGCGCCGACTTCAGGTCGGCGATGGCCTTCTCGACGCCAGGCTTGGCAGAAGCGACGGCCGTGTTCGCCTCGTTCTCCTTGAGCTGCTTTTCGGTCGCGTGGATGAGCGCCTCGGCATGGTTCTTGGCCTCGACCAGCTCGCGCTTCTTCTTGTCCTCGGCCGCGTGCGATTCCGCGTCCTTGACCATACGCTCGATCTCGTTGTCGGAAAGACCGCCCGAGGCCTGGATGCGGATCGACTGCTCCTTGCCGGTGGCCTTGTCCTTGGCGGAGACGTGCACGATGCCGTTGGCGTCGATGTCGAACGTCACCTCGATCTGAGGCACGCCGCGCGGCGCCGGCGGAATGCCGACGAGGTCGAACTGGCCCAAGAGCTTGTTGTCGGCCGCCATCTCGCGCTCGCCCTGGGAGACGCGGATGGTCACGGCGCTCTGGCCGTCCTCGGCGGTCGAGAATGTTTGGCCCTTCTTGGTCGGGATCGTGGTGTTGCGGTCGATCAAGCGTGTGAACACGCCGCCCAGCGTCTCGATGCCGAGCGACAGCGGTGTCACGTCGAGCAGCAGCACATCCTTGACCTCGCCCTGCAGCACGCCCGCCTGGATGGCGGCGCCGACGGCGACCACCTCGTCCGGGTTGACACCCTTGTGCGGCTCCTTGCCGAAGAGCTGCTTCACGACCTCCTGCACCTTCGGCATGCGGGTCATGCCGCCGACGAGCACGACCTCGTCGATGTCGGCCGCCTTGAGGCCGGCATCCTTCAAGGCCTTCTCGCAGGGGCCCTTCGTCTTGGCGATGAGGTCATCAACGAGGCTCTCGAGCTTGGCGCGGGTGAGCTTCATCGTCAGGTGCTTCGGGCCCGAGGCGTCCGCCGTGATGAACGGCAGGTTGATCTCGGTCTGGGTCGCCGAGGACAGCTCGATCTTGGCCTTCTCCGCGGCCTCTTTCAGGCGCTGGAGCGCCAGCTTGTCGTTGCGCAGGTCGATGCCCTGCTCCTTCTTGAACTCGTCGGCGAGGTAGTTGACGAGCTTCATGTCGAAGTCTTCGCCGCCGAGGAAGGTGTCGCCGTTCGTCGACTTCACCTCGAAGACGCCGTCGCCGATCTCGAGGATCGAGATGTCGAACGTGCCGCCGCCGAGGTCGTAGACGGCAATCGTCTTGGATTCCTTCTTCTTATCGAGCCCGTAGGCGAGCGCCGCCGCGGTCGGCTCGTTGATGATGCGCAGAACCTCGAGGCCCGCGATCTTGCCGGCGTCCTTCGTCGCCTGGCGCTGAGCGTCGTTGAAGTAGGCGGGAACGGTGATGACGGCCTGCGTGATGGTCTCGCCGAGCTTGGCTTCGGCGGTCTCCTTCATCTTCTGCAGGATGAAGGCCGAGATCTGCTGGGGCGAATACTGCTTGCCGTGGGCCTCGACCCAGGCGTCGCCGTTGGGGCCTTTGACGATCTTGTAGGGGACGAGCTTCTTGTCCTTCTCGACCATCGGGTCGTCGTAGCGACGGCCGATCAGGCGCTTGATGGCGAAGAACGTATTGAGGGGGTTGGTCACCGCTTGGCGCTTGGCGGGAAGGCCGACGAGCTTCTCTCCGTCGCTGGTGAACGCCACGATCGATGGCGTCGTGTTCATGCCCTCGGCGTTTTCCAGAACCCTCGGCTTGCCGCCCTCCATGACTGCCACGCACGAGTTCGTGGTTCCGAGGTCGATGCCGATTACTTTTGCCATGTGCCTATCCTCATCTTTGGCGGCGGACCGGCCGGACCCGAGCCTTCGGCGTCCGGAGCTTCCGGCGCTGCAAATCGGCGCGCCGGCTTCGGCCCCCTATGGAGCATTCAAACGGTAAACGCCGCTTATATAAGGTCGCTTTTGGGGCGTGCAACGGGAGCTGAGCGTGCCCGCCTATCAATTTTCCCCACGTTTCCCGCTGTTCCCGCGCGTAGTGTGACGACGCGTTCTCAGTTGGCGTCGCTTGCGTTTCTCGCAGCACCTTCACCGGCTGCGGCGTTCTTTGGGCCACCCTTTGCCACGACAACCATTGCCGGGCGCAGCACGCGGTCCTCGATCACGTAGCCTGGCTGATACACCTGAACCACCGTGCCGGGCGCAACCTCGCGGTTCTCCACCTCGGTCATCGCCTGATGCTGGTGCGGGTTGAATGGCTGCCCCTCGGGCACGATACGCTTGACGCCGTTGCGCTCCAGGATGTTGAGGAACTCGCGGTCGGTCATGGACACGCCGTCGATGAGGGCCTTGAGCGCAGGATCGGCATCGGCTGCCCCGGGGGGCACGGCGGCGATCGCGCGCTGCAGGTTGTCGCCGATGCTCACGACCTCGCGTGCGAACTTGGTGATGGCGTATTTCGCCGTCTCCTCCTTGTCGCGCTCGGTGCGCTTCCTCAAGTTGTCCATCTCGGCATGCGCGCGCAACAGCCGGTCGGTGAGTTCCGCGATGCGACCCTCGAGCGTTGCGACGTCGGGGGTTTGCTCGGCGGGCGCCTCCCTTGCAGCTGCACCCGCGGCGCGCTCGGCTGTTGTCGTCGGCTCCTGATCGGGCTTTTCGTTTTCGTCGGCCATCTTTTCTCCGGGGGTAGCGTGGGTCCGCGTCGCGGGACGGGCTGGGATGCCCGCTCTTGAGAGAACCAAAGTCGGCAGAATTCGTGCCCGATATCAGACGAGGAACCGCAAAAATCAAGTCAACAGTCGGCTAACGAGCTTGGCGGTGTAATCGACCATAGGGATGATGCGCGCGTAATTGATGCGAGTCGGGCCAATCACGCCCAGAACGCCCACGATCTTGCGCTGGTCATCGTGGAACGGCGCCACGATGAGCGAGGAGCCCGACAGCGAGAACAGCTTGTTCTCAGAGCCGATGAAAATGCGCACGCCGTCCGCGTTCTCCGAGAGCCCAAGCAGCTGCACGAGGTCGCGCTTGCGCTCGAGGTCGTCGAACAGGCGGCGGATGCGCTCAAGGTCCGCCTCGGCGGTCACATCCTTCAAAAGGTTGGCCTGGCCGCGCACGATGAGGCTCTTGCGGTCGTCGAGCGAGCCCGACCACTCCGCGAGCCCGGCCTGAATGACCTTCTGCGTCAGTGCGTCGAGCTCGGCGCGGGAGCTCTGCAACTCCGCCTCGATGCGTGCCCGCGCCTCCGCGATGGTCGATCCGCGCACGCGCGTATTGAGATAGTTGGCGGCCTCCACCAGCGCCGACGGCGGCAGCCCCGCGGGCAGGTTGATGATGCGGTTTTCAATCGTCTGGTCCTCGCCGACGAGGACGACCAGCGCCTTGCCCGGCTCCAGAAGCACGAACTCGATGTGCTTGAGGCGCGCCACCTGCTGCTCGGCGAGCACCACGCCCGCGCAATGCGACAGCCCCGAGATCATCTCGCCCGCCTCGCGCAGCACGTCGTCGATCGACTTTGCGCGCTTGCCCGTGATGTGCTGCTCGATCTGGCGCCGTTCGCGCGCCGTGAGGTCGCCGATCTCGAGCAGCCCGTCGACGAACAGCCGCAGGCCGAGCTGGGTCGGCAACCGTCCCGCCGAGGTGTGGGGCGCCGCGATGAGGCCGAGCTGCTCCAAGTCGGACATTACGTTGCGGATAGAGGCGGGCGACAGCGTGATCGGGAGTGCCCGCGACAGATTGCGCGACCCCACGGGCTCGCCGGTCTCCAGGTACGTCTCGACGATTTGCCGGAGAATGGTGCGGGAGCGGTCGCTGAGTTTCGTGAGCTCGCTGACGACTTCGTTCATCGCTTCACGTGTGATTGGGCTCGCCTGCCACAGATTGTGAGAAGATTAGGGAAGCCTTCCGCCTTTCGTCAAATTCGCCATTGGTTTTGGTTGAAGGGGCTGTGGGTGTCCCGTAGGGTCGCACCCGCACGCGGCCAAAACACGGAAAACCAACAGGATCATGCGCCCATCCAAACGCCAGCCCGACGAGCTTCGCCGCGTCTCGATCGAGCGCGCGGTCTCCAAGCACGCCGAAGGCTCCTGTCTCATCAAATTCGGCGATACCCACGTTCTGTGCACGGCCAGCCTGGAGGAGCGCGTGCCCCCCTGGCTCAAGGGCCAGGGGCGCGGCTGGGTTACAGCCGAGTACGGTATGCTGCCGCGGGCCACCGCCGACCGCACCCGGCGCGAAGTGACCGTCGGCCACCCCTCGGGGCGCACCCAGGAGATCCAGCGCCTAATTGGACGGGCCTTGCGTGCGGTCGTCGATCTCAGCAAGCTTGGCGAGCGGCAGATCTCGATCGACTGCGACGTGCTGCAAGCCGACGGCGGCACGCGCACGGCGTCGATCACGGGAGCCTGGGTGGCGCTGCACGACTGCATCCAGTGGATGAAGCTGCGCGACATGGTGAAGGACGGGGTGTTGCGCGACCAGGTCGCGGCTGTGAGCTGCGGCCTTTACAAGGGTGTCCCCGTTCTCGATCTCGACTACGCCGAGGACAGCGCGGCAGAAGCCGACTCCAACTTCGTCATGACGGGGGCCGGCGGCATCGTCGAGGTGCAGGGCACGGCGGAGACCGTCGCCTTCAGCCAGGAGAGCTTCGATCAGCTCATGGGGCTCGCGAAAAAGGGTATCGGAGAGCTCGTTGCCCTGCAGAAGCTCACCGTCGCGTGAGGGTCGCATGCTTGCCGGTCACCTCGCTCTGACCGTCGCCGCTCTGTTCACGGGCGCCGCCTTCTACGTCGGCTTCGCCGAGCAGCCCGCGCGCCTGCAGCTTGATGACGGCGCCCTGCTCGCTGAGTGGAAGCCGAGCTACAGGCGCGGGTTCGCCATGCAGGCGACGCTGGCTTTCGTCGGCTTCCTTCTCGGCACGATTCAATGGTGGCAGTCGGGCGATGGCCTCTGGCTCGTTGGTGCACTGCTTCTCCTCGCGAACTGGCCCTTCACGCTCATCGTCATCATGCCAACCAACAACGCGTTGTTGGCCACGCCGAGCGAGGCTGCCAGTGCTGGCTCACGCGAGCTGGTGGTGAAATGGGGACGGCTCCATGCCGTAAGGACGGCACTCGGAGCGGCCGCGACTTTAGTGTTCCTTTGGGCGGTGTCGTGACCGCACCCGGCCCGCCCAAATCCATCCTCGAGACCGTTCTCTATGCCAAGGACCTTCGCGCGATCGAGGCGTTCTACAGGCATGCGCTCGGGCTCGAGCCCTTCGCCAAGCCCGACGGGCGTCAGGTGTTCTATCGCTGCGGAGACCAAATGCTATTGATCTTCAATCCCGACGTTACCGAGTTGCCGGCGGCGCCCGGCGCGAAGCTCCCCGTGCCGCCACACGGCGCGCGCGGAGAGGGGCACGTGTGCTTCCGGGCGAATGCCGAGGAGATCGAGGCGTGGCGCGCGCACCTCGAAAAGCAAGGCATCGAGATCGAGGCCGATTTCGAGTGGCCGGGCGGCGGCCGCTCCATCTATTTCCGCGATCCCGCCGGCAACTGCCTGGAGTTCGCCGAGGCACGCATCTGGGGCTTCCCATGACGCGCCGCCTGCAGCGCGGCGACCGCATCGTTGTCGCGAGCCACAATCCCGGCAAGGTGTGGGAGATCAACCAGCTCATCGCGCCCTACGGTCTTGACGCCATATCCGCGGGCGATCTCGGTCTCGACGTGCCCGAGGAGCCCGAGCCGACCTTCGAGGGGAACGCCCGTATCAAGGCGCTGCTCGCCGCGCGAGGCAGCGGGCTTCCCGCGCTCGCCGACGACTCGGGGATAGCAATCGACGCGCTCGACGGTGCGCCCGGTGTGCACACCGCCGATTGGGCGGGCCCGAAGCGCGACTTCACGATCGCCATGGATCGCGTGCACCACGAAATGTCGGCGCGATATGGATGGGATGGGCGGCCCTCGCCCGCGCATTTCACGTCGGTAATGTGCTTGGCGTGGCCCGACGGGGAGACTCAGCTATTCGAGGGCCAGGTTTACGGTCACGTCGTGTGGCCGCCACGCGGGGGCAACGGTTTCGGCTATGATCCGATCTTCGTCGCCGGCGGGCAGACGCTTACCTTCGGCGAGATGGAGCCCAAAAAGAAGTATGCGATC
>DATIZL010000037.1:0-10745 GCA_035517115.1 Hyphomicrobium sp.
GCGGGGAAGCGATGTTGAACGGGATGCTGCCGCCGGGATTTGTGCCAGGCCCTTCGCCAAACGCCTGGCTCGTATCGTCCTCGATGCAGAGAAGGTTGGACCCTGGGGGAGCGCATTCGACGGCGTCAGCACGTTGGCGTCGATGTGCGACTGGCGGAAGTGCCGGAAGTAGGTGACGCCCGAGAGGCTCAAGGTGTCGGTCGCCTTGATCGAGCCGTTCGCGGACACCATGGAGACATCGTTGTTGGTCGTCTGCGGGTTCGTGTAGACGCGGTTCCAGCCGAGATCGAGCAGTTGCACCGGAGCCGCCGTGACCGCGCCGACGAAGTTGTTGGCGCGCGTGTAATTGACGTGCAGCTCCACGCCGTCTCCCTTGGCGCCGAGGTCGGCGTAGGTCCGGCGGATTTCGGCGGGAGAGAACTCACGCCATCCGCTGTCGTGGATGGCCTCGGTGGCGATGTAGGCCCCGAACCCTCCACTCCTTTGGCCGGCCTCCGCCGCGACCTGCGCGCGTCCGAACGAGCCGCCGCGTACGTCGATGTCGGCGCCCTGGTAGTTGAAGCCGTCCTTCATGCCGATGACGATGGCGCCGCCGAGGGCATTGAGGCCGAACACCGGGTTGCCGCTCACCACCGCGATGTCGTTGATGGCGATTGCGGGCAGGAAGTCCCAATTGATGATGTCGCCGAAGGCTTCGTTGATGCGCACGCCGTTCTGGTAGATCGCGAGGCCCTGCGGCACGCCATTGAGCGGAGAGGACTCGAAGCCGCGGTACTGCACGTCGGTCTGGAACTCGTTGCCCTGAAGGTCGGTGATGATCACGCCGGGCACGTGCGCCTGCAGCGCGTTCTCGATTATGGTGGTGTCGTTGCGCGCGATGTCGCCGGACGTGATGGTGCTCACGGCGCCCGGGACTTTCGCAAGCGGGATCTCGCTGCCGCCGACGGGCGACATCTTGACGAGCGTCGAAAGACCGGTGGGAGCGAGCGGAGCCGTGGGTGGCGGCGGCGCGGGGACCGGTGGGGCCGTCACCACCTTTTTTGCCGCCGCCTTTGGGCCGACCGCTTTCGGCGCCGGCTCCGCTTGCTTTTGAATGACTTCGACGGTCGGCAGCTGGTTGCCCGAAGCGGCCGGCGCCGGCGTCGGGGCGGCTGGCGGCGTGGCCGGCGCAGGCGTGGTTTGCTGGGCTGGAGGATTTTCGCCAGCTGTTTGCGCGCGCACCGCGACCGGGACGACCGTGATGCTGGTGATGAGAATGGCGAGAAGCCTTGCGGCCCTTGCCCCGGTCCCCCCAGCGTTCCTGAGTGCCGACGCAGCACGAAGCGGCATGAACGCGTTACTTTACCCAGTCAGTTGCGGCCCCCCGCCGCAACGCACGGGCTTAGTACAGGCAAGACCTACGCTTAGAATCAAGGATCGGCGCGATCTGCATCGCTCAAGACTTAGCTTGCGTGTCTGCCCGGCACCAAAAATCGGGAACTTCTTCCCGAAGACGGCAAGGATTTCTTCCCCACACAGGTTGGAGGCGGTTTGGACGTTTTCCCGATGGCCGAGGGCGGTCCTCTGGAAAGAGGACCTTGCCTCTAGTCCCGGTGCGGCGCGCAGGTGTCGGTGAAGCGGATGTCGGCGTTGCCGCGGCAGAACTCCTCGATCGCCTTGGGGTTATTGCGCAGTTGCGCAGCCGTGTACCCCCACCCGCCCTTGCGGGTGGCCTGTGCGGCGAGCTCCGCCTGGCACCACGGGCTCGCGATCCAGCGGCCGTTCACCAGCGCAAAGCCCATGCCGTCGCAGTGTGGGCGCGCCATAGCGCTTCCGCACAAGGCGAAAACGCAGCACGCGATGAAGCCTAAGGTTCTCATGAGACGCCCACGAAGCCGGCCTGCGGCCAGCTCCGTTTCTAGTCCGAGGCCTGTTACGGCTCGGTTCCGATCAATCTGTCAAATTTAGGCAGCGGAGCGATTGGGCCGCCGGACCCTCGCGACTGGACCGGTATTGCCCCCAATCGCTTCCCCGCCGAGTGTCGCGCACCCGCTGCGGCAAGTTGGTCGCGCTTGACCTGCGTCAAAGCCAAATCCGCGCCGGGTTTGAACCTCTGCAGACCTCTTGGTCTGCCGAGCGCAGGCAAACGGCGCGGTAAGTAAGGGAGGGCGCCATGGATTGGTCAATGTCCCGCACAGTGGAGCGGCAGGCGAGCCGCATGGCAAATATGATGCAGATGGTGGGCGCGGACCCCGTCGAGCTGGTGCGCCTCCGTGCTGGCGAGGCCTATGCGGAAGCGCGCACGAAGTGCCTCCAGTGTTGCAATGCGCGTGAATGTCTCTTGTGGCTCGACGCTAATCCGCCGAGCCGGGAGGCGCCGCTCTTCTGTCCGAACTTTCGCGTGTTCCAGAATTGCAAGAAGGCCGGCTGACCCTCTACAAGCAGGGATCTTCGCCGGGCGCCTCTGCGCCGATCTCTGCCACGGAGCAGCGATGTACAAGCATATTCTCATTGCCACCGACGGCTCGGAGCTCGCTTACAAGGCCGTGGTGCAGGGCCTCGCCTTGGCCAAGGCGGTGGGCGCACAAGTCACCGCCGTCGCCGTCACCGAGCCGTGGGCAACGATGGCCCCGCCCGAGGTGTTGAACGAGCCCTTCGTGCAAGAGTTCGAACGCGCCGCCGCCGAACGAGCCAAGAAGATTCTCGATGGCGTGACCGCGCTGGCGAAAGACGCCAATGTCGCGTGCGCCACGCTGCACGTGCGCGATCGCTTTCCCGCCGAAGGCATTCTCGAGGCCGCCGCGAAGGGCGGCTGCGATCTCATTGTCATGGCCTCGCACGGGCGCCGCGGCGTGGCGAAGTTTCTGCTCGGGAGCCAGACGAGCGAGGTCCTCACCCACAGTGGGGTGCCCGTCCTCGTGTGCCGGTGACGTTCTTATCCCCCGGCGGCTAGGGCGCCTTCTTCTGGATGGACTCCAGGTAGCGCTTCAGCTCGATGACGGCCCGCCGCGAGTAGGCGCCGCCGCCTTTGCCGCCGCCGCCTTTGCTGCTGAATACTTTGCCCCACACCGGCATGACGGCCGTCCCGTGGCCCGAGATGTCGCCGCCGTAGCGGATGATCTCCACGACCCGGGCCGCCGGGAACGTGCCGCCGGCGCGAACGCTCATCTGGGTGAGGTCGGCCGGTGGCGTCTTCAGGACCTGCGCCATGGGGCCGTTCCCCTTCCCATCACCGCCGTGACAGGTGGCGCAGTGCTCCTGAAAGAGCTGCTCCCCGGACGGGAAGCCTGCGCCCCTGCTCAGGCCCGTTTGCGCACCCGCCGCCGTGCCGCCGAGTGCCGTGGCGGCCAGCAGCAGGAGGAAGGCGATGCCGGACACGAGCCGGTCGAATCCACGCATGGAGATGCTCCGCTTCTGCGCGGCCGTGAGGCCACAATACAAAGCTAGACCCGAAACTTGAAACGACGCTTAAGCGCGCCCGCGCTTGCCGCCTCCGCGTTCCCCAGGTGTTTTCCATATTGGCGTCCCGGGGCGCGTGGCATAGAGGTCGGGCGTAATATCCGTAACGAGTTGCGTGTCTGCCATGGCCTTCTCGTCCCGCGCCGGCCTTGATTCCAATCAAGACGCATACGGGTTGCGCCGAGCTAGACAGCGGCTAAGTGGCGGAAAATACCGTCATGGAGAACGGGCTTGAGCAATCCCCTGCTTTCTGGTGCCAAGATTGACGATCGGCTCGAGCTATCGGCCGGCGGCTCGTGGACGGCCGTGCACGCGGCCGAGCTCGAGGTGCTCATCGAGGGGCCGGCCATGTCGCACGCGGGCTCGCTCACCATCGACATGCGCAATGTCGACAAGCTCGACACCTTCGGGGCGTGGATTTTGGAGCGGCTCTCCCGCAAGTGGACCGGCATCGGAGCGCCCGTGCGCTTCGTCGGGCTGCCCGACCACTACCGCGGACTGCTCGATGAGGTTCGCCAGCTTGGGCGCGAGCCCGCGCAGCCCGCGGCCGAGGCGGCCGGCTGGACCGCAGGGCTCGAGTGGCTCGGCCGCATGGTCGAGAAAGGCCAGCAGGACCTCGGCCTGCTCGTCGCCATGCTGGGGGAGCTGACGGTCGCCTTTGCGCGCGCGCTTGTGCGCCCGCGCAACTTCCGTCTCACCTCGATCGTGCATCAATTGGACCGCGTGTGCTGGCAGGCGGTGCCGATCATCCTGCTGATCACCTTCCTGATCGGCTGCATCATCGCGCAGCAGGGCTTTTTCCATTTCCGCAAGTTCGGCGCCGACGAGTACGTCGTCGACCTCGTCGGCATCCTCGTCTTGCGCGAGATCGGCGTCTTGATCGTGGCGATCATGGTCGCCGGCCGCTCGGGCAGCTCCTACACCGCCGAGATCGGCTCCATGAAGATGCGCGAGGAGATCGATGCCTTAAGGACCATGGGTCTCGACCCCGTCGAGACGCTCGTCATGCCGCGCGTGATTGCGCTCACCATCGCGCTGCCGATCCTGACGTTCCTCGGCTCCATGGCGGCACTCTACGGCGGCGAGCTGACCGCGCAGCTTTATGCAGGAATGAGCCCTGACGTCTTCCTCGCGCGCCTCAAGGATGCGATCTCCATCACCCATTTCAAGGTGGGAATGATCAAGGCCCCGTTCATGGCGGTGGTGATCGGCATCGTCGCCTGCACGGCGGGTCTCAACGTCAAGGGAAGTGCCGAGTCGCTCGGGCTGCAGACCACGGCCTCCGTGGTGAAGTCGATCTTCCTCGTCATCGTTCTCGACGGCTTGTTTGCCGTCTTCTTCGCTTCCATCGGCATGTGAGTGGCCATGCAAGACGACACGCAGAACGCCGCTGAGATCGCGATCCGCGTGCGCGATCTCATCGTTGCGTTCGGCGAAACCAACGTGCTCGATCACCTCTCTCTCGACGTGATCAAGGGAGAGATCCTGGGCCTCGTCGGCGGCTCGGGCAGCGGCAAATCGGTGCTGTTGCGCACGATCATCGGCCTTCTGCCCAAACGGCAGGGCACAATCGAGATTCTCGGCGTCGACCTCTACAAGGCAAGCGGCGCGGAGTTGCGCGCGCTCGAGCGGCGCTGGGGCATTCTGTTTCAACAGGGCGCCCTGTTCTCCTCCTTATCCGTGCGCGAGAACGTGAAATTCCCGATGCGGCAGTATCTCGATCTCTCGCCCGCCCTGATGGACGAGATTGCGCTGGCCAAGCTCGAGATGGTGGGGCTCAATCCTCGCGACGGCGACAAGCTTCCCTCCGAGCTCTCGGGCGGCATGACCAAGCGCGCGGCGCTGGCGCGGGCGCTTGCGCTCGACCCCGAGATCGTCTTTCTCGACGAGCCGACGTCGGGGCTCGACCCCATCGCCGCCGGCGACTTCGACATGCTGATCCGCACACTGCAGCGGACGCTGGGTCTCACGGTGTTCATGGTCACGCACGATTTGGAGAGCCTCTCCACGGTGTGCGATCGCGTCGCCGTGCTGGCGGATGGCAAGGTCGTGGCCGTGGGTCCGCTCGCGACCGTGCACGCCTCCGCGCACCCGTGGGTCAAATCCTACTTTGAGGGGCGCCGCACCCGCATCGCCAACAACGCGCAACCAGCCATCTGAGGGCTTCCATGGAAATTCGTGCGCGCTACACCTTGATCGGCACGTTCACGCTCGCCGTCATCGCCGCGGCCTTCATGTTCGTCTATTGGCTCAACGGCTCCGGCGCGCTGCGCTACGGCAGCCGCTACCAGGTCCGCTTCGACAATTCGGTGTCCGGGCTGCTGACGGGCTCGGCCGTCCTCTTCAATGGGGTGCGCGTCGGCGAGGTCACGGCGCTCACGTTGAGCTCCGAGCAGCCGCGCCAAGTCACGGCGACCATTGCCGTCGATTCCGGCGTGCCTGTGCGCGACGACACCAAGGCCACCATCGACTTCCAGGGGCTGATGGGCGCCCCTGCGATCTCGCTCATCGGCGGCACGTCGCAATCGCCGCCTTCGCCGGGGCCCGGCGGATTGCCGACGCTCGTCGCCGAGCCGGGAGCCGGCCAGAACGTGACGGCGGCCGTGCGCGAGGTGCTGGGCCATGTCGATACGGTGGTGACGGACAACGCGGCGCCCCTGCGCAGCCTCATCACCAACCTCGCCGCGTTCGCCGATGCGCTCGGCCGCAACTCGACGCACGTGGATGGCATCATCGCCGGGCTGGAGCGCTTGACCGGCGGGGGTGCCAAAGCGACCCCGGCGGTCTACGAGCTGACGGCGGCGCGCACCTTCCCCGCCTTCGAAAAGCCCGCCAACGCTCAACTTGCCGTGCGCGAGCCGACCGCGCTCGACGTGCTGTCCTCCGACAAGATTCTCGTGCGTGGTGACCGCGGCCTCACCCCCATCGCCGAGGACGCCAAATGGAGCGACCTGTTGCCGCTCGTGCTGCAGGCCAAGGCCCTGCAGAGTTTCGAGAACGCGGGCTTATTGCGGCAGGCGAGCCGGCCCCTCGATGGCCTTAACGCCGACTTCCAGCTCGTCACCGAGCTGCGCAAGTTCGATCTGGTGACGGGCCCTAACCCGACGGCGGAAGTCGAGTTTTCGGCAAGGCTCTTGAGCGCGGACGGCAAGGTCGCTGCGGCCAAGGTCTTTAAGGCCGAAGAGCCGGCAAAAGGCACCGACGCGGCGGCCGCTGCCGCGGCCCTCGACGCCGCCTTCGGCAAGCTGGCGACGGAGCTCGTCCTGTGGACCGCCGGCGCCATGCGGGGCGCCACGCAAGGGTAGCCGAGCGGGCCGCCCGCCGCGGGCCATCACAGTCCCACACAAATTCTCACACGGCCCGCATACGGGGTGGGCGTGGGCTTGGTTTGTTTGCCGCACCGATCCTCAGCAAAGGTGCCGACCATGCTCGCCATGACCCTCTCGACGGAAATCGATGCCAGCCACGCGGTCCCCGAAGCCTCCTACGAGGCGCACGGATTGGATCATTGGATCAGGCGCACGGCTCCGAAGGTGATGCAGGCCCGCGAGCACGTGTTCTTCGAGGGCGACCCCATCAAGCACATATACCAGGTCGAGAATGGGACGGTCTGTCTCTACAAGACGCTCCAGGACGGGCGCCGGCAGATCGTGGACTTCGCTCACCCGGGCGATTTCATCGGGCTCGGGGCGGGTGGCGATCACGTCTTCAGCGCCCAGGCCATCACGTTGACGCGGCTGCGCTGCCTGCCTGCCGGCGCCCTGCACGAGGTCGCCTGCCACAATCCCGAGATCGGCATGCAGCTCTACCGGGCGCTCTCGGAGCAGCTGCTCGCCGCGCGCGATCTCCTGCTCACGGTCGGTCAACGCAACGCCACGGAGCGGTTGGCAGCGCTGCTGCTGGCGCTATCGCGGAGGAACGAGCGCAACGGCGCCAACCACGCGCGCATCGCGTTGTCGATGACGCGCGCCGACATCGCCGATTTCCTGAGCCTGACCGTCGAAACCGTGAGCCGCACGTTCACTAAGCTGCGCCAGAGCGGGGTCATCGACCTCGTGCACAGCTCCCTCGTCGTCATCAAGGATCGCCTCGCGCTCGAGCAGCTTGCAGCCGGCGAGGTGAGCAGCCTTTGACCGAGTCGAACAATAACGGTGACCAGCCCCACGGCCGGACAAGCACCGATCCAAGAGGCGGCGCGATGACCGAGAAAATCTACTGGTTCGTCGCCGCCGTATTCCGCGAGATCGATGATCTTGTGGCGGCGCTGGCCAAGCTGCGGGCGCAAAACGTCATGGCGGATGGCCTGCTCGTGCTCGCTGGCCGCGGCGGAATATCGAGAAAGCTCAGTCACGATATCGCCATCGCCACGGTCGACCATGGCCTCAATGGCTGGCAGCGCGTCGCCAATGAGCGCGCCAAGCTCGGCGCGGGCCTGCGCGAGCTGCTCGACGCGGCCAAGACCGCCGACGATCACGCGCGGTCGTTGCTGGAGGCCGATGGTAAAGAGCAGCGGGTTTACGCCCAGCTGCGCCAGGACGCCGATGACGGTGCCAATATTCTCGTCGCCAACGTTGCCAATCCCGCGCAGCAGCTATCGGTGGCGCGCATACTTCTGCGACAGAACTGCGAGCGCGTCTTGACGCATGAGATTGCATCAGGCGCCTGCTAGGCTCCGCCTCACGACCACGAGGCGGGCCAATCATGACCATACGCAACCTTGACAAGCTGCTGGCGCCGAAGTCGGTGGCCCTCATCGGCGCGAGCCCCGAGCCGGCGAGCGTCGGGGCGATCGTGACGGCCAATCTCGCCGCGGGCGGATTTGCCGGGCCCATATGGCTCGTCAATCCGCACCACTCCACCATCAACGGTGCGCCCTGTTATCCGACGATTGCCGCTCTTCCCGGTGTGCCCGACCTCGGCGTGATCGCGACCCCACCGGCCGCGGTTCCCGGGCTGATCGCACAGCTCGCCGCCAAGGGGACGCGTGCGGCGGTTGTGATCACCGCCGGGGTGGGCGGGGAGCTGCGCGCCGAGATGCTGAGGGCGTCTCAACCCTCCTGCCTGCGCATCCAGGGCCCGAACTGTCTCGGCCTCATCTTGCCCGAGATCGGGCTCAACGCCAGCTTCAGCCACCGCATGCCGCTCAAGGGCGACCTCGCCTTCCTGTCGCAATCGGGCGCGCTCATCACCGCCATCATCGATTGGGCGAGCTCGCGCGGCATCGGCTTCTCGCACGTCGTCTCCCTGGGCGACATGGCGGATGTCGATTTCGGCGACCTGCTCGACTATCTCGCCGGCGATACGCAAAGCCGCGCGATCCTGCTTTACATGGAGCAGCTGACGCAGGCGCCGAAGTTCTTGTCGGCCGCCCGCCGCGCCGCCCGCGCGAAGCCGGTGATCGTGCTGAAGGCAGGGCGCAACGCTGCGGCCGCCAGGGCCGCCATGTCGCATACGGGAGCGCTGGCGGGCTCGGACGCCGCTTACAACGCCATTTTCCGCCGCGCCGGGCTCCTGCGCGTCAAAGAGCTGGGCGAGCTGTTCGACGCCGCCGAGATCCTGTCCCAGGCGCCGGCGCTCACGGGGGAGCGTTTGACGATCCTCACCAATGGCGGCGGCGCCGGGGTGCTGGCGACCGACACGCTGGCCGATCTCGGGGGACGCCTCGCCGAGCTGTCGCCGGCGACGAGGCAGGCGCTCGACCGCGTGCTTCCGCCGACCTGGTCGAAGGCCAATCCCGTCGACATCATCGGCGACGCCGGCCCTCCGCGCTACCGCGACGCGCTCGATGCCGTTTTCGCCGACGACAGCAGCGACGCCGTGCTGGTCATGAACTGCCCCACTGCGCTCGCCTCCAGCGAAGCCGCCGCGGAGGTCATCGTCGAGGCGAACAAGCGGCGCAACGCGGAGCGCAAGCGGGCAAAGCCGCTGCTCACCAACTGGCTCGGCGACGGCGCCGCCGCGGCGAGCCGCAAGCGCTTCGCCGCTGCCGGCATTCCCACCTTCGAGACGCCCGACGCCGCGGTGAGCGGCTTCATGCAGCTCGTCCACTACAAGCGCGCACAGGACGAGCTCATGCAGACGCCCCCTTCGCTGCCGGGGGGCTTGAATTTCGATCGCGACCGCGCGCGCGCCATCATTGCGGCTGCGCTGCGCGACAAGCGCAAGGTCCTGTCGGAGGTCGAGGCCAAGGGCCTGCTTGCGAGCTACGGTATCCCGGTCGTGCGCACGGAGACGGCGGCCGATGCCGCCTCCGTGGAGGTGATCGCGGCCGACATCCTCAAGCACGAGAATGCCTGCGTTCTGAAGATCCTGTCCGACGACATCTCGCACAAGTCCGACGTCGGCGGCGTCCACCTTGCCATCAAGACCCCGCAGGAGGCGGGCGAAGCCGCGCGCACCATGCTGGCGAAAGTGCACGCCGCGCTTCCCAAGGCCCTGCTGCGCGGCTTTACTATTCAGCCGATGATCGTGCGCCCGCACGCGCACGAGCTCATCGTCGGCGTG
Organism: Hyphomicrobium sp.; assembly: GCA_035517115.1. GTDB lineage: Bacteria > Pseudomonadota > Alphaproteobacteria > Rhizobiales > Hyphomicrobiaceae > Hyphomicrobium_A. The sequence goes on from DATIZL010000037.1 coordinate 9,943, forward strand.
AGCGAGGACCAAACCGTCGGGCCCCTGATGATGTTCGGCGCCGGCGGCACCGCGGTGGAGGTGATCGCCGACACCGCGCACGCCCTGCCGCCGCTCGACCTCAAGCTCGCCGCCCGGCTCATCGACGAGACGCGCATAAGCCGGCTGCTCGCGGGCTACCGCGACCGGCCGCGCGCCGATATCGCCGCGATTGCGCAGGCGCTCGTGCGCGTCAGCTACCTCGTGACCGATCATCCCGAGATCCGCGAGCTCGACATCAATCCGCTGTTGGCCGACGAGCACGGCTGCATCGCGCTCGATGCGCGCGTGCGCGTCGCCGATCAGACGGCGGAGCCGCGCCGCCCCATGAGCGTGCGTCCCTATCCGGTCGAGTGGGAGAAGGAGGAGACGGCCGGAGACGTCGGCCGCGTGCTGCTGAGGCCCATTCGCCCGGAGGACGAGGCGCTCTATCCCCGCTTCTTCGAGCGCATGTCGCCCGAGGACGTGCGCATGCGCTTCTTCACGGCGCGGCCCGACTTGTCGCACAAGTTTCTCGCTCGCATGACGCAGGTCGACTACGCGCGCGAGATGGCCTTCATCGCGCTCTCGGTACCCGACGGCGAGCTGTTGGGCATCGCCCGCCTCATCGCCGAGCCCGACTATGTGCGCGCCGAGTTCGCGATCCTCGTGCGCTCCGACCTCAAGGGGAAGGGGCTCGGATGGCGGCTGATGCAACACCTCATCGCCTACGCGCGCGCGGAGGGTCTGCAAGAGATCTATGGCCAGGTGCTCGCGACCAACGTGACCATGCTCAACATGTGCAG
>DATIZL010000038.1:0-32088 GCA_035517115.1 Hyphomicrobium sp.
CATGGTGGCGACCGCCGCGGCGATCGACGACCGCCCGAGCGCCGTGCGCTATCCGCGCGGGGAAGGCTTGGGCGTGGAGCTGCCCGAGGAAGGGCAGCCGCTCGCCATCGGCAAGGGCCGCATCCTGCGCGAGGGAAGCACGGTGGCGCTGCTGTCGCTCGGTGCGCGTGCATCCGAATGCCTGAAAGCCGCCGAGCAGCTCGCCGCCTTCGGTTTATCGACCACGGTGGCGGATGCGCGCTTTGCCAAGCCCCTGGACGAGGACCTGATCCGCCAGCTCGCGCGCAACCACGAGGTGTTGGTGACGGTGGAGGAGGGCTCGATCGGCGGCTTTTCCAGCCACGTGCTGCAGCTTCTCGCCGACAGCGGGCTCCTCGACCGGGGCTTGAAGGTGCGCGCAAAGGTGCTGCCCGACACCTTCATCGACCACGGCAAGCCCGAGCAGATGTACGAGCAGGCCGGCTTGAACGCCTCCGGCATCGTCGCCACCGTGCTGGGGGCACTGGGACGCGAGGCACTAGCCCCGCAGGCCCGCGCTTAATCAGCGAAGCCCCGTCCAGCTCAAATACGCGTTGGGTTGACAGAAGCCGCGATGCAGCTCAACTCCATTCCCATGTAGTCATGGAGACTGACATGAGGCTCCCACATTCAACATTTGAACATAACCATGCCGTGCAACTTAGGCGCGTCGTGAAGGACGATATAGGACCTTCCATCGACACTCTGGAAATAGGCACCGACCTTTGCGAGCATGGCTGGTCGGAGTCGAAGATTGGAAAAGAATTCATTGATGCCGTTGAAGCGCACCTTTGCAAACATGGCTTTGGCGTGGGTAGGGTCGATATCGTCCCAGTACGATTGGCGCCGCCAGCGAGCCGCGTTTGAATTCCCTCTCCCCGCTTGCGGGGAGAGGGTCAGGGTGAGGGGCAGCCGCAAAGCGCTACCTCAACCGCCAAGCTCCTTGAGGATCGAAGCCAGCACACCTTCGAGGTTGCACTCGACTTCTTCATTGGTGACCCGGTAAACACGGTAGCCCATAAGCATGAGCGCATCGACGCGCGCCGCGTCGGCGGTCAATTCGCCGTCGGTTCCATGCGTGGCACCATCGACCTCGATGATTAGCTTCCGTTCTCGGCACGCGAAGTCCGCGAAGTAGGGGCCGATGGCGGTCTGCCGGACAAATTTGCAGCCGCTCAACTGTCGATTGCGCAACGCATCCCACAGTCTTTGCTCCGCCTTCGTCAGTCGAGAGCGGAGCACGCGCGAGCGATTGGTTCGCCAAGGCTGAGTGCCGCGCATGAAAGGCATGAGGTCGGGAGCAAGAGTCTGCCCCTCACCCTAACCCTCTCCCCATAAGAATGGGGAGAGGGAAATTCACTCCACGGTGATGGTGATCACGCCCGATTCCAGCGGCGGGTCGTGCGGGATGTGGTTCTTGTCGCCGAACACGTCCTGCAGCGTATGCTTGCCGGGCTTCAGCTCGACCTGCGCCTCGGTCTGCGCCTTGCCGTAGTGGATGTGGTTGGCATCCGCCGGGATGGGCGCGTTGAGCTCCTCGAGCTTGGCGTCGATCAGCAGATGATGGTGGCCGCTGTGGGGTTTGTCGGTCCCCGCCGGCACGACCTCCACGCCTTCGGCGCCGAACTTCACCGTCACCGGGCTCTTCACCGTGGCGCCGTCCTTGGGCTCGAGGATCGTCACCTTGGCGCCCGCGGGCGAAGGCGTGCGTGCGCTCGCCTCCGGCGCCGGGGCTTTGTCCTTGGAGGCCGGTTGCCCGTTGTCGCCGCAGGCCGCGAGCGACAGGACGATGAATGTGGCGGCGAGCGCGCGTCTCATGGAGGCCTCCAGGGGAAAATCGACAAGGGGGTTTTGAGTGGCGCCGCCAGATTAGCGTAAACTTCCCTCCATGCGGAAGCGGTTGGATCTCGTTCTTGTCGAGCGCGGCGTTGCCCCTACGCGATCGCGCGCGCGCGACCTCATCAAAGGTGCCAAGGTCTTGGTCGACGGCGAGCTGTGCACCAAAGCCGGCGCCGAAGTCGACGAGAGCGAGGTGGTGACGTTGCGGGAGGCCGGAGCACCGGCGGTCTCGCGCGGGGGCGCTAAGCTCACTGCCGCTCTGGCAAGCTTCGAGTTCGATCCCTCGGGCCTCATCGCGCTCGACGTCGGCGCCTCGACCGGCGGCTTCACGGAGGTGCTGTTGAAGCGCGGCGCCAAGAAGGTCTACGCCGTCGACGTAGGGCACGGCCAATTGCACGCGAGCCTGCACGATGATCCCCGCGTCGTCTCCTTCGAGGGCTGCGATGCGCGCTCGCTCACACCCACGCTGATCCCCGAGCCGGTTGCCGCCATCGTCGCCGACGTGAGCTTCATCTCGCTCACCAAGGCGCTGTCCCCGGCGCTGGCGCTGGCTAAGCCCGGCGCGTGGCTCGTCGCGCTCATCAAGCCGCAGTTCGAGGTCGGCCGCGGCGGCGTCGGCAAGGGCGGCATCGTGCGCGAAGCGGCGGCACGCCAGCAGGCCGTGGACACCGTAACCGCATGGCTCAGCGCGCAAAGCGGCTGGCGCATTGCCGGCGTCGTGCCCTCTCCCATAAAAGGGGGGTCGGGAAACGAGGAATACCTGCTCGGCGCGCGCTGCGATGGGTGACACTCAAGCTTTGGACATCGCGCGGCTCGGCGCCCAGGGCGACGGCGTGGCCGACACGCCGACCGGGCCGGTGTTCGTGCCCTACGTGCTGCCCGGCGAGCGCGTGCAGGCCGAGGTGCGCGGCGAGCGCGCGCGGCTGATCGCCGTGCTTTCGCCAAGCCCCAATCGCGTCGCGCCCGTGTGCCGCCACTTCACACACTGCGGCGGGTGCGCGCTGCAACACGTGGAGCGCGGCACCTACCTCGCGTGGAAGCGCGACAGCGTGGCGACCGCCTTCGGCGCACGCGGCATCCTGGCGCCCGTCGGGCATGTGGTTATGGTAGGGCTCGGCGCGCGCCGCCGCGCCACCTTCTCCGCGCGCCGCACCGGGCGCGGGATCGTGCTCGGCTTTTTCGAGGCGAGAGGGCACGAGATCGTCGATCTGCAGGAGTGCCCGGTTACGGCTTCTGCGATCGTGCGCACGCTGCCGGGCCTGAAGCGTCTCGTCGAACCGCTCGTCACGCAAAAATTTCCGGTGCGGCTCACGGTGACGCTCGCCGCCAACGGGCTCGACGTGGCGCTCGAGGATCTGCCGGCCGAGCTTCCTCCGGAGATCCGCGAGCGTCTGGCGCGCGAGGCTGCCGCGGCGAGCCTTGCACGCGTGACTGTCGCCGGCGACGCGCTCTACCAGAGCACCGTCCCGGCGGTGCGTTTCGGCGAGGCCAATGTGGTGCTTCCTCCGCGCGCGTTCCTGCAGGCGGCTCCCGCGGCGGAAGCCGAGATGGTGCGTCTCGTTACGGCGGCGGCCGCCGGAGCAAAGCGCGTGGCCGACCTCTTCTGCGGGCTCGGCACGTTCACGTTTCCACTCGCCGAGCGCGCGCCCGTGCTCGCGGTCGACGGCGACAAGCAGGCGATCGCCGCCCTGCAGGGGGCAGCGAAGCGCGCGCCGGGCTTGAAGCCCATCGACACGAAGGTGCGCGATCTTTTCCGCGAGCCGCTGGCGGGCAAGGAGCTCGAGGGGTTCGAGGCAGTGGTGTTCGATCCCCCGCGCGCCGGTGCCGCCGCACAGGCCGCCGCGCTTGCCGGCTCGAAGGTGCAGACGGTTATCGCCGTCTCCTGCAACCCGGCGACGCTCGCGCGCGATGCGCGCATCCTGATCGACGGCGGGTTCAAGCTCGAGGCGGTGACGCCGATCGATCAGTTCCTCTACTCGCCCCACGTCGAGACCGTCGCCGTGTTCCGGCGAGCTTGATGTTCAAGCTCCGAACATCGCTTCGGTAAAATTTGAACGAGCGCCTTCACTTCGATTTTTTGGGCTTGACGCTAGGGTTGCGGCCTCATTTGCCGCGCTTAGGAGAGCCCAATGCCTGGCTGGAAGCTGTTTGGTTGCGCCGCCGTCACCACCGCCGTCATCGGCCTCGCACCCCAGTCCATTGAAGCCTGCACGCGTGCGGTCTACCTCGGCTCGGACGGGCTCGTCATCACGGGGCGCAACATGGATTGGATGGAGGACATCTCCTCCAACCTCTGGGTCTTCCCGCGCGGCATGCAGCGAGATGGTGCGGCTGGGCCCAATTCGGCGAAATGGGTTTCCAAGTACGGCAGCGTCACCGTCGCCGGCTACGACAAAGCCACGACCGATGGCATGAACGAGAAGGGCTTCGTTGCCAATCTGCTCTATCTCTCGGATGCGGATTACGGAAAGCCGGACGGCCGGCCGCTGATGTCGGTGTCGACATGGGCCCAGTACATGCTGGACAACTATGCGACGGTCGCCGAGGCGGTCACCGATTGGAGCAAGGATCCGTTCGCGATGCTCGCCCCTGCACTGCCGAACGGCTCCCCGGCCGAGCTGCACCTATCGATTTCAGACGCGAGCGGCGATTCGGCCGTGTTCGAGTACATCAAAGGCAAACTCGATGTGCATCACGGCAAGCAGTTTCAGGTGATGACCAACGAGCCGCCGATGGACCAGCAGGCGGCGCTCAACGCTTACTGGGAAGCGATCGGCGGCAACACGTTCCTGCCCGGTACGATCAAGCCCGAGGACCGTTTCGTCCGCACGTCCTTCTTCATCAAGTCGCTGCCCAAGGAGTCCAACAAGTCTCTGGTCACGGCGCTGCCCGACGGCAGCTACGTCAACCAGGCCATGGCCGGCGTGATGAGCGTCATGCGCGCCGTCAGCACGCCCTTCGGACTGACGACGCCGGGCGAGCCGAACAACGCCTCGACGCTATGGCGCACGGTGGCCGACCAGAAGCACCTGATCTATCTGTTCGATTCCGCAACGAGCCCCAATGCATTCTGGGTGCCGTTATCCGATCTCAACTTCGCGCAAGGAGCGCCGGTCACCAAGCTGACGCTCGCCGGCGGCAAGGTGTTCTCCGGAAACGCCGCCTCCAAGTTCGAGCCGGCAGAACCGTTCAAGTTCCTGCAGGCGTCTCCGTCCTCGTGAGCTGCAATCAGCGCAACGCAAGCAGCCGCTCCACATAAGCGGGCACGACCTGCGTCGCCGGGCCATGGATCGCCTCGCGGAAGAGGCTCGCGCCCTCCGAGGGCTCGAGGTTGAGCTCCACCGTATGCGCGCCGTTTTCCTGCGCCACAGCGACGAAGCCGGCGGCGGGATAGACGTTGCCGCTGGTGCCGATGGAAAGAAAGAGGTCGGCGCGGGAGAGAAGCTCGTAGATGCGGTCCATCTCATAGGGCATCTCGCCGAACCAGACGACGTCGGGGCGCATGCCGCCGGACTTGCCGCAGGCGGAGCAGACGGTGCCCGTGTCGAGATCGCCCGCCCAGGGACGGCGCGCCTCGCACAGCGCGCACAGCGCCCGCAGAAGCTCGCCGTGCATGTGGATGAGGTTGCGCGTACCCGCGGCCTCGTGCAGCGGGTCGATGTTCTGGGTGACGACGCTGACGGTGCCCTTATGCTCGCGCTCGAGCCTGGCGAGCGCGAGGTGGGCCGCGTTCGGTGCGACGCCTTTGAGCCCACGCCGGCGCTGGTTGTAGAACTCGTGCACGAGCCGCGGGTTGGCGCGGAAGCCCTCGGGCGTCGCCACCTCGCGGTAGTCGTACTTGGCCCAGATGCCATCCTTGTCGCGAAAGGTCGCAAGCCCCGACTCGGCCGAGAGGCCGGCGCCGGTCAAGATGACGATGTTGCGAAAGTCTGCCATCGTGCGAGGGAATAGCCGGGGCTCGGAATGAGCGCAACGCGGGGGCGAGCATGAAAACGCTGCTGAGCTGGAGCACGGGCAAAGATTCCGCGTGGACGCTCTACGTGCTGCGGCAGACACCGGGGATCGAGGTCGTGGGCCTCTTCACCACCGTCAACGAAGCCTTCGACCGCGTCGCCATGCACGCGGTGCGGCGCGCGCTGCTGGAGGCTCAGGCCGCAGCTGCCGGGCTGCCGCTCCACGTCATCGAGATCCCGTGGCCGTGCCCGAACGAGGCCTACGAGGCCCGCTTGGGCGCGTTCGTGACGGAGCAGAAGGCGCGTGGGATCGAGGCCATGGCGTTCGGCGACCTCTTCCTGGAGGACATCCGCGCTTATCGTGAAGCGAAGCTCGCGGGCAGCGGGATTACGCCGCTGTTTCCGCTATGGGGGCGCGAGACGCGCTCTCTCGCGGAGGAGATGATCGCGGGCGGGCTCAAGGCGCACCTCACCTGCGTTGATCCCAAGAAGCTTCCCGCGAGCTTTGCCGGCCGCGCCTTCGACCGTACGCTGCTCGCGGAGCTGCCGGCGGGCGTCGATCCCTGCGGGGAGAACGGCGAGTTCCACACCTGCGTTTCGGCGGGGCCGATGTTCGCGCAATCAATCGAGGTGCGCAGCGGCGTGATCGAGACGCGCGACGGCTTCGTCTTCGCCGATCTCCTCCCCGCCGCCGCCTGAGGTCCACGCAATCCACCTCTCCCGTCATGGCGAAGCCGTGCTCCGCATGGACGGGAGAGGTGAAGCGCCAACCGTTGCCGCCGGAAATCGCTAAAGCAGCTTGCCCATGGCCACCGCGGTGTCGAGCATGCGGTTGGAGAAGCCCCACTCGTTGTCGTACCAGGCGAGCACGCGCGCCAAGCGCCCGCCGACGATCTGCGTCTGCGTCGAGTCGAAGTTCGACGAGTAGGGCGAGTGATTGAAGTCGATGGAGACGAGCTCGTCCGTCACGTAGCCGAGGATGCCTTTCAATTGCTGGGCCGCCGCGTGCTGCATGGCCTTGTTGATCTCGGCGACCGTCGTCTCGCGGCCGGGCAGGAACTTCAAATCCACCACCGACACGTTGGGCGTGGGCACGCGGATTGCCGTGCCGTCGAGCTTGCCCTTGAGCTCCGGCAGCACCAGCCCCACCGCCGCAGCGGCGCCTGTCGAGGTCGGGATCATCGACAGCGCAGCCGCACGCGCACGCCGCATGTCCTTGTGCGCCTGGTCGAGAATGCGCTGGTCGTTGGTGTAGGCGTGGATCGTCGTCATGTAACCCGACTGGATGCCGACGAGGTCGTTCAAGACCTTGGCAACGGGGGCCAAGCAGTTCGTCGTGCACGAGGCGTTCGACACGACTTTATGCTCGCCGCTCAGCTTTTCGTGGTTGACGCCGTAGACGACGGTGAGGTCGGCGCCTTTCGAAGGCGCGGAGACGAGCACGCGCTTGGCACCGGCGTCGAGATGCACCTTGGCCTTGTCCTTGTCGGTGAAAATGCCCGTGCATTCCATGACGATGTCGACGCCGAGGTCCTTCCACGGCAGCTTCGCAGGGTCCTTCTCGGCCAGCACCTTGATGGGGGCGCCGAGCCCCACGTCGATGGCGTTGCCCTCGACCTTCACCTCGCCCGGAAAGGTGCCGTGCACGCTGTCGTATTTGAACAGGTGCGCGTTGTCCTTGGCCGGCACCAAGTCGTTGATGGCGATGAACTCGAGGTCGCGGCGCTTGGCCTCGGCGGCCGCGCGCAGCACGTTCCTGCCGATGCGGCCAAATCCCGAGATCGCGACCTTCACAGCCATCTTAGCCTCCTCAAGGCTTGTCGTTTTTTCACACATGCAGGCACGCCGCATAGGCATGCAAAATTGAAGGGGCCATTAACTGGACGCACGGCCGTTCCCTGTCAATGCGGCGGCTCGCGCGGCAAAGCGGTCATCGAGAAGGCACGATTTTAGAATCCTGTTGGGGGCAGCGGGGTTCTCAGGCTCGCTTGTTGCGGCCCGGAGCGCCGCCACCTAAGTTCGAAGGGAAGCAGCCGTGCAGTGCCGAGGGCTTCAAGGCGTGCGCCGGAGGGCAAAGGGATGGCTGAGCGGGTTCCGCGTAAAGGCAAGCGCCCGGCGGCGCGGCGGACGGGTGAGCGGCCTATCGCAGGCTTCGATTCGGCCGATCGCCAGGTCCAGCGCATCAAGTCGCTGGAGCGCGAGTGTGAGCGCCTGAAAGGCCAACTTGCCGAGGCAAACGGGCGCATTGCGGCGCTTGAGCAGCGGCGCGCGGAGGCGGTCAACCGCATTGATTGGGTTCTAGACTCGCTGCATAACGTGCTGCAAAACGGCTCCTGAAGCCTCGAAATCGCTATTTCTTCGCGCGCCACAACGCCGGAAAGCCGATGGGGCAGGTCGCAGTCACCGTATTTGGTCGCTCGTACCGCTTCGATTGCGGCGAGGGCGAGGAGGCGCGGCTCGGCGAGCTCGCGGCCTTCCTCAAAGGCCGGGTCGAGGAGCTCAACCGCCAGTTCGGCAATGCCGGCGAGGAGCGTCTGCTGCTGATGGCGGCCCTCCTCATCGCGGACGAGCTTTGGGACGCGCGCGCCGCGCTTGCGGAGAAGCAAGGGGCGGGTGCTAGCCAGGAGCCGGCACGCGAGCCCGCGAAGGAGCCGGCCAAGGAACTCACCCGGGAAGCCGCCGCCGAGCGGCGCGAGCAGGAGGCGATCCGCGCCGAGCATAGGCGCCGGGCTACCGCACCCGTCGAAGGCTGAGATCCCCGCACCAGTTACGCGTTTTCTGCTGTCAAGCGGGTGCGCCGAAAAGAACGCATCTGGAAATCTTGCCCGTATCGTCTACATTTCCACGTGCTGCGGGGCGCGTTAGAAGCACATATGTTCCCCGGGGCCTATAAGATCCGCACGGGAGCTGTCCCTGACCGGGGCCGTGGCCTCGGACAAACGGCGCCCACCTACTTCTCGTAGGGACCACGCGGGATCATCCGCTTCGACGGCCACCGCGGCAATTATCTCTCGTTCCCGATGATGGCGGACGAAAAACGGGCAGAAAGAACCCGGGCGCTCGCCCGCCGTTCGGCGGCCTATGCACAGCACGGCAAAGGCGCCGGGTCGAGGCTCGCCGAGCACGGAATCGGCTTCCTCAAGCCCTCTGCGGGTTCGATCGTCTCCGGCTTCTCGGCCATTAAGGACGAGATCGACGCCGGTCCGCTTCTCGAGCGCTTGGCCCGCGAAGGCTTCCGGCTCGCGCTCCCGGTTATGCAGGGCAAGGGCAAGCCGCTCCTGTTCCGCGCTTGGGCCCCAGGAGATGCAATGGGGTGCGGCACCTGGGGCATTGCCGAGCCGCTGCCGTCGCGCGCGGCGCTGGAGCCGGACATCGTGCTGGTGCCGCTCTTGGCGTTCGACGCTCAAGGTTACCGGCTCGGTTACGGCGGGGGCTTCTATGACCGCTCGCTCGCCGGCCTGCGCGCCAAAAAGCCCATCATCGCCGTCGGCATTGCTTACGATGAGCTTAAGGTCGACGCGGTGCCCCATCTCGACTATGACCAGCGGGTCGACTGGGTGCTGACGCCGTCGGGCCCGTTGCGCTGCCGCGAGTGAACATGCAGGACCCGATTTCCAAGCTTTTCCCCTCCCCCTGGTGGGGGGTTAGGAGTGGGGGGAAACTCCGCGTCCAATCTTCTGCGATCCCCTCCTCCCTAACCCTCCCCCACAAGGGGGGGGGGAAATAATGCGTTTCCTCTTTCTCGGCGATATCGTCGGCCGCTCGGGCCGCCAGGTGGTGCTCGAGGCGCTGCCCGATCTGCGCCGCCGCTACGCCCTCGATTTCGTCGCTATCAACGGCGAGAACGCAGCCGGCGGCTTCGGCATCACCGAGCCGATCCTCGACGAGATCCTCGAGGCCGGCGCCGATGTGGTGACCCTCGGCAATCACGCCTTCGACCAGAAGGAGGCGCTCGTGTTCATCGAGCGCCAGCCGCGCCTCCTGCGGCCCATCAACTATCCGCCGGGGACGCCGGGGCGAGGGTCTGGTCTATTCAAGACGGCCTCGGGCGCCGACGTGCTGGTCGTCAACGCCATGGGCCGCATCTTCATGCCCGAGCTCGAGGACCCGTTCCGGGCCGTCGACGCCGAGCTCACCGCCTGCCGCTTGAAGCACGGCGCCGACGCCATCGTCATCGATTTCCACGCCGAGGCGACGAGCGAGAAGCAGGCGCTCGGCTACTTCGTCGACGGACGCGCCTCCGCCGTCGTCGGCACGCACACGCACGCGCCTACCTCCGACCACCGCGTGCTGCCGAACGGCACCGCCTTCATCTCCGACATCGGCATGTGCGGGGACTACAACTCCGTGCTCGGCATGGACATCGAGGAGCCGATCAACCGCTTCCTGACCAAGATCCCGCGCCAGCGCTTCGAGCCGGCGGGCGGAGCTGGCACGCTCTCGGGTCTTGCGGTCGACATCGACGATGCGACGGGACTTGCGCGCGCGTGCTCGGCGTTCCGCATGGGGCCGAACCTGGAGCCCGCCGCGCCCGCGTTTTGGGCTGAATAGCATTAGCGCTTAGCGGCCAGGCTTCTCACCTCTCCCTCTGGGAGAGGTGAAGGGGGCGCCGGGACGTGCGATCGTCGGCCCTTGACCCTGAGGGGCCCTCTCGCGCAATAAGGCCCGAGTCACCCGCGCGCGACGAGAAAGCTATGGCCGGTCACTCCCAATACAAGAACATCATGCACCGCAAGGGCCGCCAGGATGCGGCCAAGGCGAAGCTCTTCTCCAAGCTCGCGCGCGAGATCACCGTCTCGGCCAAGCACGGCGTGCCCGATCCCTCCATGAACGCGCGGCTGCGCCTCGCCATCCAGGCAGCGCGCGCGGAGAACATGCCGAAGGACAACATCGAGCGCGCGATCAAGAAGGCCGCGGGCGGCGACGCCGAGACCTTCGAGGCCATCCGCTACGAGGGCTACGGCCCGGGTGGTGTCGCCGTCATCGCCGAAGCCCTCACCGATAACCGCAACCGCACGGGTGGCGCAGTGCGCGCCGTGTTCACCAAGTACGGCGGCAACCTCGGCGCCACGGGCTCGGTCTCGCACATGTTCGCCCACGTGGGCGAGATCACCTATCCGGCGAGCGCCGCCTCGGCGGATGCCATGCTCGAGGCCGCCATCGAGGCCGGCGCCGACGATGTGACCTCGGACGCCAACGGCCACGTCATCGTGTGCCCCTTCGACAGCCTCGGCACCGTCGCTGCTGCGCTGGAGGAGAAGCTCGGGGAAGCAAGCAGCGTCAAGGTGGTGTGGAAGCCCAACCTCACGACCCAGGTCGACGAGGAGAAGGCGCACTCGATCATGAAGATGCTGGCCGCGCTCGACGACGACGACGACGTGCAGAACGTGTTCGCGAACTTCGAGGTTTCCGAGGAAGTCCTGAGGAAGCTGACGGCGGCTTAGGCCGCCGCTCAATCACGGGCGCGCAGAATGTCGCGGCCCGCAAGCAGCGCCTGCACCAGCTCGACGTTGCCGTTGCCGCACCGCATACCGCCTTCTTTATCGAAGAACTCGTCCCTGAACTCGGGCCGGATCTCGCTCGGCCAGTCGCTATCGGGAAGCTCCACGATGGCGTTCGCGGCCTCTTTCCACCCTGCCGCCTTTACGTTGCGGCCCACGATGGTCGTGTGATCGTCGATGATGAGATACTTGGCTATGACATCGCCCGATATCTCCATATAGCCGTGATTGTAGGTGGCGACGATCACGCCGTCGGCCGTGAGGTCGCCGCGCACGCGAATGTCCGCGCAGCCGGCAATGAGATTCTTGCATTTGAGGTCGCGGCCGACAGCAAGGAAGGCCGCCGTGGTGTCGATCTCCCAATTGAAGATGGTGCCGGTGACCGTCAGGTCCTGCTTGGCGAAAATGCCTGCGACATTGTCCCGATAGCAGAGGGCGTCGAGATCGATGTCGCCCTCGATAACTCCGCTCTTCTCGTAGTAGCGCACCTTGAGATTGGCCTCGTCATATCTAACGAAGGTGTGCTCACTGAAATGCGCGGGAAGATGAAGCCGCTCCACCGCCTCGGCGAACGGCAGCATAGTGAAGGTGGAATTTGCCAAAGTTTCCCCGCGCGTAGTCGCACCCCGATGCGGTGCGCGCGCACCCTAGCGTCCTTCCTGCGACGAAACGATGTCAGGTGCCGCAGCTTCGCTCACGCGAGCTCGAAGGCGTCGCGCCACTCCGGGCCCACGTAGTTGACGATGATCGACTTGCGCAAGCCCGAGACCGGATGGTGGCCGACGCCGTGCCAGGTGTTGTGCGCCGGGATGAAGATCACGCCGAGGTTTCGCCCGTAGGGCGCCGAGGTCACGTATTTGAAATCGGGCGGCCCCTCGTGGATGTCCGTGCCGGCAAGGCGCAGGCCGGGATTGTCCGACAGGTAGATCAGCATGGTGAACTTCTTCACCGAAATGTCGGTATGCGGCTCGAGCCAGAAGCCGGGGCCGTCCTGGCAATACTCGATCCGGAGCCGAGTGCCCTTGAGCCGCGCGCCGGTCGCCCTCTCTATCACCGAAATGACGCGCGCATCCTTGAAGCCGTCCACCGCACGGCGGCACACCGCAAACTGCTCCTGCGCCTCGCGGCCGAAGAACATGCGCTGCGCATTGTTGGTCTCGCGACGGCCGTTGAACACGGCGTCGGCAGGGGCTGCGACGGGAAGCGCGAGGATGCCGTCCACGTCCGCTTCGGGCAGCGCGCCCTTGAGCAGCCAATAGTCGAAGGGCTTCGTCACGTGCTTGGCGCGCGCGAGGCAGCCGAGAAACGATTGAGCAACCGGGTTGTCGGCGAGCGCGAGCATCTTGAATCCCCCCTGCGCCTGATTCTGCGGGGAAGGCTAGCGGGCGGGCGCCGCGCTCCGGTTGATCGGGGTCAAGCGCAGGCGGGCCAATTGTCTCAGGGGGGCGAAGGCGGGTGCGCGTTAGGCCCTCAAGCGCGCGCGTCAGCGCACGGGGGTTCCTGCTCGGGAGGGGCGGGAGGCGGCGCCGCGTCACGCAGCGCGTGGGAGGGCGCAAGCTCCATCATCACCGCGCGGAACACCGGCGGGGCAAAGAGCAGCGTGCGGTGGTCGAGGCCATCGAAGGACATGAGTCGCGCCGAGGGGCAGGCGGCGGCGATCTCCTCGGCGTTGCGGATGGGGACATCGGAATCGTCGCGGCCGTGCATAACGAGCGCGGGCGCTCCGACCTTGCGCAGCAGCGCGCAGGACGAGAACGTCGCCACCGGCCGGTGGCCGACGCGCTCCAGGTGATGCTCATAGGCGCGCTGGCCGCGCGATCCGAGGCCGAGTCGGCCCCCGAAATCGCGGGTGACGTCGGACAGCCGATTGGGACAGGCGAGCAGCACGAAGCGCTCGATCGGCGTTGCGCGCGGCATGGGCGGGCCGCCCTCGGCGACGAGCAGCGAGACGAAGCCGCCGAACGAATGCGCGACGGCGGCGTAGATCGGGCCGTAGTGCTGGCACACGCCGTAAAGCGCGCGGGCGCATTCGGCGAGGTTGGTGCGCCGTCCGGGGCTCAAGCCGTGCGCGGGAAAGTCGAAGGCGATGACGCGCAGGCCCGAGCGGCGCAAGGGCTCGATGAACGCCGTCATGAACGAGGCCTCGCTGGTCCAGCCATGAACCAAGAGCACGGTGCCGCGGCTCTCTGCGTCCGGCTCGAACACGTAGGCCTGCACTTCGCCCACGGGCGTCGGCGCGCGCTCCCAGGTGGCGTTGCGCAGATGGAAGCGCGCTCGCTCGGTGAGGATGTCGTGATCGGAGGAGCGGTACTGCGACAGCTCCGGCGTGCAGAAAATGCGGAAGGCGATGTCGCCTGCGAGCGCGGAGGGGAGACCGGCAAGCGACGGCGCCCGGCGCCGGCCGCGGATTGCGATCGTCTTGTCTCGTCCGTTCAGGGTCATAGGCCGCACGATCTCAATGCGCGTACGTGAAGCTGCGAAAGACGTAGATCAAAACCCTAAATTCCCAGTGAAACTAGGCCCCCGCGGGCAGCCCATCAATACGAGCATTTGCCGCGCGGTGGGAGAGTCCTCGAGCGGCAGAACTCACTTCCACTTTATCGAGCAGCCGACCGAGGGCGCCTGCTCGGCGGGCGCCTTGCCCGATTTTGCGACAAAGGTCATCGCCTCCAGGAGCTCGCGCTTGGCGCTTTTGCGCGGGGGCTCGGTGCGGCCCTCGTCGAGGCGTCCGCGGTAAACGAGCTCGAGCTTGTCGTTGAAGCCGAAGTAGTCGGGCGTGCACACCGCACCGTAGGCGCGTGCGACCTTCTGCGTCTCGTCGTGCAGGTAGGGGAAGGGGAAGCCGTGCTGCTTGGCGAAGGCGCGCATGTTGGAAAAGGAGTCCTCTGGGTAGCTCGCGGCGTCGTTGGAGCAGATCGCGACCGTTTTGATGCCGAGCGGCTCGAGCGCCTTGGCATCGGCGATGGCGCGGTCGATGGAGCCCTGCACGTAGGGGCAGTGATTGCAGATGAACATGACGAGCGTGCCGCGCTCACCCTTGACGTCGGCGAGGCTGTAGGTCTTGCCGTCGGTAGCCGGCAGCGTGAAGGGGGGCGCCTTGTGCCCGAGCTCGGCGGTAGGTGCTTGCGTGGCCATGGCGTCCTCCTCAGCGCAGCATGCGCTGAAGAGGTAGGGCGCCCTGCACGCATTGCCAACCAGTGAAGTGTACCTGGCGGGGGGAGCCGTCGCGGAGGGGCGCCGGAAACGGGTAAGGAACGAATCAGGTCCCGTGCTATGTCACCCCCATGAGGGGGACGGCCATACGCATCATCGGGATCGATCCGGGGCTGCGCCGCACGGGCTGGGGCATCGTCGAGAGCGACGGCGTGCGCCTAAGCTACGTCGGCAGCGGCCTTTTGACCTCGACCGCGGACGCCGACCTCGCCTACCGCCTGCGCGAGCTGTTCGAAGGCATCGCCAGCATTATCTCGAGCTACAAGCCGCAGGAGGCCGCGGTCGAGGAGACCTTCGTCAACGACAACGCGCGGGCAACGCTGAAACTCGGACAAGCGCGCGGCATGGCTTTATTGGCACCCGCCATGGGCGGGCTCGTCGTCGCCGAGTATCCGCCGAACCTCGTTAAGAAGTCCGTCGTCGGAGCAGGGCACGCGGAGAAGCATCAGGTCGGCGCCATGGTGGCGCTGCTCCTGCCGCGCGCGCAGTGCAAGAGCGCAGACGAGGCCGATGCGCTCGCCATCGCCATCTGCCACGCCAACCATCGGGGGGCGCGTAGATTGGCGAGCCTGGCAATAGGCAATAGGCAATAGGCAATACATCCGGTATCAGCGCCTGTTGCCTGTTGCCTGTTGCCTATTGCCTGTTGCCTGTTGCCCAATGCCTATTGCCTTGGGGGTGGAGATGATCGGCAAGCTCAGGGGTAAGGTTGACGCCATCGGCGAGAGCTTCTTGATCGTCGACGTCAACGGCGTCGGCTACGAGGTGCAGGCCTCCGCGCGCACACTGCGCAATTTGAAGATCGGCGAGGAGGTGAGCCTCACCATCGACACCCACGTGCGCGAGGACGCAATCCGCCTCTTCGGCTTTTCGAGCGAGCTCGAGCGGAGCTGGTTCCGCACGCTGCAGAACGTGCAGGGCGTGGGCGCCAAGGTGGCGCTGGCGCTTCTGGGCACGCTGTCGCCGCGCGAGCTTGCCAATGCGATTGCGCTGGGAGATTGGGCGAGCGTCGAGGAGGCGCCCGGCATCGGCAAAAAGCTCGCGCAGCGTATCGTCGCCGAGCTGAAGGACAAGGCCCCGGCGCTGTCAGTCGCCGGCTTGCACGTGGCAGACGTCGCCGGCGCCGCCTCGGTCCCGCGCGGGAATGCGGCCGCCGAGGCCATGTCGGCGCTGACCAACCTCGGCTATCCGCCGGCGCAGGCTTCGAGCGCCGTCGCCGCCGCCATCAAGGAGCTGGGCGAGGAAGCGGAGACGGCAAAGCTCATCCGCCGCGGCCTCAAGGAGCTGGCGCGGTAAAGCCCCGCGCATTACGCCGCCTCGGGCACGGCAACCAATTGCAGCGCTGGGCGTTTCCCGAGACCACCCCCAACAACGGAGGTGCCGTCATGCGATGGGCCTTGTTCGCGCTTGCTTGCGCGATTTCCTGTCCGGCGCTTGCCGCCGCCCAGGCAAACCTCGGAACGTTGACCTGCACGCTCGCCGAAAGCGGAGAGGACGCCGCCACCCCGCCGAGCCAGCAACGCGACATGCTGTGCGCCTTCAAGCCGAATGGATCCGGAGCGGAGGAGACCTATTCGGGCCAGATCAAGAAGGTCGGCGCGCAGAAGGAGCTCGACGGCAAGTTCGTGTTGATTTGGGTCGTCACCGGCCCCTCTGAGCGCGAATTCACGCCGGGAATGCTCGAGCAGAGCTACGTCGGCGAGCTTTCCTCCTCGGAGGACGGCAAGCCGCAGCCGCCTAAGGCGCTCGTCGGCAACAAGGACTCCGCGTACGGATTGCGCTCGATGACGGACGGCAACTCGGAGAGTGCAGCGGGCAATGTCATCGTTGTCGAGCTCAACGTGAAGAGCGTTCCCACCTAGAAGATCAAGCGCCGCCGGCGAGCACTTCGACAGCCTTGTCGAGCTGCGGGTCCTTACCCGCCGCGTAGCGGATATCGAAGGGCACGGCAATCGTCGGCTCCACGCCTTTGCCCTCGAGCCGCTCGCCCTCGACGGAGACGTCCTCGACCGCGAGGATCAAGAGGCTGCCGTCCGACAGCAGAAACGCCGTAGCGGCGAGCAACGCGCCGGCGCTGCGCTCCCCGACCACCGGGCCGTAGCCGTTCTTCTTGAAGCCGTAGGCGAGAACCTCCTTGCCCGAGCGTGTGCCGTTGTCGATCAAGAGCGCGACGGGTTTCCTCCAGCGGTAGTTGACGAGATGGGCCTCGCCGTCGCGGGCCGTGAGTGTCATCGTCGGCCCGTAGGGATTGAACACGTTGAGGTAATAGGGCTGTGCGCCGCCCCAGCCTCCGCGCAAGTCCCACACGAGCGCGTCGGCATCTTTCAGCTTGCCGTCGCTCAGCACGTCCTCCAGCGCCTTCTGATAGTCGCTGTCGGCGTAGGACCAGATGCGGACATAGCCGATGCGACGGCCGTTGCTATGGATGACGCGGGCGCTGTCCTTGAGCGCGGCCGCAAACGTCTCGCCCGGCTCGATCTGCTTGGGCTCCACCGCAATGTCGATGAGCGGGCCGTTCTCGACCCGGCGCACTTTGAGGGCGACCGTACTGCCGACCTTGTTGCGGAACGATGCGACGGGCTCGAACGGTGCGCCGTTGGCCGAGACGATCTCGTCGCCGAGCTTGAGCCCGGCCTTGTCGGCGGGCAGCCCTGGGAACACGGCGCTGATGAAGGTCTTGCCGTCGATCGCCTTGGTGAACATGCCGATGCCCGCATAGGCGATCTTGTCGCCGGAGAAGTAACGCGGGATCTCGCGGCGCAGCTTGTAGGAGAAGATGTCGGCGAGCTCGTAGTAGGCGGTCTCGTCGCGCGTGTAGTGGTGGGTATGCGAGGCGCCGAGCTCGGCCAGCATGGCGTTGATCGCGGCCGAGCGCTCCGCGTCGGTCTTGGCGCTCGCGTAGTCGGCGCGATGGCGGTCGCCGACCGTGTCCCAGTCGAGGCCCTTCAAGTTGCGGTCGTAGAACTTGTCGCGCACGATGCGCCAGGCTTCGTCGTAGACCTGCGTATCGTGCTCACCGGTGCGCGCTTGCGCGGGGAGATGTGCAGGTCCGGGTGCGAGGAGCGTGAGGGCGAGGGCGAGAAGGGCCGAGCGGAATAACGAGCGTAAGACGGTGCGCGCGCGCATGCTGCATCCTCATGTGAGCCGTTTCCGCACATGTAGGTACGGAAAATCGGCTGCGCGAGACGGCAGCTTAAGATGGGGCGCGCTGCGGCTCAGCAATCCTTGAACAGCGAGGACACGCAACCCCAGGTCTTGCTGACGCCACCCCAGGTCTTGCTCATGCCCTGTTGGGCCTGCTCGATCACGTTCGGCTGATAGGTCTGCTCGCTGTTGTCGGCCAGCGCGCGCTGGTAGTCGGCGAGCGTCAGCGATTTCAAGGTTCCCGTGCAGGGCTGCGTGTCGACGGCCTTGCACTCGCCGTGCGGTCCAAGCTTCGCGAGCACCTTCTCGCACACTTTGCGCTCCGCCTGGTCGCTGACCTTGATGCGGGTATCGAGCGACGTGCGGTCGATCGCGCAGCGATAGGTGACCACGGGGTTTTGGCAGGCGACGCAAACCTCGCTCGCCTCAAGTGAGGGCGAGGCGGCGACGATGAGGCACGCGGCCGCGAGGATCTTGATCATGTTTATCTTTCTGTCCCTTGGACTCCCCAATGGAACGCTACTCCTCTGCGCCGCGTCTGTGAAGTTTTCGCGGCGATGCGCCGACGCATGGCTCCTTCGCATTCGCAGCATTGAGGCCTCACGCTCGGCTTGACGGGATGCGCAAAGCAGCTCAACCAGCGAGCGAGCGGCAGAGGGAGCTCCCGACCATGCTGAGCGGCGCCGAACGCAAGACCTTCCCCTCAGAGCGCCTCCTTGCCTTCACCGACGCCGTGATGGCCGTCGCCATCACGCTGCTTGTGCTCGACCTCAAGCTACCGGCGGGCGTGACCGACGCAGATCTCCCGAAGGTGCTGGCCAATTCAATGCATGGGCTTTGGTGCTACGTGCTGAGCTTTCTCGTCATCGGGCTCCTATGGATGGCGCATCATAGCCAGTTCTCCTACATCGGCCGCGTCGACGCAGCTCTGATGTGGATCAACCTGTTTTTCCTGATGACGGTCGGGCTCATTCCCTTCGTGACGAGCGTGATGAGCGACCACGGCAGTGCGATGCCGACCATGATGTACGCGGCAGTGCTATTCTCGACGTGCCTGCTGCTCGCCGCGGCCTGGGGATATGCGCGGCACGCGCCCGGCCTCATGGACGCCGACGTTCCAGAGGCAGAGCGGCGCGAAGGGCTCATCACGCCCTTGTTGATCGCCTTGGTCTTCGCCCTGTCGATCCCAGTCGCCTACCTGTGGGGCGCGAGCGCAGGCCAGTGGACCTGGCTGCTGGCGCTGCCCGCGGGCCGCGTCGCCGCCAAGCTCAAATAAGTGTGCTAGAGCCGCGGTCGCCTTGACGCGGGCGGCGAACAGCGGCAAGTGAACAAAGCATGACCGATCGGCTCGTCACCTCCGCCAAGCGCGACGTTGACGCCACCGAGGCCTCGCTCCGGCCGCGGTCGCTTGCCGAGTTCATCGGCCAGGAGCAGGCGCGCGCCAACTTGAACGTCTTCATCAGGGCCGCGCGCGACCGCAACGAGCCGCTCGATCACGTGCTCTTCGCCGGACCGCCCGGTCTCGGGAAGACGACGCTCGCGCAAATCCTCGCCAAGGAGCTCGGCGTCGGCTTCCGTGCGACCTCGGGCCCCGTCATCGCCAAGGCCGGCGACCTCGCCGCACTTCTGACGAACCTCGAAGACCGCGACGTGCTCTTCATCGACGAGATCCATCGCTTGAGCCCGGCCGTGGAGGAGATCCTTTACCCGGCACTCGAGGACTTCCAGCTCGACCTCATCATCGGCGAGGGGCCGGCGGCGCGCTCGGTGCGCATCGATCTCGCCAAGTTCACGCTCGTCGGCGCCACCACGCGGCTCGGGCTCCTCACCACACCGCTGCGCGACCGCTTCGGCATTCCCGTGCGCCTCAACTTCTACACCGTCGCCGAGCTCGAGCAGGTGGTGATGCGGGGCGCCCGCGTGCTGAGCGCGGCCATCAGCGCCGAGGGCGCGCACGAGATCGCGCGGCGCGCGCGCGGCACGCCGCGTATCGCCGGGCGCCTGTTGCGCCGTGTGCGGGACTTCGCCTCCGTGGCAGACGCTCCCGTCATCGACGCCGTGCTCGCGGACAAGGCGCTCAACGCGCTCGAGGTCGACAACGAGGGTCTCGATGCCCTCGACCGCCGCTACCTTTCGTGCATCGCCAAGACGCACGAGGGCGGCCCCGTCGGCATCGAGACCATCGCGGCGGCGCTGTCGGAGCCGCGCGACGCGCTGGAGGAGATCGTCGAGCCCTATCTCTTGCAGCAGGGCTTCATCGCGCGCACGCCGCGCGGCCGCATCGTCACGCTCAAGGCTTGGCGCCATCTCGGCCTCTCGGGCCCCCCGCGCTCAGCGGGCCCGCAAGCGGGCTTATTCGACGTCGGGAGCGAGGCGGAGGAGGGCGACTTGGATGAGGCTGATCCGGCGCCGGGCCGGTTGCGCCCGCGCACGTGACGCCCGCGTTGAGGTTAATGGAGCGTTGCTCCGCGGCCGCAGGCTTTCGCCTTTGCGGCGGATTGCCCCAGGACCGGACGCACATTTACAATTTCGAATAAATGCCGCCCTAAATTGACCGCGGGCCGCCATTATCAGCCGCGTCGAGCACGGCCACCACGGTCACCACGGTCAACAGGATCAAGACAGCAGTGATCACGCGCAGAGCGTTTCTGCACGGCGCCGGTGCCTCTGCGGCGGCCGCCACCGCAACTTTGAGCGGATCCGCGCTCGCCGAGCCGTTCGCCACGCGGGTGAAGCATTATCGGCTGTCGCCGCCGCGCTGGCCCGTGGGGCTCGACCTCAAGCTCGCCGTCATCGCCGATCTACATGCCTGCGAGCCGTGGATGGGCCGCGAGCGCATCCGCCGCATCGTCGCCCACGCCAACGCGCTCGCGCCCGATTGCGTGCTCCTGCTCGGCGACTATGTCGCCGGCGATGGCATGATGCGCTACGCCGATCCCATCGCCGAGAAGGATTGGGCGCGCGAGCTCGGGCGCCTCAAGGCGCCTCTCGGCGTGCACGCCGTTCTCGGGAACCACGACTGGTGGGCCGACGCCGACGTGCAGCGCCGCCGCCGCGGAACCCCCGCTGCCGGGCTTGCGCTGCTGGACGCGGGCATCCCCATCTACGAGAACGCCAGCGTGCGGCTTGCAAAGGATGGTGTCGCCTTTTGGCTCGCCGGGCTCGCCGATCAGGAGGCCTTCTGGACGCAGCCGATGCGCACCGGCCGCGACGATCTCACCGGCACGCTTCGGCAGATCCCCGACGAGGCGCCCGTCGTGCTCATGGCGCACGAGCCCGACATCTTCCCGCACGTGCCCGATCGCGTGTCCGTCACCGTCGCGGGCCACACCCACGGCGGGCAGGTCCGCATTCTCGGCTATGCGCCGATCGTCCCCTCGCGCTACGGCAACCGCTACGTCTACGGCCACATCGTCGAGCAGAGCCGCAATCTCATCGTATCGGCTGGACTCGGGTGCAGCGGCGTGCCCGTGCGTTTCGGCGCGCCGCCCGAGATCGTCATGCTCGAGCTGACGGCGTGAGCAGCGCTGGGCCGCGCGCAAGCCATCGCCAGGACAGGTGACAGAGGCGGCGATATCGGCGCAAGCTCAGGCCAAGCCGTTCAACACCCCCGAGCATCACCATGACCACCGATGATCCCACCTGGCGCGCTCAATGGCCCGACCTCGCTGGCCGGCTCGTCGGCCACGGGCAGGCGCGCCGGCACGTGCTGGCGGTGCGCGTCTACTTCGAGGACACGGATTTCTCCGGCCTCGTCTATCACGGCAGCTACCTGCGCTGGTGCGAGCGCGGGCGCTCAGACTTCCTGCGGCTCCTAGGGGGCGACCATAGGCGCTTGATCGACGGGAGCGGGGGAACGGAGCCCGCGGCCTTCGTCGTACGCCGCATCGCCTTGGAGTTTTTGAAGCCCGCTCGCATCGACGACGTGCTCGAGGTGGAGACGCGGGTGAAGGATGTCGGTGCTGCGAGCCTCACGCTCTTGCAGACCGTGCGGCGAGGCGAAACCATGGTCGCCGAGGCGGAAGTGGTGGTCGTGCTGGTGTCGGTCTCGGGCAAGCCGCTGCGCATCTCGGCCACCCTGCGGGAGGCCTTCGGCCTCGGCATGGCTCCCCCGAGTGCGGCAAAGTGACGGATTAGGCCCGTTTTTCAGGGGAAAGTTGCAGGGGGCGTGCAAGTTTTTCAGGAAAATCGCAGGGATTTTTGCAATTATCCGCCGCCTGCGCGGTATGCGGACGACACTGCGGCCGTAGCAGTTGATGTAGCATCGCGCGACCAGCGCTGATTCTCAGGGAAACATCCAATGGCTGATAAAACCGCTCCGAAGGTCACGACCATCACGCTCCGCCAGCTCGGCGCCTCGCTTTCGGAAGCGCACGACATTCCAAAGAAGCAGGCCACCGCGGTGCTCGAGGACCTGGTGGTCATGATCACCAAGCACCTCAAGAAGGGTGACAAGATCCGCATCGGCGGCTTGGGCGTGCTGCAGGTGCGCAAGCGCCCGGCGCGCATGGGCCGCAACCCGGCGACCGGCGAGGCGATCAAGATCAAGGCCTCGAAGAAGGTCGCCTTCCGCGCGGCGAAGGAGCTGAAAGAGGCAGTCTAAGCGTCCGCCCTAGAAGCTCGTAAAGAGACGCAGCGCCCGCACACGGTCCAAAGAACTGTGTGCGGGCGTTGTCTATTTGCGTGGGCAACGCGAGCTGCGGCAAGGAGCGAAAGCCTTGGCCGGGAGCTGAGACAGAAAATTAATTGTCCCGAATGCTCGGCAGTCAGAGATCATTCAAACCCAAAAGGGGGCGCGGCGCGAGCCGTGCCCCCTTTGGGCTCTAGGCTAGCGCAGTGCTTACCACCACCAGCGATGGCAGCAGCAGCCCCGGCGATAGTGGCGGATCGCGGCAACCGTGCGGTAGGAGCGGACGGTCACGAGATCGACCCTCTTCACCGTCGCGACGACCGGCTTCTCGACCGCAACGCTGCGATAGAAGCGGTGGCAGCCGCAGCGGTCCTGGTAGAGCCGCTTCACGAACACGGTCCGGAAGCTACGAACGCGCTCGTAGTGGACCTTTTTCACGACGTGATCGACGGGCTGGCGATAGTACACCTTCTTAGCGTACGTGCAGCAGCCGCCGCCGTGTGCTTCAGCTGGCGTCGCGACAACCATGCCCATACCGGCCATGACGCCCGCGGCGACCAGGACTCCGAGAAAATTACGCATTAAGACCTCCAAAACGCCCACGCAGATTTTCCATTCCAGCGCCATGTTGATGGTCGCCGGACACAATTTTATGGATAACACGAAACGCATTCCGTTTGTATGGAATGCCAAGAAAAGCACCGAACTGCTTAGAAACACGGCTAAAAATCGCAGCGCAAATGTACCGGAATTTGACAAGCCGTATCGAAACGAAATGTGCGAAAACAGAAATGGAGAAACGTTGCTTATGCCGCGGAACGCCCATTCATTTTGGATTGACGAAAGCAAATCAACGATTGCGCTCCAATGCGGGGATAAAACACAAACGTTTTCGTAACTTGTTTTAGATGCAAACAATGAATGGAAATTGAATTTCCGCTTTACGCTGGCGGAATTTGCGCGCACGCCTCACCGGACGCGGGCAGCGCCGCTAAGACGACCAGATGAAACGAAGAGTCATGGGGCTCAGCGGCAGCCGGCTGCCGTCTTGGCATCCTCGCCGATGAGGTGGGCGATGCCATCCCCGCCGGCGTCGCTCACACGCAAGGGCTCGGTGCAGCGCCAGGAGGACACCGCTTTCTGCGCGGCGTCCGCCGTCTCGTCGTTGACGGGCACGCCCCAGGCCTCCCCGGGCGGGATGGCGGCGTTGGGCGAGCTTCCGGTGGCGATGACGGGCGGGGCCTCAACCGGCGGCGCCGGCGCGACCGAAGGCACCGCGGCAGCCGGTGCCGTGATCGGCTTGGCGGCAGGGACCTTGGCGACCGTGGTCTTGAAGGCCGGCTTGGTGGCCGGTTGCGCTGCAGCCGCAGCGGCAGCCTTGGTCGCGGGCGGCTTGGCGGCCGCCACGGTCTTCTTGGCGGGAGCCGGCTTGGCGGCAACCGAGGCCGGCGCCGGGCTCGCTCCCGGCGGATTGGTCTTGGCCTCCGTCGCCAGCGCAGCCGCGTAGCACTGGTCGAGGTTGCGGCAGCGCCGCTCCGCCGAGGGGTGGGTATCGGTCTCGGGTGCCCCGTCGAAGGACTGGCACACCTGGTCAAGTCCTTTGCGGTCGAGCCAGTGCTCGCGCACGCCTTGCTGGACCGCGAAGCAATCGGCCTTGAGCTCGCTGTCGCCGACGGTCAGGTGCCCGCACTCATGCTTGAAGACGAAGATCCGCACCGTCTCCGGTTGGTTCTTCAACATGTCGGGGTTCAAGATGACGAAGTCGTCGCCGGCACCGCCCTCGCTCGGCAGGGTGCGGTCGACCATGATCTGAGCGTTGTTGCAGTTGAGCTTGTGGCCGCCGAGGGTGACGCTGCGGCCGATCCACTCCTCGGCGTTGGCCGCCGGGGCGAGGGTGAAAATGCTGGCGCCGACGATGGCGCAGCTAACCGGTGCCGCAAGACGGCTACGCAGGAGACGCATGCACTCGCTCACAAGCCCCCCGGCCCTCCGAGTACGGTCGGAGACGATCTAGGGGGCGGAATGGGCCCGAATTGCGACGTAGCACGCGGCATGGTTAAGCAAAGATTGACGAAAAGCTCGGACTGCCGCTTTTTTTTTAGCGATGCCGCGGCCTGCCGGGCTCAAGGTGCGCCAAACAGGCTCGCAAGCTTCGCTCGGAGGCCGCGCACGCGAGCAACATCGGCGAGCAGCGCGCGCCACTCCGCGAACGCGATCCCGAAGGGGTTGAGGGCGACCTCGCGTCCCTTCAGCCCGAAGCGTAGCGGCTCCTCCCGCGGCGCCGGGGCGAAGGTCCCGAACAGGCGGTCGAACAGGATCAGCACCGAGCCGTAATTCTTGTCGAGGCAGGCCTCGTTGCAGGCGTGATGCACGCGGTGGTGCGCCGGCGTGTTGAGGATCCATTCCAGAGGCCCCAAGCGCACCGGGAACGCCGTGTGCAGGAAAAACTGGTAGAGCAGTCCGGCCGAAAGCATTGCGCCGATCGCGAGTGGAGGAAATCCGATCCACGCCAGCGGCAGAAAGAAAACGAAGGCGCCGGACAACTGTCCCGTCCAGCCGATGCGGATCGCGGCCGACAAATTGAAATGCGTCGCCGAATGATGCACGGCGTGCGTCGCCCACAGCCAGCGCACGCGGTGAGAGGCGCGGTGAAACCAATAATAGGCAAATTCAGCGCCGAGAAAGAGCGCGCTCCAGCTCCACGCCGAATGCATGGGAATGTCGAACAACCGGTGGCGGTAGAGCAGCACGAAGGGCAGCGCCGCCAGCCCGCCGGTCAACATGCGCACGCCGAGATCGCCGAACGCCACGCCGATGGAGGCTGCGGTCTCGGCGAGGTCGTGGTCCTCGTCGCGGTGCGAGAGCCGCGCATAGACGTACTCCGCCGCGACGAAGATCAGCGTGAGCGCGAGGAACCCGCCCATGGGCCGCATGACCGGTGAAAGCTGCGCGAGATCGGGCAACGGCACCTCCCCTACGGTCAGCGGTGAAAGAAGGCCCAGGCGCGCAGAAGCGCCTCGTGGCACGGATAGCTGAGGCGATCCTTGTTGCCGGCGAGGCAGGAGAGGATGCGTCCGCCGCCCGGCAACACGTTGGGGCAATAGCGCAGCACGTCGGGCTCGCAGGCGGTCCAGCCGGGACGCGGTCCGGCGGAGTAGTCGTAGGCCGGCGGCGGTAGTCCTTCGGCGCGGGCTCTGCCGACGAGTGCGTAGAGGGCGACCGCGCCGATGATGCAGACGAGGATCACGGCGCTGAAGTCGCGCAGCGTGGTCCAAAGGGTCGGTGGCTGGGTCATGGCAAGGCTCCGATTGGGATGGGTGCCGGCCCCTCTCCCCCGCTGGAGAGGGGTGTGAGGGTCAGTCGCGGGTCCAGCTCATGTTGCGCGTCGCCGTGCGCCCCTTAGGCCCCGTGATCGTCGCCGCGTGATTGCAAGTGCCGCCGGCGCACGTCGTCGAGCCGCTGCGCGTGGTGACACCGCCATTGGGCCCGACGAACGTCTGATGCGACGAGCAGCTGCCGCCGCCGCAGCTTCCGCTGCCGGTGGAGCTCCAAGTGCGTCCATAAGGACCGATGCCGCTACCCGAGCGCACCCAGCCCGCTTCGGCGAGCGCCGAGCTCGCCATAAGCGAGCACGCGGCCAATGCGATCGTTGCAAGGACGGCGTTGCGTTGAGGCTTCATGATCCACTCTCCTCATCGTTAAGGGCACCGGAAGCGGCGCCTCGACGGGAGACTGGAGCCGGCGCTTTGCCGGGCTTTTTCAGAGGGACGGGCGAGGTGTAACGATTTGTAACGCACGCCGCCGCGTAATTGCCGCGGCCGTCACGCACCCTATGCTTGACCAAATGTCAGCGCCCCTACGCCCCCGCATCCTCGTCATCGAGGACGACGCCGAGATCCGCAGCCTCGTGCAGGACTACCTGCAGCGGCAGGGCTTCCGCGTCGACGTGGGCGACGGTGGGGCGGCGCTCGATCGCTTCCGCTCGGTGACCGGCGAGCCCGATCTCATCGTGCTCGACATCATGCTGCCGGGCGAGGACGGCTTGAGCCTGTGCCGACGCATCCGCGCGTCCTCGCGCGTGCCGATCCTGATGCTGACTGCGCGCTCCGACGACGTCGACCGCATCGTCGGGCTCGAGATGGGCGCGGACGACTACCTCGGCAAACCGTTCAATCCGCGCGAGCTCGCTGCGCGCATCCGCGCGATCCTGCGCCGCCGCGAGCCCGATCCCATCGCGCGGCGCCGCGTCGCGGTCGGCGACATCCTGGTCGACCTCGAAGCGCGCTCGGCCGTGCACGCCAAAGACGGCGAGCTCGCGCTGACGAGCGGGGAGTTCGATCTATTGGAGTGCTTTCTCACGCGGCCGCAGCGCGTGCTCTCGCGCGAGCAGCTCATGGACTGGACGCGCGGGCGCCGCGCCGAGCCGCTCGATCGCACCATCGACGTGCAGGTGAGCCGCCTGCGCAAGAAGATCGAGGGCAATGGCGAGACGCTGATCAAGACCGTGCGCAACGCCGGCTACATCTTGTGCGCGCCGGTTAAGGAGCGCTGACGTGCTGGGCCGTCTCGGCTTCACCGGCCGCGTCTTGGCGATCGTGCTCCTGGCGCTGCTTGCGCTGATGGCCGTCGGCACCGGGCTCGCCTACGTGGCGCGCGTGCGCGGCGCGGTCGACGCTACGCCCATGCTGCTGCCGCAGCGCGCGGCGGCAATCGTCGAGGTGCTGGAGTCAACGCCGCCCGAGCGGCGGCGGTCGGCGCTCGAGGCGTTGAGCTCGGATACGCTGAAGGTCTCTTACCGTGACCATGCTCCGCCGCCCGACCCCAACGTGCAGCGGCTGCCTGCGATCGAGCGCGTCTTTGCGCGCGAGTTCGTCGAGGTGGGCGGGCGCAACGTGGTCGTGCTGCTGGCGCCAGAGGGGGTCCCGCGCTGGCGGCAGTTGCACCTCGGTCAATACTGGCTCGCCTCGCGCGAGCCCTTGAAAGTGGCGATCGGCCTCTCGACCGGGGGCTATGCGGTGCTCGAGAGCCGCGGCGAGATCGGGCCGCGCGTGTGGGGCATGCCGGCGGGCTTCACGATCGGAGCGCTCGGCGCGCTCGTGGGATTGGCGGCCATCGTCGCCATCATGCGCGAGGGGCGCCCGCTGCGCCGGTTGGCCGGCTCGGTCGCGCGCTTCGCCGACCGCGCGGTGCCCGATCCCGTGGAGCCCGCGGGCGCACCCGAGATGCGCCGCCTCATCGGGGCCGTCAACGAGATGCAGGAACGCATCGCCGGCCTCGTCAAGGGGCGCACGATCCTGCTCGGCGCCATCTCACACGACGTAAAGACGTTCCTCACGCGGCTGAGGCTGCGCGTCGAGACGATCCCCGACGCCGAGCAGCGCGCGCGTGCCGTGCGCGACCTCGACGACATGACGGCGCTGGTGGAGGACGCCATTGCGCTCGCGCGCGGCGCCGCCGTGTCGGAGCGGCGGGAGAACGTCGATCTTGCCGCGCTGCTGCGTGAAGAGATCGGGAACAGGGCCGGTGCATGCCTTACTGAAATTTCGCTCGGCCCCGTCATCTTGCGCGGCGACGCAGTGGCGCTGCGGCGCCTGTTCGCGAACCTCGTCGACAACGCGTTGCGCTACGGCACCCACGCCGCGGTCACCGTCGAGCGCGCGCCCTCGGCTGTCGCGGTGCTCGTCGACGACGACGGCCCCGGCATCCCTGCGCTCGAGCGCGCGGCGGTGTTCGAGCCCTTCTATCGCATCGAAGGCTCGCGCAGCCGCGCGACGGGCGGAGCGGGCCTCGGGCTCGCCATCGCGCGCGCGATAGCGGAGGCGCACGGCGGGAAGATCGGCGCCGAAGCCGCGCCGAGCGGCGGGGCGCGCATCCGTGTGCTGCTGCCGATGGTCGAGGTGTAGCGCCTGCGCCATGGACAAGGACGCATCCGCCATCGATGATGCGGCGCGCGTGCGGCTGAGGGAGAGGGGGAGCCGGTGACCCAGGAGAAGGACGAGCGGGGGATCGACCTCGACATCAAGGATGCCATCGAGGGGCATGAGCGCTTCCGCCAGCAGTTCGAGCGCGACCGCGCCTTCTTCAAGAGCCTGGCGCAGAAGCAGCAGAAGCCGCGACTCCTCTGGATCGGGTGCGCCGATAGCCGCGTCGTGCCGGCGCAGATCACCAGCGCCGATCCGGGTGAGCTGTTCGAGATCCGCAACATCGCCAACGTGGTGCCGCCGGCCGATGCGGCCGACGATGCGGTGGGTGCCGCCATCGAGTACGGCGTCGGCCACCTCGGCATCGACGACATCGTCGTCTGCGGCCACACGCACTGTGGAGGCATCAAGGCGCTCTTGGAGCCGATCCCGCCCGACCGTGAGGCGCACTTGGGCCGCTGGGTCGAGTTCACGCGGGCCGCGCATCAACTGATCGCGGCGGCGCGGGTGCCGGAGGCCGATCGCCTCGTCGCCACGATCAAGGCGCACGTGCAGTTCCAGCTCGACAACCTGATGACCTACGACATCGTGCGCGCTGGCGTGGCGGCGGGGCGCCTCAACATTCACGGCTGGCTCTACGACATGGAGACGGGACACCTCAGCGCCTACGATCCAAGCGACGGCAGCTGGCGCGGACTTTTGGAGAAGCTCGGAACCGAAGCCGCGGTTGGCACGTAATGGGGAGCGCGGGCGGTACCAGGTGGAGCGGCCAAGTATTGCCATCAGCCCGTGGCAGGCTCGAATCAGCTACCTATGAGCGTCAGCAAGCGGAGAATTGGCCATGGCTGACAAGACCGTATTGGTTGTGCCGGGGAAGAAGCTGTCGGTGCCGCGCTTCTTAAAGCGGGCACTGCTCGTCGCAGGCTCCGTCTTGCTCACCTCGGCCCTGGTGCTGGCCATTGTGGTGAGCAACGGGTTCTTGACCACGCACGGGCGGCTGCTGCAGGGCTGGGATGCCTGGCTCGGCTTCATCAATCGCCCCGACATCTTGTCGACGATGATCCTCACCTCGGTCGTGACGGTGCTGTTCGTCTACTGGCACCGCGACCAGGAGCGGAAATAGGCCTTCGCCAAACCGTCATCGTTCGGACCGCCTCGATCGCCCTTAAAAGCAGCGGTTGGTAACTTCCCGCCGGCCAGCGCTTTGGGCGTGCTCCAGCGCCCCCGTTTGGTCATATTGCGAGGCAACATGCCCTCTTGGGGATGCGGGCAATGCACGGCAATGTCGGCACAAGTGCACGCCGGTTGGGCTGGTCCATCGGGCGTGCGTTCCCCTGCCGGCATGTCACCGGGCGCACCCCACGATTACGGATCAACAGATGAACCCCACCGATCTGACGCATGAAGCCATCGGCGCCGCCACGGCACCTGGCGGCTTCTCGTTCCTCGAGCTGTTCCTCAACGCCTCCTTCGTCGTGCAGTTTGTGATGGCGGGCCTGCTGCTCGCCTCCATCTGGTCGTGGGCCATCGTGGTGGAGAAGTTCTTCGCCTTCCGGCGCGCGCGCGCCGAGTCCGACCGCTTCGAGCACATGTTCTGGTCCGGTCAGTCGCTGGACGAGCTCTACACCGCGCTCTCGCGCACCAAGCCCATCACCATGGCGGCGCTGTTCGTCGCCGCCATGCGCGAGTGGAAGCGCTCGGTTGAAGGCAACATCCGTGCGCTCGGCGGTATTCAGCTGCGCGTGGAGAAGGTGATGGACGTGACCATCAGCCGTGAGATGGAGCGGCTCGACCGTCGCCTTCTGTTCCTTGCGACCGTCGGCGCAACCGCGCCCTTCGTCGGCCTGTTCGGCACGGTGTGGGGCATCATGACGAGCTTCCAGGCCATCGCGATCTCGAAGAACACCAACCTTGCGGTGGTGGCGCCCGGCATCGCGGAGGCGTTGTTTGCCACCGCGCTCGGCCTGCTCGCCGCGATTCCGGCGGTCATCTTCTACAACAAGTATTCGGCCGACAGTCAGGCGATCAGCCATCGTCTCGAAGCGTTCGCGGACGAGTTCGCCGCCATCGTTTCGCGGCAGATCGACGTCAGAACTTAACGTCTTCGCATTTGGGAAAGCCTTAGGGCTTAAAAGGGACCATGGCTGCGAGCATCAGGGCGACACCTCAGGCGGCGGGCCGGCGCCGGCGATCGCGCCGCCATGCCCCCATGAGCGACATCAACGTCACACCCATGGTCGACGTGATGCTGGTGCTGTTGATCATCTTCATGGTGGCCGCGCCGCTCCTGCAGGTCGGCGTCCCGATCGAGCTGCCGGAAGCCAAGGGCAAGCAGCTGCAATCGAGCAAGGAGCCGCTCGCCATCACGGTCAAGTCCGACGGCACCGTCTTTATCGGCGAGACGGCGGTGGCGCTGGATGAGGTCGCGCCCAAGCTCAAGGCGATCGCCAAGAACGGCTATGACGAGCAGATCTTCGTGCGCGGCGACAAGGGCGTCGCCTACGGCGTCGTCATGCGCGTGATGGGCCGCATCAGCGCGGGCGGGTTCCACAAGGTCTCCCTCGTCACGGAAGTGGAGGATGGAGGCTAGTGCGATGATCGCGAAATTCGCCATCATCATCGGCAAGGTAGCGAGCGAATTTCGCGATCTGAATCGCACTAGCAAATCCATGCTTCTAGTACCCCTAATGATGCCGAAGTTCGCTCTCGGCCCCTGCCGCGAACTCTGGCGAGCTTCGGCATCGGGGTACTAGACGTGTACCGCGGGTTCCTAACCTCGTTTGTCGGCCACGCCTTGCTGCTCGGCTGGGCCCTCATCTCGATCCATCGCACGCCGGAGCTGATCCCCGACACGGTGGCGATCGAGGCGACGCTCATCACGCCCTCCGAGCTGACGCGGCTGAAGCAGGGCGATCCGGACTCCAAGGTGGCCGAGGCGAAGGCCAAGGAGGAGGAGAAGCCCGACCTCTCCAAGAAGGAGGCCGAGAAGCCCAAGCCCGTCACCGAGCCCCCGCCGGCCTCCGCCCCTTCGCCCGAGCCGCCCAAGGCCGAGGAGCCCAAGCCCGAGCCGCCGAAAGCGGAAGAGCCCAAGCAGGACGCGATCGCAGACAAGCTCGCCGCGCTGCCGCCGCCGCCCGAGCCCACGCCCGGCCCCACGCCCGAGGACAAGCAGAAGCTCGAGGAGAAGCTCGAGCAGGAGCGAAAGGCGGAGGAGAAGAAAAAGGCCGAGGAGAAGAAGAAGGCGGAGGAAAAGAAGAAAGCCGAAGAGAAGAAGAAGGCGGACGAGCGCAGAAAGAAGCTCGCCGAGGCCAAGAAGAAGTTCGACGCGGACCGCATCGCAGCGCTGATCGACAAGTCGCCGGACAAGCGCGGCGCGCCGCGTTCAGCGACCGAGCCGACAAAGCCAACCGACTACACGGGGCCGACAACGGGCGAGCGGCAGGGCCACGACACCGTGCTTTCCGCGCGCGAGCAGGATCTGCTGCTGGGGATGTTGATGTCACAGCTCAAGCCGTGCGCGAAGATGCCGGGCGGCGGCGGCGGCACCGATACGCCGCCGGTGAACGTCGAGTTCCGTCTCAATCAGGATGGCACCGTCGATGGCGAACCGGTCATCGTCGATCGACAGAATACACCACTCTACAACATCGCGGCTGACGCCACGGTTCGCGCGATCAAGCAGTGTGCGCCGTACCAATTGCCGCCCGACAAATATGGTTCGTGGAGCAAGGTGAGCCTGACATTCGACTGGCCGGTGATGCTCGGGCTCGTGCAACGGTGACATCAACGACAGGGCGCCGCCCGCAAGCGAAGGTTTGAGCCATGAAGGACGGCACGTTCGAATACTTCAAATTTCGCTTCGCGCTGAT
>DATIZL010000039.1:0-2646 GCA_035517115.1 Hyphomicrobium sp.
GCGGGGAAGAAGATGTCGCGGTCTTGCTTGCGGGCGCCGTTGCGGCATCGGTGAGCGGACCCGGTTTCTTCCCCGGGAGGGCCGGAACCGCAGCCGTTGCCGGCTCGCCCGGATTGGGTGCGGCGCCTTCGCTGGGCTCGCTCTTAGGAGCTCCCGCGTTAGTCGCTTCAGCTGGGTTAGTCGCGTCAGCCGGATCCGCTGGCGGCGGAGCGCCGAGGGCGGAAGGAGCGGGAAGCGGCGTTGTCGCCGGCTCAACGGAGCCAGTCACCGTATCGGTCGCCGCGGCGGCCGGCCCGTCGCTCGTCTCCGCCGGAGGGCTGTCGGTGCCGAAGCGGCGGCTGAGCTCTTCCGCCTTCTCGCGCACGGCGGCCGCCTCGCGCCCCGCCTCCTCAGCCCTGAGCATGGCCGCCTTTGCGGCGGCGAGCGCGGCATCGTCATTGGCCGGCGGAGTGCCCGATGCGCTCGCATTGGGCGGCGCCGGCGGGCTTGCGGCGACGCCATCGCCGGCGCGCCAGGCATTCTTCAGGTCGGGAAGCTGGCTGCCATCGAAGAACGAAGGCATTGAAAATGCGGACGATGACGGCGCGGCGGGAACCCTTGCTTGCTCCATCGCCGAGGCAGATCTGTCCACGAACATAACCGCCGTCAGCAGCAACGCGCTGCTGAAGAAGTCTTTGCTTACGCCCATAACCCCTAACTCCCAGCCTTCGCGATCCTAGCGGCCGCAAACTGTGCCCGCACGCACCACGTGCCGCGACAGGGCCCGCACAACGCGATCTCCAGGGGATAACCCTGGCTCTCGAGTTGACGATACGCCCGGACGACACAGGCAAGCTTGCGCCGCCCGCACCACACCGCACCAATTTCCGGCAGTCCCCCGTGGACTGTTCGTTTGCAATATCAAAGGGCTACACGGCAATAAGAAGGCACAAAAAACCCGTAGCCGTGATAAGCAGCGCAGGACGGGCGCCAATTGCCTTTCCGCCCCGAACCGTCGATGATCTTTTGAGCTCATCTCGCGCCAGCCTCGTCGCAGACCACAAGCGGGGCCGTGCCTGACCACCCTGGAAGGGGTCGATGGACATCCGGCAACTCCAATACTTGGCGGCGCTCGCGCGCGAGAAGCACTTCACGCGCGCCGCGGCGGCCTGCAACGTGACCCAGCCGACGCTTTCGGGTCGCATCCGTCAACTCGAGCTCGAGCTGGAGGTTCCCATCGTCGAGCGGGGCCAGCGCTATCGCGGCCTCACGCCCGAGGGCGAGCGCGTCTTGAAGTGGGCGCAGGTCATCCTCAAGAACTGGCAGGCGATGCAGGAGGAGCTCGGCCACCTCAAGGACCACGAGACGGGCTTGAAAGGTCGCGTCGTGCTCGGCGGAATTCCCTCCGCGCTGCCGATGATTCCGCTGCTCACCAAGAAGATCCGCACCATCCATCCGGGCATCGATTTCACGGTGCTTTCGCACAGCTCCGAGGAGATCATCCGCGGGCTCGCCGACTTCTCGATCGATGTCGGCATCACTTATCTCGACAACGAGCCGATCGAAGGCCTCCTCGCCTCCCCGCTCTACGTGGAGCGCTACTGCTTGTTCGTGCCGGAGACGCACCCGCTCGCCAACCGCGAGACCGTCACTTGGCGCGAGGCCGCGCGCGAGCCGCTCTGTCTGTTGACGCCCAACATGCAGAACCGGCGCATCATCGATCGCGCGTTCGAGACCGCCCACTGCCACCCGACGCCGCGGTTGGAGACGAATTCCGTCATCAATTTGTGCTCCAATGTGAGATTGATGGGTCTAGCGAGCATCATGCCGCAATACATATTGGAGGTGCTGGGGAACGTCTCCGGAATCAGGGCCATCCCGCTGTCCGAACCCAAGGTCGAGCACAGCGTTGGTCTTGTGGTGGCAGACCGCGATCCGCTGTCGCCTTTGATCGAGGCGTTGCGGGAAGCGGCCAAGCTGCTGGCCCCGGTCACCTTCGGCCAGCCGGTCGTCGAAGCCGAAGGCAGCTGGGCGCCATAAACTCAGGGTATTGCTGCGGCGCAGCATCGATGCGGCCGATTGGCCCATCGAGAGCGCCAATTTGATTGATTCTAAGCAAGTTGGGACAAGCTCAGCTTGCCGACCTAGAGGCCAAAAAGGCGGAAGAAATGTCGCGACCGGCAGACGCTAACGTCCTTGAGATTCCGGCGGGCAGCGAGGAGCGGGCGCACGCCATTTGCGCAACGCACGGCAACCGCCCCGACGAGCTGCTCGAGATCTTCCACGAGGTGCAACACGAGCTCGGCTTCATCCCGGAGCCGGTGATGGCGGTCATCGCCAACGCACTCAATCTTTCGCGCGCTGACGTCTATGGCGTCTTGAGCTTCTATCACGACTTCCGCCGCGCGCCGGCCGGGCGTCATGTGGTCAAGGTATGCCGCGCAGAGGCATGCCAGGCCATGCACACCGACGAGGTCTGCGCACACGCGGAGCAGCGGCTCGGCACCAAGTTCGGCGAGACCAGCGCCGACGGCGAGTTCACGCTCGAGGCGGTCTACTGTTTGGGGAACTGCGCGCGCTCGCCCGCGATGATGATCGACGGCAACCTCTACGGCTGCGTCGACAAGAAGCGCTTCGACGCCATCATCTCCGGTCTCGATAGCGAGG
>DATIZL010000040.1:0-2414 GCA_035517115.1 Hyphomicrobium sp.
GGCAAGAGGCAAAAGGGGCTGAGGGAACTCGACGGATGATCGCCTCGCACCGGGATCTGAAGGTCTGGCAGCAGGCGATGGATCTAGCCGAAGCCGCCTGCCTCCTCGCAAGCCAGCTGCCGAAGCTGGAAGCGCGGGCTCTAGCCGACCAGATGTCGCGCTCGGCGATCTCCGTGCCGTCGAACATTGCAGAGGGCTACGGTCGCGAAAGTGCGCGCTCCTATGGGCAGTTTCTCAAGGTGGCTAGGGGCTCCCTCAACGAACTCGAGACGCAAATTCTGCTGGCACGACGCATTCGCCTAATTACATGCGACCAAACGGTGCCGCTGCTTTCGAGCATCGAGGCCGTCAGCAAGATGCTGAACGCGCTGATACGGACACTCCGATCGCGCCAAGACCACGCTGCAACATAACTCTATTGCCTATTGCCCACTGCCTGGTTCAGGCAGCAGCGGACAGCCCCTTCTGCATCTGCGCGGCCTCGACCGTGTTCTTCAAGAGGCACGCAATGGTCATGGGGCCGACGCCGCCCGGCACCGGCGTGATCGCGCTCGCCACCTGCGCCGCCTCGGCAAAGGCGACGTCGCCGACGAGCTTGCCCTTGCCGTCGGGCTTCACGATGCGGTTGATGCCGACGTCGATCACGATGGCGCCCGGCTTGATCCAGTCGCCCTTGACGAACTCCGGCTTGCCGATTGCCGCCACCACGAGATCGGCGCGGCGCACCACCTCGGGCAGATTCTTGGTACGCGAGTGCGCGATCGTCACCGTGCAGTTCTCGCGCAGCAGAAGCTGCGCCATGGGCTTGCCGACGATGTTGGAGCGCCCGACGACGACCGCGTCGAGCCCCGACAGATCGTGCTTCACGGACTTCGCCAGGATGATGGAGCCGACGGGCGTGCACGGGGCGAGCGCGCGCTCGCCAATCGACAGCTTGCCGACGTTGACAGGGTGAAAGCCGTCGACGTCCTTGGCCGGGTCGATCGAATCCAACACCTTCACGCTGTCGATGTGCTTGGGCAGCGGCATCTGCACGAGAATGCCGTGCACGGCCGGGTCGCGGTTGAGGCGCTGAACGAGATCGAGCAGCGCCGCCTCAGTCGTCTCCTCCGGCAGCTTGTGCTCGAAGGACTGCATGCCGACCTCGACCGTCTGCTCGGCCTTGTTGCGCACGTAGATCTTGCTCGCCGGGTCCTCGCCGACCAGCACCACCGCGAGCCCGGGCGCGAAGCCGTGCTGCGCCTTCATGCGCGCGACCTCGGCCGCCACGTCGGCGCGCACCTTGGCGGCGATCGCCTTTCCGTCGATGATGTAGGCACTCATTGGCGGCAGTCCTCCCGTCGTTTCTTTGTCACCCGGCCTCGGCAAGCTTGGCCCGCAAGCGCCGCTCCAAGCAACCCAAATCTCCGCTGATCGTGAGCGACTTGACGCGCGATTTGGCCCCGTGCGTCACGCGCACCGTGCTCTTCGGGATGTCGAGCCAGCGCGCCACCAGCCGCTCCAGCGCCGCGTTCGCCTCGCCATCGGCGGGAGCCGAGCGCACCCGCGCCAGGAACGCCGCGCCCTCCGCGGTCATCCCCACGCCCTCGACGGCTTCTAGCGAGGATTTCGGCGTCAAGCGGACGCGCACGATGACGCACCCGTGGCCGGCGCGCCAGGGGAGCTCGCCCGGCTGGCTCACGCTTGTCCGACGATGAGCGGGATCAGCACCTGGCCGATCAGCCCCTGCAGGAACACGCAGCCGAGCAAAAGAATGATCGGGGAAATATCGATGGCCCCGAGATTGGGGAGCGAGTTTCGGATGGGACCGAGCAACGGCTCCGTCACCGCGTTGATCCCCTGCCAGATGCCGCGCACCGTCGGGTTGTAGGGATTGACCACGCCAAACGCCATCAGCCAGCTCAGGATGACCCCCGCGATGACCACGTAGATGTAGAGCTGGATCAGATAGCTGATGAAGGTGAGGAGATAGACGAGCAGTTGGATCATAGGGGCGTCCGGTTGGTGTCCGGGTTTGAGCGAGCGAGACGTGTAGCCTCGCTGGGCCGTAGGAGCAAGGCCGCCCCGGGCTGCCTGGCCGGCACCCCAACGGGAGCGTTCCTTGACAAGATTCTAGGGTCACTCCTAAATGCCGCCCCTCGACCGGGGCCGTAGCTCAGATGGGAGAGCGCTGCAATCGCACTGCAGAGGTCAGGGGTTCGATTCCCCTCGGCTCCACCAATTAAATCAAAAGGTTACTCCGCTTCTCCCCCACCCTAAAAGGCCGCCCTTCGCAGCGAGCGTAGCCCCCCGCGGCGGCGCACGTATCTACGCCGCTGCGCCGCTGTTCCCCAGGGAACAGCGCGCCGGCCGAATTGAGGTCATGGCATCGAGGTTGGACGGTGAGGGACGAGCCCACCATGAATTGCCAGACG
>DATIZL010000041.1:0-27532 GCA_035517115.1 Hyphomicrobium sp.
TCTGGGACGCCATGT
Organism: Hyphomicrobium sp.; assembly: GCA_035517115.1. GTDB lineage: Bacteria > Pseudomonadota > Alphaproteobacteria > Rhizobiales > Hyphomicrobiaceae > Hyphomicrobium_A. The sequence continues at coordinate 16 of DATIZL010000041.1, forward strand.
GCAGGACCATCATGTCGGCGGGCAGCCGCCGCGGCGCCATGATGGCGACGCTGCGTTGCGACCATCCCGACATCGAGGCCTTCATCGATGCCAAGTCGGACCCAAGACGCCTGCGCAATTTCAATCTGTCAGTGCTGGTGACGGACGCGCTGCTCGAGGCCGTGCGGAACGATCGGCCCTGGGAGCTCAAGTTCGACGGCAAGATCTACCGCACGCTGCCTGCGCGCGCGCTGTGGGAGCGCATCATGCAGGCGACCTACGACTTCGCCGAGCCGGGCGTCGTCTTCATCGACCGCGTGAATGAGCGCAATAATTTGCGCTACTGCGAGACCATAAGCGCAACCAATCCATGCGGCGAGCAGCCGCTACCGCCCTATGGCGCCTGTCTATTGGGCTCGATCAATCTCGCACGCCTGATCGAGCACCCATTCACGGGCAGGGCGCGGCTCGACCTCGCCCGGCTCGAGGAGCGCGTGGCACTCGCCGTGCGCTTCCTCGACAACGTCATCGACATTTCCAGGTACCCGTTGGAGCCCCAGCGCCAGGAGGCGATGGCCAAGCGCCGCATCGGACTAGGCGTCACGGGCCTCGCCGACGCGCTGATCTTTTGCGGCTTGAAATACGGGTCGCGCGAGGCGCGCGCGCTAGCGGCAAGCTGGATGAAGGCCATCCGGAATGCGGCCTACATGGCCAGCGCCGAGCTCGCCGCCGAGAAGGGGGCCTTCCCCCTCTTTAAGGCCGAGCGCTTCCTCGAAAGCCCCAACGTCGCCGCGCTCGATGAGCCCGCGCGCGAGGCGGTGCGCCGCTTGGGCATCCGCAACGGCTGCCTCACCTCCATCGCACCGACGGGGACTATTTCTCTCTTCGCCGGCAATGTCTCGAGCGGCATCGAGCCGGTCTTCGATTTCGTCCACCGCCGCCGCGTGCTCGACAAGAGCGGGACCGCGCACGAGGAGCTCGTCGAGGACTACGCGCATGCACTCTTCCGCCGTCAGTTCGGCCCCTCAGCGCCCCTGCCGGACAGCTTCGTCAAGGCTGCCGATCTCTCCCCGCGCGAGCACCTCGAGATGCAGGCCGCGATGCAGGCGCACGTCGACAGCGCCATCTCCAAGACCATCAACTGCCCGGAGGATATCTCCTTCGAGGCCTTCAAGAACGTCTATCTCGAGGCGCATGCGCTCGGGCTCAAAGGTTGCACCACCTACCGCCCCAATCCAGTGACCGGCGCCGTGCTGGCTCCCGTGGCCGAGCCGCAGGCGAAGGCCGCTGCGAAGGAGCGCAAGACCGAAATCGCCGCCCTGCCGGTGAGCGAGCGCGCAGGCGTCGTCTATATGGCGCCTCCGCTCGAGCGCGAGACCGTGCTGTCGGGCTATACCTACAAGCTCAAGTGGCCGGGTAGCGACCACGCCATCTACGTCACCATCAACGACATCGAGCGGGATGGGCGGCGCCGGCCGTTCGAGATCTTCATCAATACGCGCAACCTCGAGCACTACGCTTGGACCGTCGCGCTCACCCGCATGATCAGCGCCGTGTTCCGCCGCGGCGGCGATGTCACCTTCGTCGCCGAGGAGCTCAAGGCCGTATTCGACCCGCAAGGCGGCCACTGGGTCGCGGGTCGCTACGTTCCGAGCCTGCTGGCAGCGATCGGCGAGGTCATCGAGACGCATATGATTCGCACGGGCTTCCTGCAAAGCGATGCCGCGCAGCTTCCGCTCGTGCAGGCGAAGACCCAAACCGAAGGCGCACCAGGCGCGGCTGCGGCGGCCGAGCGTCCCGTTCGTCTCAAGCTGTGTCCAAGGTGCTCGTCCGCCAACTACACGCACCGCGAGGGCTGCTGGGTGTGCGACAGTTGCGGTTTTTCACGCTGCGGCTGAGCGATAGCGCGCCTGCGTCGATTTGGCAGCGTCGAGTGCAAAGAGCGTGAGTTGCCGCGTCGTTGCTTTCACGTCGCTTAAGCGTTGGCCGCCGACTTGGCCGCGTGCCGCAAGGTTGCATTCACTCTGCCGCAAAATCACTGACATGGGGCCATATTTCGGCTCCAAACCATGGGCATCGTTAAGCAATGGAACATAGGCTGGCCGCAACGAGAAATCGCGTCATCGAGAGCGCGAGCCATGAGGCCCCTAAGGGATCGTCAGTCATGAGTGCGCGTATCATCGAGCTCGCAGCGTTCCGTGCACATCGTTCCGAGGAGAACGATTCCGTGCCGCAATCGCCGAAAGCCAACGGCGCCAATCGCTTCCATTTCTGGACCGGCGCTTCGGGCAAGCGCTATGTACACACCGTGTACGAGCTGCTCGAGTGCCCCGCGCTGCCTGCCGCCAACTACGTTCTCGTGCGCCGTGAGCCCGGCGCGCGCCGCAAGGTTTTGTCGATCGGCCGCGTGGGTAACGCCGCCGCCTCGCTCAACCTCGCGGAGATCCGCCAGCGCGGCGCCGAGCTTGGTGCCGACGAGGTCCACGTGCACCTACTGGCCGACACGCCGAAGCTCAGCAAGCTCGTCGAGTTCGATCTGCGCACTGGCCAGATCGAGGCCGACCTTGCGCGCCTGACCGGCAGCTCCTTCCACTGACCTAACTCTCCCCGGCGCTAGACCGCTCCGAGCACCGACCGGTAGCAGAACCTGCGTGCATCGGCGGGATGAAACGGCCGCGTGCGAACGTGCCGCTTGCGGTGCTCCTTGAGCATGGCCACGGCGTTGGGCCGGGTCACGCCGGCGGCGCCGTGAGCAAGATGCGATCCCACCAGCGCCAAGAGCCGCTCCAGCGGCCGCTCGCGGATACCGAGGTCGCTCAGATGCGCAAGCGTGCTGAGCAGATAGTCGATGTTGTTGCCGGAGCGCCCGGCGGCGCCGCGGATGAGCTGCGCCTGCTCGCCCAACGGCAATGCGCCGGCGTAGCTCGGATGTGCCCGCTCCACCAGGAAGGCTAGCGCCAGCACCTCGGACCGCTCGGCCGTCATCAGCGTCACCGGCACCAGCGCCTCGCGGTAGACGCTGCCGATCTGCTCGCGGTCGCGCAGGTAGGCGAGCGTTGCGGGCACGTTGGCGGGCGCGACGCGATAGGCGATGCCTTCGCACACGCCGCCGCGATCGAGCCCGAGCACCAGGCCCGGGCGCTGCGGCGAGCCGCGGTGATGACGGGAGTAGATGCAGAAGCTGCGCCGCCAGCCCACGAGCTTCGCGTGCGCAACCTCCTCGCTCGCAAATCCCGGCCGCCACATCAGCGAGCCGTAGGCAAACACCCAGAGTTCGTGCGGTTCCGCCATCCTACTTGCGTGCGCTTTTCCCGCTCGGCTGGGGAACGTCCCCGTCGGCCTTGTGCTGGCGACCGAAATCGGGCGCGGCCGTATCCTGCCCCGCCTCGATGATGCCGCGCCGCACGCGTCGCGCCTCCGTGAACAGACGGAATAGTGTATCGCCGTCGCCGAAGCGGATCGCCCGTTGCAGCGCCGTCAGGTCCTCGGAGAAGCGCCCCAGCATCTCGAGCACGGCGTCCCTGTTGTTGAGGAACACGTCGCGCCACATGGTTGGATCGGAGGCGGCGATGCGCGTGAAGTCGCGGAAGCCGCCGGCCGAGAACTTGATCACCTCCGAATCCGTCACGCGCTCCAAGTGCTCGGCGGTGTTGACGATGTTGTAGGCAATCAGGTGCGGGAGGTGGCTCGTCACCGCGAGCACCATGTCATGGTGCTCAGGCGTCATGATCTCGACCTTGGCGCCGAGCGCCATCCAGAATGCCTTGAGCTTCTCCACCGCCGCCTTGTCCGTCCCCGGCTCCGGCGTGAGGATCGTCCAGCGGTTGTCGAACAGCTCGGCGAAGCCGGCTTCGGGGCCCGACTGCTCAGTGCCGGCGATAGGATGACCCGGCACGAAGTGCACGCCCTTCGGCACGTGCGGGGCAATATCGCGTACGACGGCAGCCTTCACCGAGCCGACGTCCGTCACGATCGCGCCCTGGCGCAGGTGCGGCGCGATCTCGGCCGCCAGCGCCCGGCAGGCGCCGACCGGCACGCTCAAGATCACGAGATCGGCGCCCTTCACGGCTTCGGCCGCGCTGGCGTAGCCGCGCTCGATCAGGCCCAGCTTCAAGGCCGTGTCGACGGTGGCCTTGGTGCGCGCGCTCCCGGTGATGGTCCCCGCGAGGCCCTTGCGGCGCATGGCGTGGCTGATCGAGGAGCCGATGAGCCCGATGCCGACGAGCGCGGCGTGCTCGAACATGGGGCGGCTCATGCAGCACCCCCGTTTAGGAATGCCGAGAGCGCAGCGATGACCGCGCGGTTGTCGCTTTCGGAGCCGACGGTCATGCGCAGGGCATTGGGAAAACCATAGGCGTCGACGCGGCGCACGATGATCGCGCGCGACTTCAGGAAGGCATCGGCGGCGTGCGCGTTGCGTTTAGCGTCCTTCGGGAAGTGCACGAGCAGGAAGTTGGCGACGCTCGGCGTCACCTTGAGCCCGAGCTTCTCGATCTCGGCCGTCAGCCACGGCAGCCAGCGCTCGTTGTGGGCGGCGGACGCCTCCTCGTGCGCCTTGTCCTCGATTGCGGCGACGCCGGCGGCGAGCGCAGGCGTCGAGACGTTGAACGGCCCGCGGATGCGGTTCAGGGCGTCCGCCACGGCTTCCGGGCAGTAGGCCCAGCCGAGCCGCACGCCCGCAAGCCCGTGGATCTTGGAGAACGTACGCGTCATCACCGTATTGGGCGTGGTCGCCACCAGCTCGATGCCGGCCTCGTAGTCATTGCGGCGCACGTACTCGGCATAGGCGGCGTCGAGCACGAGCAGCACGTGCGCGGGCAGCATCTCGCGCAGGCTGCGTACCTCATCGATCGGCGCATAGGTGCCGGTCGGATTGTTCGGGTTGGCGAGGAACACGATCTTGGTGCGCTCGGTGACGCGCGCGAGAATCTGCGCAATGTCGGTGCGAAGGTCCGTCTCCGGCGCCACCACCGGCGTGGCGCCGTTCGCCAGCACAATGATGCGGTAGAGCAGGAAGCCGTGCTCGGTGAAGATGGCCTCGTCGCCAGGGCCGAGGTAGGCGTGACCGAGGAGGCCCAAGAGCTCGTCCGAGCCCGCCCCGCACACGATGCGGGCGGCATTGAGCCCGTAACGGGCGGCGATGGCGGCTCGCAGGCGCGTGGCGGCGCCGTCCGGGTAGCGCTCGAGCTCGCCGGCGGTGGCCTTGAACGCGGCGACGGCCTTGGGGCTGGGGCCGAGAGGCGTCTCGTTGGAGGAGAGCTTGATCGGCGTTAAGCCTGCCGGCAGGCGGCTCTCGCCCGGCACATAGGGTTCGATCTCGAGTATGCTCGGCCGCGGGGCGGGCGACGTCATCTTGAAGTCTCGTTAGGTTTTTTTGGCTAGCGCCGGATGGCTCCGCGCGGAAGCCTCGACTGATAGACAGCGGCTCACTCGAAATCAAAGAAAAGATTGACATTTGTTTCGCAGAGCCTAGCTAACCTCGACCGTCGGCGGCACGTGGACCCGAGGCACGCCAAAGGCAGATTCGGGCTCAAGAGACAGAAAGCATGAGCGGCGCCCCCGTTAAGTCGTTCGACCAGACCGCGAACGCGCGCCTTGCCGAGGCCAACAACCCCTCGAGCAAGGTGCTGCGCCTGCCCGCGAGCGAGCCCCTGCGGCTCGCCTGCGATCAGCTGTTGGCGCCCATCTCGGTGGCCTACCAAACCTACGGCGCGCTCAACGCTGCCAAATCCAACGCGATTCTCGTGTGCCACGCGCTGACCGGCGACCAATACGTCGCGAGCCAGCACCCCGTAACCAAGAAGCCCGGCTGGTGGGAGACCCTCGTCGGGCCCGGCAAGCCGGTCGACACCGATCGTTTCTTCGTCATCTGCGCCAACATCCTCGGCGGCTGCATGGGCTCGACCGGCCCTGCCTCCATCGATCCGCGCACGGGCAAGCCCTACGGCCTCAATTTTCCGGTTATCACCATCGGCGACATGGTGAACGCGCAGGTGCGCCTCATCGATCATCTCGGCATCGACCAGCTCTTCTGCGTCATTGGCGGCTCCATGGGCGGCATGCAGGTGCTCGAGTGGGCGTCAAGCCATTCGGACCGCGTCTTCTCCGCGGTGCCGGTCGCGACCGCGGCCTGGCACTCCTCGCAGAACATCGCCTTCCACGAGGTCGGGCGCCAGGCCGTCATGGCCGATCCCGACTGGTGCGGCGGGGATTATCATTCGCACGGCAAGATCCCGCGTAACGGGCTCGCGGTCGCGCGCATGGCCGCGCACATCACCTACCTCTCGGAGGAGGCGCTGCACCGCAAGTTCGGCCGCAGCCTGCAGGAGCGCTCGCGCGTCACCTTCTCGTTCAACGCCGACTTCCAGGTGGAGAGCTATCTGCGCCACCAGGGCTCGACCTTCGTCGACCGCTTCGACCCCAACAGCTACCTCTACATCACGCGGGCGATGGACTACTTCGATCTCGCGCTCGAGCATGGCGACGTTCTGGCCAATGCCTTCCGCGGCACCAAGACGCGCTTTTGCGTCGTCTCGTTCACCAGCGACTGGCTCTATCCGACGCGCGAGAGCCGGGAAATCGTGCACGCCCTGAACGCGGTTGCCGCCAACGTCTCGTTCGTCGAGATCGAGACCAACAACGGGCACGATGCCTTCCTGCTCGAGGAGCCCGAGTTCTTCGCCACCATCCGCGGATTCTTGAACGCGGCCGGCGTGAAACGCGGCCTCAAGGTCTAGCGCAGGGCTAATCCTTAATGCTCAAGCCCGAGACCCCGATCAAAGGCGCGCACCGCGTCGACCATCTTCTGATCGCCGAGATGGTGGAGCCCGGCGCGCGCGTGCTCGACGTCGGCTGCGGCGACGGCGCGCTTCTGCAGCTTTTGGCTGAGACGCGCTCGACCGACGGCCGCGGCATGGAGCTGTCACGCGACCGCGTCAACGCCTGCGTGACGCGCGGACTATCGGTCATCCAGGGCGACGCCGACCGCGATCTTGCCGACTATCCCGATCAGGCCTTCGACTACGCCATCCTGAGCCTCACCATTCAGGCGACGCGCTACCCCAAGACGGTGCTCGAGAACCTGTTGCGCATCGGGCGCCGCGCCATCGTGTCGTTCCCGAACTTCGGCCACTGGCGCATCCGCGCCGAACTCTTGCTCACCGGACACATGCCGCAGACGCAGAACCTGCCCGAGCCGTGGTATGCGAGCCCGGATGCGCACCTATGCACGATCAAGGACTTCGTCGACCTCGTGAGCCTCGTTGACGCCAAGGTGGAGTCGGCGGTCGCCTTCAACACCTCCGGCCAGAGGCTGCCCATTCGCCGCTCCATCTCGCTGCAGAACCTCTTCGGCGAGAAAGCCGTGTTCCTCCTCAGCAAACGCGACAACCGCTAGCTCGCGCGGCCGCCGATGGTCACGAAGTCGCGCAAGGCCCGCGCCTTCGCCGGCTTGCCGATCGGCGCCATGAGCTCCTTTCTCGCCTCCACGATATTGACGCCGCAAAAGGCGGGCGACAGCGCCGCACCCACGCGCTCCCAGGCCGTTGCCGAGCGCAAGAGGAAGCGCATATCCACCGGAGGGACCCAGAGGGCGCCTCCCCAGTCGGACGGCGTGAACAGGGCCTCGAGCAGCAACGCCTCGAGCTGACGCCGGCTATAGGGGCGCCCCTGCCCGAACGGCGTCTTGTCGAGCCTTGCCCACACCCCGCGCCGGTTGGGTACGACGAGGATCATGCGGCCTTCCGGCGCCAAAACCCGCCACATCTCGCGCAGCAGCGGCCGCACGCGCTCGGCCGTCTCGAGGCAATGCACCGCGAGCAGCCGGTCGACCGAGCCGTCGGCGAGCGGCAGGTGGTCCTCCTCGACGAGGACCGACATGGCGGGAGCATCGCGCGGCCACACGATCGCCCCCTGCGTCTCCGGCATCAGCGCGCCGATGCGCCGCGCCTCTCCGCGGAACGCCCCGAGGTAGGGGGGCGCATAGCCGAGCCCGATCAGGGTGGCGCCGTTGAGGCCGCGCCAGCGCGCGCGGATGCGGTGCGTCAGCAGCCGGCGCACGGCCTGCCCGAGCGCCGTTGCGTAAAACTCTCGAAGGTCGCCAACGTCGAGTTGCATCGATGCCTGCCGGGGCGGTCACGGTCAACGCGGCGGATCATGCCGCAATTCAAGCCGTTGGGGCAGGTGCGTTGTCATCGCGGGAGCACGCCGTTAGGGTCGCCAGCTCAATGCGACGAGGACGAAAGTCACCTGCCGATGGTCAAGCTCGAGATAGAGCAGTTTCCCTGCCTTTCCGATAACTACGCCGTGCTGATCCACGACGCGGAAAGCGGGCTGACGGCCTCGATCGATACTCCCGACGCCAAGGCAATCCTGGAGCGCCTGAACGCCAAGGGCTGGCGCCTCACCCACATCCTCAACACGCACCACCACGGCGATCACACGGGCGGCAACCTGGGGCTCAAGGAGGCTACGGGTTGCACAATCATCGGACCGCGCGAGGAAGCCGACCGCATCCCGGGCATCGATCGCGGCGTCGCGGAGGGCGACAAGATCCCCTTCGGCGCCTTCCAAATCAAGGTTCTGGACATCCCGGGCCACACCGTCGGGCACGTTGGCTACTGGGTTCCCGAGGCGCGCGTCGCCTTCGTCGGGGACACGCTGTTTGCCATGGGCGCGGGCCGCATCTTCGAGGGCAGCGCTGAGATGATGTGGAACTCCTTGAAGAAGCTGATGGAGTTGCCACGCGACACGGAAATCTACTGCGGTCACGAGTATACCGCGGCAAACGCTCGCTTCGCGCTCAGCATCGACCCGGACAACACCGCGCTGCAGAACCGCGCCAAGGAGGTCGACCTCTTGCGCGACAAGGGCCGCGCCACGCTGCCGACCCGTCTCGACCGCGAGCTCGAGACGAACCCGTTCTTGCGGCCGCATGTCACGGCGATCCGGGCGAAGCTCGGCATGCCCTACGCACCCGACTGGAAGGTGTTCGCCGAAATCCGCGAGCGCAAGAACAAGGCCTGATGACCGAGCTTTCCGCCCAAGACGTCATCCGATTGCTCGGGCTCAAACCTCATCCCGAGGGCGGGCACTTTCGCGAGACCTTCCGCGACGGGCGCACCGTCGGTGGCCGCGCCGCCTCGACCGCCATCTATTTCCTGCTGGCGGAGGGTGAGGTCTCAAATTGGCACCGCGTTGACGCCGCCGAGCTTTGGCATTGGTACGCGGGCGCGCCGCTCGAGCTCGCGACCGCCGTGGCCGCGGGCCCTCCTTCTCGCATTCGCCTCGGCAACGATCTCGCTGCGGGCGAGCGCCCCCAGGCCGTCGTGCCAGCCGGACAATGGCAGTGCGCGAGGAGCCTCGGGGTCTGGACGCTCGTCGGCTGCACCGTGGCGCCGGGATTCGAGTTCGCCGGATTTGAGCTGCCGCCGGAAGGCTTCGAGCCGCCGAACCTGCTGCAACGCAAAGATGTTGCAGGAGGGGCGCAAAAGTGACTTTTCCACCACTAACGAACGCGATGCGTTTTCTCTAAGACATTGATAGGAAGAAATTTTCTCGCAATCGCGGCCACAGCGTCCACCGCGCGCTTGCCGCCCCAACCCGACTCATAAAGATTGGCCGCATGTTCGATTCGGACCACGGCTAGCGGGGGTTGCCGGTTATGCAGAGGGAGTCGCTTGAGCCCATCCTGACGACTGTTTTCGTTGACTACGACAACGTCTACTTGTCCTTGAAACGCAAGAACGAAGAGGCGGCCAAGCGCTTCTCCAAGGATGCGGCCCGCTGGATCCGCGAGATCGAGAGCGGTCGGCTGATGACCCCGACCAACGGCCCGGCCGCCACGCGCCCCCGCCGCATCGTCATCAACCGCTGCTACGGCAACCCCGTCCCTCGTCGCAATCAAAGCGACAATTCTACCGACATGAGCTCGTTTCCGTTCGTGCGCCACCACTTTCTGCGCGCCGGATTCGAGGTGATCGACTGCCCGCCGCTCACCGCGCAGCTCAAGAACTCGGCCGACATCCGCATGGTGATGGATGTGCGCGACATCCTCACCCATGACACCTATTTCGACGAGTTCGTCATCCTCTCGGGCGATGCCGACTTCACTCCTGTCTTGCATCGTCTGCGCTCGCACGCGCGCCGCACGATCATCTATTCCAACGACAACACCGCCGCACCCTACACCGCGATCTGCGATGCGGAGATCCGCGAGGCCGACTTCCTCGCGCTGCTGCTCGAGGGTCAGCTCCCGGCCCGGGCCGAGCCCCAGCAGGTCGAGCAGCGCCCGGAGGCACAGGCGGCGCTCCCGAGCAGCGCGAGCCTCGAGGCCGCGCGCAGGGAAATCCTGGCGGAGGTCGTCGCCGTCGTGCGCGCGACGAACCACCCCGTGCCGCTCGAAGCGCTCGCCGACCGCGCCGTGCGCAACCTCGGCTATGACAAGACGGTGGGCTCCGCGTGGGGCGGCGTCGGCGGCTTCCGCGACCTGCTCGCCAAGGGTCTTCCCGAGGACATTCGCTTAAACGACCAGCCGCCCTACTACGTCTATGACGCCACGCGTGCCGCCCAACGCGATGCTCGCAGAGCCGAGCCGCGCATGGAGTCGCGTACGCCTGAACCGTTACGTCAAGAAGCTGTCGCAGCCCCGGTGCAGCGCTCGCTTCCTCCGCTGCTCGGTGCCGCACAACCCGCTCAGCGTCCCGTTGCTTCGCCACCCGGGCCCCCCGCCCAGGCGCAGCGCGGTCCGCTGGCCCCGGCGCCGTCCGAAGCCCTCTCGGGCCAGCCGGGGCTTCCTCGCTCCCAGGCCCAGCCGCAGGCGCCGCAGCGCCCGGCAGATAGCGCGGCGGTGATCCAGCAGTCGATCGCCCGCATCCACGAGGCGAGCCAGGCACCGACGCTGTCGCCGCCGGACTATCGGACCTTGTTCGACGCCATGGCGCAGGAGATCACCGCCAACGGTCTTTCCGGCTCGCAGACGCTCGTCAACATTATCAAACGCGCTCAGGATGCCGGCGTGGACATCCGGCGCGACGACGCCCGCTTCGTGCTCGACGTGGTGAGCGAGGCCGATCCGTGGTTCGACCAGGGCGTGTCAGCGAGCCTGTTTGCCAGCCGCTTCCGCAACTTCGTCGTCGCGCGTTGCCGCAGTCAGGGCTTGAACCTTTCGGCCGATGAGCTCGACCTCATCGAAGCCTGGTTCGCCCCTCCCGCCGCACAGCGTGCTCCCGCAATGCAGGCGCCTGCTTATGGCTCCACCCCACAGGGGCCAGCCTATCCGCAGACGCAGCCCCAAGCCCCTTCACAACCGGCTCCGAGCAACGAGCTGCGCGCGGAACGCTGGTGGAGCTTGGATGACGCGCGCCAGGGGACGGGGGACCAGGGCACCCCGCCCAACGACGAGTTCCCGCGCATCATTCGGACGCGGCTGCGCGGCTAAGCGCTCGGATCTGATTCGTTCTGGAAGCCGCTTCGGCGTCACGTCGGCATGTAGTGGCCGCCGTTGACGTCGAGGCAGGCTCCGGTCACGAACGCTGCCTCGTCCGCCGCCAGGAACACCACCGCGCGCGCAATCTCCTCCGGCTCGCCGAGCCGGCCGACGGGGATCTGCGGGATGATCTTGGTGTCGAGCACTTCCTTCGGCACCGCGGCGACCATCTCCGTGGCGATGTAGCCCGGCGCCAGCGTGTTGACCGTAATGCCTTTGGCCGCGCCTTCGAAAGCTAGCGCCTTCGTGAACCCGTGCACGCCGGCCTTAGCGGCAGAATAGTTGGTCTGGCCCATCTGCCCCTTGCGGCCGTTGATCGAAGAGACGTTGATGATGCGCCCGAAGTTGCGGTTCCGCATGCTCTCCATCACCTGCCGGCACATGTTGAACAGTGAGTCGAGATCGGTGCGTACCACCGCGTCCCACTGCTCCTTCGTCATGCGGTGGAGCATGGCGTCGCGCGTGATGCCCGCGTTGTTGACGAGCACATCGACGGGTCCGAGCTCCTTGACGACCTGCGCCACGCCCTTCTCGCAGGAAGCGAAGTCGCCCACGTCCCACTTGAACACCGGGATGCCGGTCTCGATCTGGAACTGCTGCGCCGCCGCGTCGTTGCCGGCGTAGTTTGCCGCCACGCGATAGCCTCGCGCTTTGAGCGCCGTCGAGATGGCGTGGCCGATGCCACGCGTCCCTCCTGTCACGAGCGCGACACGAGCCATAACGTTCCTCCCTCAAACTTTTTCTGTTGTTGCGTTGGTGTTGACTTGAGCAACGTCTCGCCGGCAGACGAGCGCCGCTCGCAATCTCATGGGCTGCCGCTCTCTCAGCCGCGCTCGACGCACATGGCGATGCCCATGCCGCCGCCAATGCACAAGGTTGCAAGCCCGCGCTTGACATTGCGGCGCTTGAGCTCGTAGAGCAGCGTCGTCAGGATGCGCGCGCCCGATGCGCCGATGGGGTGGCCGACGGCGATGGCGCCGCCGTTGACGTTGACCTTGTCGGTGTCCCAGCCGAGCCCCTTGTTGACCGCGCAGGCCTGCGCGGCGAAGGCCTCGTTGGCCTCGACGAGATCGAGATCCTTCGTGGTCCAGCCGGCCTTCTCCAAGGCCTTCTTCGACGCGGGGATTGGGCCCGTGCCCATGATCGAGGGATCGACGCCCGCGTGCGCCCACGACACGATGCGCGCAAGCGGCTCGATGCCGCGCTTCTTGGCTTCGGCGAGCGTCATCAGCACGACAGCGGCGGCGCCATCGTTGATGCCGGAGGCATTCCCGGCCGTCACGGTGCCGGCCTTGTCGAACGCAGGACGCAGCTTGGCCACCTGATCGAGTGTGGCGCCTTCGCGGATGTACTCGTCGTAATCGACGATGGTGTCACCCTTCTTGCCCTTGATGGTGACGGGCACGATCTCGTCCTTGAACTTGCCGGCCTTCTTGGCGGCCTCGGCCTTGTTCTGCGAGGCAACCGCGAACTTGTCCTGATCCTCGCGCGTGATCTGCCACTGGCGCGCGACGTTCTCGGCCGTGATGCCCATGTGGTAGCCGTTGAAGGCGTCCCACAGGCCGTCCTTGATCATTGTGTCGACGAGCTCGAGGGCACCCATCTTCACGCCGCTGCGCAGGTAGGCGGCGTGCTGGCTTTGACTCATGCTCTCCTGGCCGCCAGCGAGGACGATGTTGGAAGCGCCCGTAAGGATCTGCTGGGCGCCGAGCGCCACCGCGCGCAGACCCGAGCCGCAAACCTGGTTAACGCCCCAGGCCGGCGCATCGACCGGGATGCCCGCCGCGATGGAGGCCTGCCGCGCCGGATTCTGCCCCTGACCGGCGGTCAGCACCTGACCCAGGACGACCTCGGTGACATCGCCAGGTTGTAGTCCGGCGCGGTCCAAGGCGGCCTTGATCGCAACCTTGCCGAGCTCGTGCGCGGGAAGGCTGGCCAATGATCCACTGAACGCGCCGACCGGCGTCCGCGCCGCGCTGGCAATGACGATGGTCGTATTGTCTTGGCTCATCGGCTGGGCGCCTCCTCGAGCGGTTAGTTGTTGTTAGGGATACCCGGCTTCGTGCGGGGCTGGCCGTTGCAGGCTTTGGAAACGGCCCGAATTGCGGGCACGATAGCAGCACGGCGTTCCCGCCTGCAATTGCGACATACGGTCGAAAACGTCAACACAATCGGCTAGCACCCAATGCTTTGGGGTGTTATTCTGTGCAGTGCAAAAATAGCCGCAGCGGCTCGTGCAATGCTCAACAAAACCGACACCCCGACCGAGAAGAAAGAAGCCGTTGTCATTAAGAAGTATGCCAACCGACGGCTCTACAACACCGAGACGAGCACTTACGTCACGCTCGACGATCTCGCCTCGATGGTCCGCTCCGACCGCGATTTCGTGGTCTACGACGCCAAGACCGGCGACGACCTCACCCACTCAGTCCTTACGCAGATCATCGTTGAGCAGGAGAACCGCCAAGGCGGCCAGACGCTGCTGCCCGTGCCGTTCCTGCGCCAGCTCATCCGCTTCTATGACGACAGCATCGGCCGCATGGTTCCGGGCTACCTGCAGTTCAGCCTCGAGAACCTAGCGAACCAGCAGGAGAAGTTCCGCGCGCAATTCGCCAGCGCCTTCTCCAACCCCGCGGCGGCATTCGAGGTCTATCAGGACCAGGCACGCAAGAACATGGCCATGTTCGAGCAGGCGCTGTCGATGTGGAGCCCGTTTACGGGGCTGCCCGGGGCCAAGCGCAACGAGCCCGAAAAGGGCGAAAAGGGCCTGCCCAAGAAAGAAACCGACGAGCTGAGCGAGCTCAAGGCGCAGCTCGCGAACATGCAGCAGAAGATCGAGAAGCTGTCGCAGGACCGCGAGTAGTCGCGGCCTTCTTCGAGATACCCGATAGGTAGCTATTCTGCCCGCGCGAGCGACCGCGCACTGCTGCACGGCCGCTTCCGCCCGCGTCGCTAGTTGCTGACGCCGAAGGTGAGATCGCGCTGAGCGACGCGGATGCCAATCGTGAAGCCGGCGACCACATCGATGGCGGTAGCGACAACGATCAAGAAGAAGACCGAGGTCGCAGCGTTCTTCGCCATCAAGAATTCGACGAGGCAGAGGATGAACACAAGCATCGAAAGGCCGTGGTCGATCAGCGATGAAACGTTTGTGTAGGTCGATTTCACGAGTTCGATGAACAGGAAGAACAACGTCAACAGGGTGATGAGGTGACCCCAGTTGAACTTCCAGATGCCGCCGCTCAGCATAGGAATCTCAAACAAATTCCTGTCCAGCACATCGACGCCGCCAAACAGAAACACGACGACGTTGTAAAGAATCAAGGCCAGCACGATGAGCGGAAGCGACCTGAGCGACATGCGAGTTTTCCTTTCCAGCCGGCCTCAATGAGCCCAACAGAGGAACTTTTGCCATGAGGCCCTTGCGGCTGCAACGCAGAAAGGGCCTTCGCACGTGCCGTAAGCGGTGGCGGAAGCCTTAGGCGTCGCTCTTCGGGGCCAAGATCTGGCGGCCGCGATACTTGCCCGTCTTTAGGTCAATATGATGGGGGCGGCGGCGCTCGCCGGACTCTTTGTCCTCCACATACGTGGGCGCGGTCAGCGCATCGTGCGAGCGGCGCTGATTACGCTTCATGGGCGACACTTTCCGTTTGGGAACAGCCATCTTCTACTCCTGCAATGGCAAGACGCCTCTTGGCCAATCCGGGCGATTTGACTTGCGCGGGCCTAGCGCCGGCGCCTCTCAATCTCGAACCCGATAAACCAACGCCCCGGCGCGGATTGCGGATCCGGGGCAAGCTGGGGGCGCCTTATACCTACAATCCGTGGGAAGTGCCAAGGGGTAAGAAGTGGCCTATTCTCCGCCCAATATACAGGCGATGGCCTCCGGCTCGCCGCCGACGCGGCGCTGGATTACGGACGCCCGATGGGCGGTCCTCGGCCCCGGATCGCCGGCATCCCGAACGATCGGGTTGGGCAACGCGACGGCAAGCTGGGCTGCCTCCCGCGAGCTGAGCCGGCTGGCCGGATGGCCGAAATGCGCCTGCGATGCCGCCTCGGCCCCGAAGATGCCCGGTCCCCATTCGGCGATGTTGAGATAGACCTCCAGGATCCGGCGTTTCGGCCAGAACAGCTCGATGGCGTAGGTGAGCGGCACCTCGATCACCTTGCGCACGTAGCTCTTGGCGGGCCACAGGAACAGGTTCTTGGCGACCTGCATGGTGATGGTGCTGGCGCCGCGGGGAACGCCGTGCGGCGAGCGCTTCAAGGCTTCCGCGATTTCGACGAAGTCGATGCCCCAGTGCTCGCAGAAGCGGCCGTCCTCCGAGACGACGACGGCTTGGATGAGGTTGGGCGAGATGCTGTCGAGCGGCACCCACTCCTGATGGATGGTGGTGCCGGTCAGCCATTGCGCGGCCATCAGCGAGGAGAACGGCGGGTTGATGAATCGATAGAGCGCGATGAGCACGAGCACCACGCAGAACCACGCCGCGGCGATGATCGCCACAACCTTGCCGGCGCGCACGATGAGATCGCCGATCCGGCTTTGTGGCTCTTGCGCAGGGGCCGGCACGTAGGCCGCGGAACTCAGCGTTTCCGCGCGCGTATAGGAGGCAGCAGCCGAGGGCGGAACGTGCGCAAATGCCGTAGCCGGCGCGCGCCTTGGTTCGGACGCCCTCAGCGCAGCCGCAATCTCGGCAGTGATATTTTCCATGGCTCTTGGCTCGGCCGGCTGCACCGAGGCTGGCTCAGCACGCGCTTCGCGGGGCCTCGCAATGGGGGCACTCTCACGCTCCACCGCAGTCCGCTCAACGGGCAGGCTCTCAGTCACTATCTCACGCGCCCTCTCGCCCGGAGGCGGCTCCATCGGCTGCGGCCGCATCACGGCTACCGTTGGCCGGTCGTTTGTCTCGTCGTCGCGATCAAAGCCCGGCTCAAACCAGTTTCTGTTCTGCCTTACCGCCGCCTCCGGCTCCCGCGCGCTCTCGGATGCTGCCCGCGGTTGTGGCGGCTGCGTCGTCGCCTCATCGGCCGCGTCGAAGGTAGGGTCGGACCTGGCCATTCTTTCCTTGCCTGCCCTAGGTGCTACATCCGCGAGCACCAGGCCGCCAGAATAGCACCCGACCGGGATTGGGATGCCGGGGCTACAGGTAATTGGTCAATGGGAATTGTGCAAAGGCTTGGCGGCGCTGCACGCCTCGTGGAAGGGCGCCCCGCCGCGCTGCTCGCGGCCTAGGCGAGAGCGAGGATTCCCGTCTTGGCGCGGCCATGCGTCACGCCCCTGGTGTGCGAGACCTCCTTTCCTTGAACGCTGAACATGCGCAGCGGAAGGCCCACGGTGCACAAGGAATATGACGAGTGGACGGCAATCCTCCTTGCTGGCGCGCGCTTCTCGTCTGAATGGCAGCCGGAAAACACAGCGGGCGCGCACAGCTTAAGACCGTGCGTGCCCGTCCGAACGATTCACGGTTCTAGAAGCGATAGTTGAGGCCCATGCGCACGGTATGGAAATCCGTCTCCGTGTGCGCCGTATAGCCTGCGCCCGGAGAGCTGAAGTCGTTGTCGCCTAGATTGACGTAGAGATATTCGGACTTGAGCGACCAGTTCGGCGCGAACGCCCACTCAATGCCGCCGCCCACCGCATAGCCCGCCTTCACCTCGTCGCTGCTGAATGACACCGAGTTGACGCCGTCGGTTGCGCTCACGCGCGTATCGACCTCGCCGAAAGCGAGACCGCCGGTGGCGTAAAGCAAAGCTGGCCCGGCGGCGTAGCCGATGCGCCCGCGCACGGTTGAGAACCAATCCACGTTGGTGCTTGCCGTGCCGAAGAAGGCGCTCCCCGGAATGGGGCCGCTCAAACCGTCGCTGATATCCGCGCCCTGCAGGTCGGCTTCGAGGCCAAACACCAGCGACTGGAACTGGGCGTTGTAGCCGACCTGGCCGCCACCGAACCAGCCGTTAGGCGAAAGCGAGCCGATGGCGTCGCCGACGCCCGGGCCCGACAGCGTTACGGTATCGTCGCCGCCCCAGGCGTAGCCCGCGTTGACGCCGGCATAGAAGCCGCGCCACGACCACGGCACGTCGCGAACCGGCTCGTAGTAGTCGCGTTCGGGTGCCGGCGGGCGATACGGACCGAGGTCCGCAGCATACGCGCACGCCGACGATAAGCCGGCAAGCGCGCCGGCGATCAGCAGACGTTTCATCACGAAAGTCCCCGTGGGTTCGATGTGTGGCGCGGAAACGCAGCCCTTGCTGCAGGAGTTCCGCATCAGGCTCTCGCAAGAGCCGCATGCCCGCTACGCTAGAGGCGCGGCATGGCTCGAGCTGGGCTGGGGCGCGGCCGAATCAAGGTGAAAATGCGCGGGGATCAGGGGCGTTATCTCACGCCGCCCGGATTGACGCCGGGGCCGCCGTTCTCACGCGGATCGCCGGACTCGGGCTTCTTGCTATCGAACACCTGCTCGGTGTGAGCGCGCGCGCCTGCAACCTGGCTCGCGTCGAGCCGGCAGGTATTGCCCTTGTCGAGTAGAACGAAGGCGCGGTTTGGCTTGTTGACGAACTCTTCGCGCGAGAGCTTCCCGTCGCCGTTCGCGTCGTAGTAGCTGAACTCCACGGTCTGGAACATGCGGTCGGTGCTTACGATGGTCGCGTATTCGGTGCGATCGACGAAGCCATCGTGATTGGTGTCGGCCGCATCGAACAGCTCGCCAGCATATTGCTTCCATTCATCGCAGGTGACGACGCCGTCGTGGTTGAGATCCCAATTGCCGGCCGCGGACAGGAACACGCGGTCGGTGTCGGGGATCGACGATCCGCAGGCGCCGAGGAGGGCGAGCAGCGCAGCCGTCGCGCATAGGCGCGTGCCCAGCCCGAAAGCGCGCGCTTGTTCTTCATTGGTCGCTCCCCCGAGGCGCGTGCCTCAAGCCGAGTGTCTTTGTTTTTCGTTGTCCGTGGCCTTGGGGCCGAATCGCCGCTCGATATAATCCTCGACTATCTGCTTGAATTCGGCGGCGATATTCGGACCGCGCAGTGTCACCACCTTCTTGCCGTCGACGAACACTGGGGCCGCCGGCGCCTCCCCCGTGCCCGGCAGCGAGATACCGATGTCCGCCTGCTTGGACTCACCCGGGCCGTTGACGATGCAGCCCATGACCGCAAGGCTCAACGTCTCAACGCCGGGATACCGTCGCCGCCACTCGGGCATGCGGTCGCGGATCATCTCCTGCACGTCGCGCGCAAGCTCCTGGAACACCGTCGACGTCGTGCGCCCGCAGCCGGGGCACGCGGCGACGATGGGCAGGAATGACCGCAGCCCCATGCTCTGTAAAATCTCCTGCGCGACCTTCACCTCGAGCGTGCGGTCACCGCCGGGATCGGGCGTGAGCGAGACGCGGATGGTGTCGCCGATGCCGGACTGCAAGAGAAGCCCGATGCCGGCCGTCGAGGCGACGATGCCCTTCGAGCCCATGCCGGCTTCGGTAAGCCCAACGTGCAGCGCGTAGCGGCCGCGCTCGGCGAGCTTGGTGTAGACGCTGACGAGGTCCTGCACCGCGGACACTTTCGCCGAGAGAATGATCCGGTCGGCCGCAAGCCCCAGCGCCTCGGCGCGCTCGGCCGAGATGAGCGCCGATTGCACGATCGCCTCGTGCATGACCGCGCGCGCGTCCTTCGGTGCATCGCTCTTGGCGTTCTCATCCATCAGCCGTGTCAGCAGCTCCTGGTCGAGCGAGCCCCAGTTGACGCCGATGCGCACCGGCTTGCCGTAGCGGAGTGCGATGTCGATGATGGCGCTAAACTGCTTGTCCTTCTTCTCCTTGAAGCCGACGTTGCCGGGGTTGATGCGGTATTTGTCCAGCGCCTCGGCGGTGGCTGAGTTCTCGCCCAGAAGCTTGTGGCCGATGTAGTGGAAGTCGCCGACGAGCGGCACGGACACGCCGCGGCGCGCGAGCCCCTCGCGGATGCGGGGCACCGCCTTCGCTGCCTCGTCGCGATCGACAGTGATGCGCACGAGCTCGGAGCCCGCGCGCGCGAGCGCCGCCACCTGATCGACGGTTGCGGTGATGTCGGCGGTGTCGGTGTTGGTCATCGACTGCACGACGACCGGCCCGCCGCCGCCGACCGTCACACCGCCGACGGAAACAGTGTGGGTAACGCGCCGCGGCGCAACGAGATCGGTAGCTGAGCCTTGCATGGGCCTGCGCCTTTACCAGTGACCTAGCCTAACTAATCCAGCGCTTGCCTCTTTGCCAGAGCCCCAAGGCATACTCGGGGCCGGCTGTGACCCTAAGGCCGCCGCATAACGCTCGCCGCGGTTAACGAGAGGGCCGCCGCAATCGACATGACGATCACCACCGCCGGACCGCCGGGAGCATCGATTGTGGCGGAGAGGCTCAAGCCGAGCAGCACGCCTGCCCCCGCCAGGATCGCGGTGAGGAGCACCATGCGCTCCGGCGTGCCGGCGAAAGGCCGCGCAGCGACGGCGGGAACCACGAGAAAGGCCATGACCAGCAGAACGCCGACGATCTTCATGGCAACCGCGATGGTCACGGCAAGGAGGATGGTGAAGATCGCCCGCACCCGCCGGTGGTCGATCCCCTCCGCGGCCGCCAGGTCCTCGTGCACGGCGAGCCGCAACAGCGGCTGCCAAAGCCAGGCGACGGCCCCCAGGACGGCCGCGCCCCCGACCATGATCCAGGCGATATCGCTCGTCGTGACGGCGAACACGTCACCGAAGAGGAAGCCCACGAGGTCCACCGGCGGTCCCTTGAGCATCGACACGGCAATGACGCCGGTCGCCAGCGCGGCGTGATGTAAGAGCCCGAGAATGGAATCGACCGCGACGACTTGCTGGCGGCTGAACCAGAGCAGGAGGAAGGCGACTGCGACAGCGATGACGATCACGCCGAAGGTGATGTCGAGACGCAGCGCCAGACTCAAGGCGACACCGATCAGGCTCGCTTGCGCGACGGTCTCCCCAAAGTAGGCCATGCGCTGCCAAATGACGAAGCACCCGAGTGGCGCCGCCACGACGGCAAGCGCGAGCCCTGCCACAACGGCGCGGAGGAAGAACGGCTCAAGCACGCTCGTTCCCTTTCGGAGCGCCCTGAGCGCTCGCGGCGGTCTCATCGGCCGAGCGTGCCGCACCGGCAATGTCGTGGCTGTGGTCGTGGTGGAGGCGGTAGACGGCGAATGCGCGCGCGGCCTCCGCACCGAAGAGACGCGCATAGGCCGGGTGCTGCGCCACCGTCTCCGGCACGCCCGAGCAGCAGACGTGGCGGTTGAGGCAGACGACGCGGTCGCTGCGCGCCATGACGATGTGGAGATCGTGCGAGACCAGCAGCACGCCAAAGCCGCGCTCGTCGCGCAAGCGTGCAATCAGGTTGTAGAGCTCAGCCTCCCCCGTGTAGTCGACCCCCTGCACCGGCTCATCCAGCACGAGCAGGTCGGGGTCGCGCAGAAGCGCACGCGCGAGCACCACACGCTGCAGCTCGCCGCCCGAAAGCTGGCTCAACTGCTGGTGGCGCGTGCGACCGGCGCCGACCTCATCGAGGATCGTTTCGATGCGCGCGAGAGAGGCGTCGCCGCCGAGCCGTAAGAACCGCTCGACCGTCATGGGGATGACCGAGTCGACGTCGAAGCGCTGCGGCACGTAGCCGATGCGCAGGCCTTCCCGGCGCCACACCTCGCCGCGGTCGGGCGTCTCGAGCCCAAGCAGCAAGCGTACGAGCATCGTCTTGCCGGCGCCGTTGGGGCCGATGAGCATCACGATCTCGCGTTTACGGATGTCGAGATCGATACCGTCGAGGAGATCGCGGCCGTTGCGCTGGAACCCTAGTCCACGTGCGGATACCAGCGCGGTCCGATCGATGGCACCGAGGCTTCCCTCGTGCGCGTGCGCCGCACAGCTTGGGCTACAGCTTGCGCCGTGGTCATGGCCGTCCTCAGGGCTGCGCGCCTTCGCGGCAGCAGCGGCCGCTCGCACATCCCGATCGGCCATCGGCCATCAGTCCTTTTTCGGCGCGCAGTTGCGGCACAATCCGGAGACTTCCACGAACTTCACGCGCGGCTGGAAGGAAGCCGCGCGCGAGACGCGATCGATGGTCTCGAAAATGCCCTCCGAGTCGACCTCCTGCACCGCGTTGCACTTCTCGCAGGCGAGGAAGATCGGACGGCGCCCCGCCGCGTGGTCGAGCCGGCGGCAGGCGAAGAATGCGTTCTTGCTCTCCAGCCTATGGATGACGCCGGCCTCGAGCAGCGCGTCGATGGCGCGATAGACGGAGATGGGCGCGAGGCGCGTGCCCTTCTCGGCAAGGCGCGCGAGAATGTCGTAGGCGCCGATCGAGGCGTACGTCGACGCGATCTCCTGGAACACGTCTTGGCGCAGCTTGGTAAAGCGCAGGTTCTTTTCGCTGAAGGCTTGGTTGGCCCGCTCAACGGCCTTGGCCAAACGACGGTCGCTCTGTGAGGCGGACGCCGGAAATGCGAGCTTCGCCGAGCTCTCAGACATTCAATCCACCCTAGATGCCGCTGGCCGTTTCTGTTTTTGCCACTTTATACCACTCATAGTTATGAGCATAGCGCCTAAGAACAAGTCCCTCGCCTACGGCGATGGAACCGTTCCCTTTTCTGCCACCATCATATGGTTACTCCCGCCCACCACAAACATCGACACTGGCAGCGGACACAATCATTGGGTGTTCCGAAGCCTTACCATTATGGATTTTCGGACCCAGCCGATGGCGTCATCTCCCGCATACATCATCGCGGCGCGGCGTAGCGCGCTCGGCCGCATTGGCGGCCTGCACAAAGGCCGGCGCATCGAGGAGCTTTGCGCCCCCGTGGTGGCAGGGGCCCTGCGCGACAGCGGCCTCAAGACCGACCGCGTCGACGAGGTGATCGTCGGCAACGCCACCCAGGGGGGCAACCCAGCGCGTCTCATCGCCCTTTCCTCCGGGCTGTCGGACAGCGTGCCTGCCGTCACCATCGACCGCCAGTGCGGCTCCGGGCTCGATGCGATCCTCAGCGCCATCCGCGCCATTGCCGCGGGCGATGCCAACGTCATCGTAGCCGGCGGCGCCGAGGCGCTGTCGACGGCTCCCTGGCGCATCGCCAAGCCGCGCACGCTCTATCAGCTGCCGCGCTTCACGAGCTTCGAGCCGGGCCCCGCCGAGGACGGCGGGGTTCCGCCGCTGGTCGAGGCGACGGAAGCGCTGGCCGCGCGCCTCGGCATCAGCCGCGCGCGGCAGGACGCCTATGCCTTGCGGACGCATCTCAAGGCCGAGGCCGCGCGCACGAGCAAGCAATTTGCCGGCGAAATCGTGCCCATCCGCGCCAACGCCGAGGAGGCGCGCGACCAAAGCGCGGTCGAGCCCGACTTCAAGGATCTCGCCCAGCTCGCTCCCTACCAGCAGCCGGATGGAACGCTCACCCCCGGCAACACCAGCGCCATGCACGACGGCGCCGCCATAGCAGTCGTCGTCTCAGAGCGCGTATGGGCCGAGCTCGGCAAGCCGCGCGCGCTGCGCCTCGTTGCGCAGGCAATCCGCGGCGTCGCCCCCGAGGAGGAAGCCTCGGCGCCCATCGAGGCCATGAAGTCGCTCAACGCGCGCCTCAACGGCTTCAAGCGGTCCGATATCGGCATCATAGAGCTGAGCGAGTCGTCGGCGGCACAGGCCATCGCGATTGCACAAAGCCTCGAGCTCGACGAGGACCTCATCAATCCGGACGGCGGCGCGGTCGCCCGCGGTCATCCTTTGGGCGCGGCTGGTGCGGTGCTCGTTGCGCGTCTCTTCGCGCGCATGGCGCGGGCCGAGGAGAAGCGCCCGCAACTCGGCCTCGCGGCACTCGGCGCGCAAGGTGGTATGGGCCTCGCGGCGCTGTTCGAAGCCGTGTAAGCGAGATTGCAGAGGCGCGATCTTCAGCTTGCGCTTGCGTTAACACCCGCGAATCCCCAATTCTCGATTCGTTCGGCCACCCGGACATCCATCCGTGCGCGCGCACGCGATCGCCGCAATCTTGCCGTGAAGCGGCCAGGACGTGTGGTCATGCTGCATCGTGCGTGACCTTTGAGCCGCAGAGGTTGGTGGTCTTAATGCTGAGACCGAACCGAAGCGCGGAGCGAGGGCGAGGAGAGGCCTCAGGCAATGGACGTCAAGCAATTCGTCGATGGTGTGATCGCCAACCCCATGGGTTACGCGCGCAGCGCCCTGCTAGCGGCCGCCGTGCTCGCCGCGGTTATGGTGCTCTTCAAGGTGGGGCCGCGGCTGTGGCGCGTCATCGAGGAGGTCTTCTTCACCAACTGGCAGCTTGCCATGCTTGGCACGGCGGCAATCGTGCTATCGCTCGCCGGCGGCTGGACCACTTGGGACGGCATGACGAACTTCACCGGAGAGTCGGTGCTGTCGCTCATGTTCACCTTCGGCATCCACGGCGTGATGCTGATCGTCGCCTGGCTGATCGGCGAGAGTTTCGCCACTGGCATGAGCACGGTGCCGCGCAGCGGCCTAGCGCGCGTGACGGCGCCGCTCATCGTCGTCATCGGCCTCTCGGTCGTTCTGCTTGCACTTGCTGTCGGCCTCTACCAGTGGCGTCACGGAATTGCCGCCGACCGCTGGATCCAAGGCCTGCTCGGCGCCGGCGCCGTGTTCGGCGGTCTTGGGCTCTTGACCGTGTTCGCGCGCTCCGACGTGGTCGCGCCTTACGCCCAAGCGCTGCGCATCATCGCCAAGAACTCCATGCTGTGGGTGATGTTTCTCGCCTGCATGTCGACATCGGTGTTCTTCTCCTTCGATAGCCGCTTCAACGTCGTCTTCCCCAAGGAGCAGCGCGAACGCGTCTCGCAGTTGCGCGCGCAAAACCAGGTGACCGGCATCATCGCCGACATCGGCGATACGATCACCACCCAGCAGCTCGAGCAGACGGAAGCTCTGTTCAAGAGCGAGGGCTGGCGCCGCTACGACGAGCAACTCGACAAGCTCGCCACCGCCGCGCAGGGCTCGACGGGGGAGATCGAGAAATACTTCAACGACCAGATCGAGGCGCGCAACCGCGGCATCAAGGAGCAGCAGGAGCGCATCGCATCCGCGCAAGGTGGCCAGGCCGGCATCGCGGGCAAGAAGACGACGCTCACGGATGAGCTTGCGCGCATCGAGGCCGATCGCGCGACGCTGACTGGCGAATACACCGCCACGAAGACCGAGCTCGACACGCGCGCTCGCGCCATCGACGCCAAGCGCGTCGAGGCGATGGCCGAGGACAAGGGCGTCGAAGGATCGCTGAAGGAAGGTAAGGGCCCAATCTATCGCCAGCGCATGGACGAGCTCGAGAAGATGCAGGGCGCCTACAAGATCCAGGAAGATCGCGTGAAGGACGCCAAGAAGCGCCTCGACGCGGTCGATACCCGCGTCGCGCAGATCAAGCAGGAGCTAGCCTCCATCGACGGCCAGCTCGCCAAGTACAAGGGCGAGGAGGAGACCGCCGCCCAGCGCATCAAGATGGCACAGGACAATGCCGCCGGCCAGGACGCCGAGCAGCACATCGATCCCGGCCGTGTGCTGCCCGCCTTCGAGAAGGCGCGCGTGGAGTTCCGCCAGGAGCCGACGGCGGAGCGGCTCGGCATCGTGCAGCAGCGTTGCTCGCAGCTCTACAACGCCATGTATTCGACCGAGGTCACGAAGCCCAAGGTCGCCGGTATCGACTGCGACCCCAAGCAGGCGAGCGAAGCGGCGGCGAGCCTCTTTGCGCTGCAAGCCGGCACCAATACCTTCAACGCCAACTGCGTCGGCGGAGACAAGCTCGCCCAACACCAGTCGACGGATGCGCTATTCGCATTCGCCACCAAGTGCCTTGCCGACAGCGGCCTGCCGAGCAAGCAGACGGATGAGCTGCGCGGTAAGATCAGCTTCGCCGAGATGAATCGCGACGACAAGGCACACCGCTTCGTCGTCACCTGGAACGCGTTCCAGGACGGCAACCGGCTCGCCTACCTGGCGCTCGCCATAGCGATCGGCATCGACTCGCTCATCTTCATGACCGGCCTGTTCGGCGCCAACGCGGTGCGCTCGCCGCTGGCCGACGTGCCGAGCTCCAAGGGCCGCAACTCCCAGCAGCTCGAGGCGATCATCGAGAACGCGCTCTTGCCCGACACGTTCGAGAACGCAAGGCTCACGCTCGGTGCCATGCGCCCGATCACCAACGATTCCGGCTTCATGGCCGAGGTTCGCCCGGAGCAGCTCGATCCGCATGCCGCCCAGCGCGTGCTCGCGGTGCTCAATGCGGGGGCCACCATCAACGCGGTGGAATACGACGCAGTCTCCGACCGCTACCTCGTGCGCGCGGAGCTGTTCGAGTTCCTGTCCATCGTCGCCAAGCGCTCGTTCGAGGCTGACAAGGCCAACGTCGATCTTGCCGAGCTCGAAAAGATCGTCGGCGTGGCGCTCCTGCCGGACGTCAACCAGAACGCCGAGACGGTGCTGCACTACATGCACCCCATCAGCGAGGACCGCGGTTTCACCGCCGAGATCAAGCTCGGCGAAGTTGCGCCGACCGACATCCGCACCGTGCGCAATACGCTCAACGCCGGCGCCACGCTCGACCGTGTGCAGCGGGCAGGCAAGGACGCCTCCCACTACTTCGTGCACAAGGACCTCTACAAGACGCTCGCCCGCATCCGCGCGCGCTCGCTGGTCGTCCCCGCCGGCCCGCGCCAGATCAGCGGGACATTTGTGAAGCCGCGGCTGCAGTCTGCTAATCCGCCGACACTTGCGATCACTCAAACCCGATTTGTACCTGGTGAGGGACACCAACGCCTCGGCCGTGATCCGGATGAAGAGCGCCAAGAGCTGCGACGCAGTTTGTTAATGGGAATGGGGATGGCTCCATCCTTGTATGACGATTTGGTTCGCTCGAAGGCTCTTCCCATCTCAAATGTCGTAGGGCAGCAGCTTATCGACTTGGCCAAGAGGGCGCCATCGCTAGGCGCTGAAGTGGAGGAGGAGTTAAAGCACCTCCATAAGACACTCCGCCACGCAGCCTCGGGCTTGAAGCTTGAGGCCTCCAATTCGTCACAGTTCGATTTGGCATACCAAGAAATCGAACATGCATTGCCGCTACTGATGCTTCTCCCCGGTGGGGGTTACGAAGAGCGGCTAACAAACATTATCGAAGTGTTGGAAGAGCAAGACGGGAGGGGCGCGTTATACCCGACCGAAAGAGCATTCCTGATGCAATTACGCCAGCATCAAAACGCCATGGCGCGTTTAGCAAGAAACTCTTCAGAGGACTGGCAACGCATTGGGCATCTCCTCGCGAGCTTGGATGAGAATGCCGGTGCCGACGAGTATAATGACGATGAACGGGACCGCCGCCCCAACTAAACTTGCACATACTCAGTCGGCGGTTGCTTCATGATCAGGGCGCTCGCGCTCACCGCAGCCGCGGTGTGGTTGCCCGCTTTGGCTTTTGCAGAAGAGCAGACTCCCCCAACTGAGGCCGCTGTCATCAGGCTCGCCCAGCGGGCGCCGGCTGCCCCGCAGCCCCCGGGCCCCGCACGCGCGTGGCTAGGCGTCAGGATCAACGACGTGACGCCCGAGATCGTGGCCAGCGAGGGGGTGCAGTCTCTGGTTGGAGCCTACGTCGTTGAGGTCGTGCCCGGCAGCCCGGCGGCGGGCGTACTGGTGCCCGGAGATATCGTCCTCGACGTCGACGATCGAGAGGTGCTCAGCGCTCACGATCTCTCGTCCAAGATCCAGAGGCTGACGCCGGGCACGCAAACCAAGCTCAAGATCTGGCGAGATCACGCGGCAAGCGACCTCAATGTGAAGCTCGGCGTGCTGCCGCCTTCCGTACCCCCGCCGCAGCAATAGGCAACGCGCCTGTCCAGCGTACGGCTTGCGCCTTCACATCTTGAACGGTACCACCGTCTGGCGCTGCCTGCCGAGCCGCTCGACCTCGAGCGTCATCACGTCGCCGGCCTTCAAATACTCACGCGGATTGCGCGCCGAGCCGACGCCCGGGGGCGTTCCCGTCGTCACCACGTCGCCGGGATCGAGCACC
>DATIZL010000042.1:0-7035 GCA_035517115.1 Hyphomicrobium sp.
ACGACGACGCGCGCGCCGCGGCCGCTCAAGTCCTTGAGCCCCGGCAGCAGCCGCTCCAGCCGTGTGGCGTCGCTCACCGCGCCGTCCTTCACCGGCACGTTGAGATCGGCGCGCACGAGGACGCGCTTGCCTTGCACGTCCGCCTTCGCGATCGACTTCAGCTTTTCCAGGTCCATGCCCAAGGCGTTCTATTTCTTGAGGAGGCGGCGCACGGTCTCGACGGTTTTCGCCGGGGTGAGCCCGAAGTGCTCGAACAGCTTAGCCGCAGGTGCCGAGGCCCCGAAATCGCTCAAGCCGACAAAGCCGCCGTTAGGCCCGATCCACTCGTGCCAGCACTGCACGATGCCGGCCTCGATGGCGACGCGAGGGCCGCTTCCCAGAACTTGGGCGCGATAAGCTTCGGGTTGAGCGCGGAACAGCTCCATGGAGGGCATCGACACCACGGCGGCGCGCACGCCCTCACTCGCAAGCGCGTCGGCGGCCTCA
This sequence comes from Hyphomicrobium sp., assembly GCA_035517115.1. GTDB lineage: Bacteria > Pseudomonadota > Alphaproteobacteria > Rhizobiales > Hyphomicrobiaceae > Hyphomicrobium_A. The sequence goes on from DATIZL010000042.1 coordinate 487, forward strand.
ACGGCGATGCCGACCTCTGCACCGGTCGCGATCAGGGTGACGTCGCGGCCACCATCGGGCTCGCGCAGGACGTAAGCACCCTTGGCGCTCAGATTCTCAGCCGAGGGCTGCGAGCGCACGTTCGTCACCGCCTGGCGCGACAGTGCGAGGATGGACGGGTTCTCGGTGTGCTTCAGCGCGATCTCCCAGCACTCGGCCGTCTCCACCCCGTCCGCCGGGCGCAGCACCAGGAGATGCGGGATCGCGCGCAGGGCGGCGAGGTGCTCGATGGGCTGATGCGTCGGGCCGTCCTCGCCCAAGCCGATCGAGTCGTGCGTCATCACGTAGATCACCCGCTGGCGCATGAGCGCGGACAAGCGAATCGCCGGACGGCAATAGTCCGTGAAGACGAGGAACGAGCCGCCGTAAGGAATGAGCCCGCCGTTGAGCGCGATGCCGTTCATGGCCGCGGCCATGGCATGCTCGCGCACGCCGTAGTGGATGTAGTTGCCGGCGAAGTTGCCCTTGCTGATCGGCGTATGCGCCGCTTTGGTGCGCGTCCCGTTGGAGCCCGTGAGGTCGGCCGAGCCGCCGATCAGCTCCGGCAGCACCGGGATGAGCCCTTCGAGCGTCATCTGCGACCACACGCGGGTTGCGCGCCTCGTCTCGTCGCCCGCGAATGCGGTTTTTGCCTGGGCGATAGCTTGCGTGATGGCGCCCTGGCGGGAGGCCCCGGCAGGACCGGCGAGCGCAGCGGCATCGCCTTTTGCGACCCGTGCCTTCCAGGCCGCGCGCTCCTTGGCGCCCCTCTGGCCGACGGCACGCCACGCGAGCAGCACCGGCTCCGGGATCTCGAAGGGCGGCGAATGCCAATGGAGCTTCTCGCGCGCGCCCTTGATCTCGTCCTCGCCGAGCGGCTCGCCGTGGGTGGACGCTTTGCCGGCCTTGGTCGGCGCGCCGTAGCCGATGGTCGTCTTGCAGGCGATGAGCCAGGGCTTTGAGGAATCCGCGCGCGCCTTGGCGAGTGCCGCCGAGATCGCCTGCGGATCGTGGCCGTCGATGGTCATCGTGTTCCAGCCCGAGGCCCTGAAGCGCGCCGGCTGATCGTCCGACACGGCAAGCGCGGTGGGACCGTCGATGGAGATGCCGTTGTCGTCGAACAGCACGATGAGCTTGCCGAGGCCGAGGTGGCCCGCGAGCGAGATCGCCTCGTGGCTGATGCCCTCCATCAGGCAGCCGTCGCCGGCGATGACGTAGATGTGGTGATCGATGACGTCGCCGCCGAGGCGCGCGTTCAGCATGCGCTCCGCGATCGCCATGCCGACGGCGTTGGCGAGACCCTGGCCGAGCGGGCCGGTGGTCGTCTCGATGCCCGCGGCGTGGCCGTACTCGGGATGGCCCGCGGTCTTGGACCCCATCTGGCGGAAGCGCTTCAGCTCGCCGATGTCCATGCCCGGATAGCCGGTGAGGTAGAGGAGCGCGTAGAGCAGCATGGAGCCGTGGCCGGCCGATAGGACGAAGCGGTCGCGGTTGGGCCACTTGGGGTCGGAGGCGTCGAAGCGCAGGGCCTCGCGGAAGAGCACGGTAGCCACGTCCGCCATGCCCATGGGCATGCCAGGGTGACCGGATTTGGCCGCCTGCACGGCGTCCATCGCCAGCGCCCGGATGGCGTTCGCCATGTCCGCGTGCGCGACGGCTTGGCCCGGCGTGGTTTTCTCGCGCGCCTCGGTCATTTTGGCGTTCCCCTATTGCGGCCGTGCGGGCGGGCCGGATTTGCCCCCGACGTTTAGCGATGCCGCCGCCCCACGTCTACGGGCGCCGCGGCAGCTCCTCCCAACCCGGCCTTGTGCTCAATGGGCCTTGAGGAAGGAATTGAGCTCCTCCAGCGTCGGCAACCCAGAGCGCGCACCGAGACGGCGGCATTTCAACGCCGAGACGGCGGCGGCAATGCGCGCGCAGTCGGCGAACGTGTGCCCCTGGGCCAGGGCCCAGGCGAAGGCGCCGTGAAACGCATCGCCCGCGCCGGTGGTGTCGACGATCTCGGTCGCAAAGGCGGGCTGGTGGCCGCCTTGGCCCTCGGCGCTGGCCCAGGTGTAGCCCGCGGCCCCGCGCGTCACGCCGGCGAGCCGCACGCCGAGCGCGACAACGCGCCTAAGCCGTTCCTGCTCGGAGCCGCCCGCGGCGAAAGCGTCGAGCGCGGGGCCCGAGAAGATCGCGTAATCGGCGAGGCAGAGAAACTCATCGAGCGAGCCCCCGCCGCCGAGGTCGGCGTCGAGCAGCGTGGGGACGCCGGCGGCGCGCGCCGCGGTGAAGGCCGCGCGTGTTCCCTCCACCCAGCGCAGGTCGCTCGCCACAGCGGCCGCCTCAGCGACACGCTCGAGGGGCAGCCAGCTCGCGTCCATGGACATGGCGTGGTCGCGCTCGCCGATGATGAGCCGCTCGCCCTTGCCGTCGACGATGACGGCCGAGGTCGAGGAGCGCGCGCCCTCGTAGGTGCGCACGTGGCGGATATCGACGCCCTCCTGCTCGAGAAAGGCATGGATGCGCTCACCCGCGCTATCGGCCCCGGTCCGGCTCCACAGCTCGACCAAGCCCCCGAGGCGCGCGATGGTGGCGGCGGCGTTTGCGGCCATGCCGCCCCCGCTCTCGATGTGCTCGAGCGAGCGCACTTTCGTCGGCTCTGGCGGGAACGCCTCGATGCGATAGACGAAGTCGAGTGCCGCATGCCCGACGCAAATGATCGGTTTCACTGCGCAGCCTCCTTGGCGGCCTCCTCCAGCCGCGCCTCCTCGGCGGCGTCCTCCTCGAACAGCTTCTCGAGCGTCTTAACGTCGCTGCGGGCCCGCTCCTGCAGCTTCTCGAGGTCGCTCGCGAGCTTGTAGTCCTCGATCAGACGCCGCTCATCGTGCTTGCGGAAGGTGCTCGTGATGCGATTGGCCTCGCGCTCGCTGAGCCCGAGACCGACCAGCAGGTCCTTCGTCACGTCGATGGCCGACAGGAGCGTCTCGCGCTGCAGATGCGTCACGCCCAGATCGAGGAGGCGGTGGGCGTGCGCGCGGTTGCGGGCGCGCGCATAGATCGGGAGCTCGGGATAGCGGCTGCGCACCACCTCGGCGGTGCGCACGGAGGCTTCCACGTCGTCGATGGCGAGCACGAAGGCGCGCGCATTATGCGCCCCCGCGGCGTCGAGGATCTCCGGCCGGCTGGCGTCGCCGTAGAACGCCTGGCTGCCGAAGCGTTTGACGAACTCCACCTGCTCGGCGCTGATATCGAGTGCGGTGAAGGGAATGTGCTTGCCCCTTAAGATGCGCGCCACGATCTGCCCGAAGCGGCCGAAGCCGGCAATGATGACGTGGCCGTCGTTGCCGGGCGGGGTCTCGTAGCTGGGCGCCGTCCTCGTCTTGCGCCACAGCATCTGCTCGAGCTTGAGCAGGATGGGCGTCGTTGCCATCGACAGCGTGACGACGATGCTCAAGAGCTCGGAGGTCTCCCACGTCAGCACACCCCCGGCGTAGCCGACTGTGAACAATACGAAGGCGAACTCGCCGCCCTGCGACAGCGCCAGCGCCAGCCGCCGGGCTGGTCCGGGCTCCAACGCTTCCCAGCGGCCCAGCGCATAGAGAATGGCCGCCTTGATCGCGACGAGTCCGGCGACGAGCCCGAGAATGAGCGCGGGCTCGTCGATAAGCAGCTGCAGGTCGATGGTCATGCCGATGGCGGTGAAGAACAGCCCGAGCAGCAGTCCCTCGAACGGCTGGATGTCGGCCTCGAGCTGGTGGCGGTAGGAGGATTCGGCGAGCAGCGCCCCGGCGATGAAGGCCCCGAGCGAGGCCGGGACGCCTGCGTACTGCATGAGGATGGCAAAGCCGACGACGGTCAGAAGCGCCGTCGCCGTCATCGCCTCCTTGACGCGCGCCAGCGCTACAAGGCGCACGAAGTGGTCGAGCAGGTAGTGGCCGGCCGTGATCGCCACGGCGATGATGCCGAGCCCTTTGAGGCCGGCCAGCAGCTCCATCTTCGGCGCATTGTCCACGCCGACGACGGCGAATAGCGGGGCGAGCGCGATGAGCGGGATCGCGGACAGGTCCTGGAACAGCAGCACCGCGAAGCCCAAGCGTCCGTGCCGGGTGTTGAGGTCGCCCGTCTCCTCCATCACCTGCAGCGCAAACGCCGTCGACGACAGCGCCAGCGCGAAGCCGACGAAGACCGCGGTCTGCCAGTGGAACCCCAAGATGAGCGCGATCGCCGCCAGCACGAGGCCGGTGGCGCCCACTTGCGCGCTGCCCAAGCCGAACACGGCATTGCGCATGGCCCACAGCCGCTTGGGGCGCAGCTCGAGCCCGATCACGAACAGGAGGAGCACGATGCCGAATTCGGCGAAGTCCAACAGCTCCTTCGCCTCGTAGTCGGAAAACAAGCGGCCCACGGTCGAGGGCCCGAGCAGGATGCCGGCGATGAGATAGCCGAGCACGCTGCCGATGCCGAGCCAGCGCGCGAGCGGGGCTGCAATCGCGAGCGCAGCCAACAGAATAGCGGTCTCTTGCAGCGTAACAGCGGGCATCCTCTGCCTTCCCCGTTAACCCTGGTCGAGGGCCACTATGCACATCCATTGCGGCGGCCGCGACCTCTACGAAAAAAGGACGTGCGATATCGCGCAGACGTGCCGCGCTCGGCGGCAATTGATGCGCTGACGGGCAGCTCGGTGCGCATTTCTCGATCGCGGCTGCACGAATCGCCCGCGTTCACGGACGCGTAACCTTAAGGCGGCGTTAAGGCCTCTTTCCGTAGTGTGAACGGGCCGCAAATGACGCCGCTTCATACGTCTTGCGGCCAGTAAAGCAACTAAAGATCACACTCGTGGGGTTGCGATGTCCTTCGATCTCGTCATGCGTACGCTTGGCGTAATCACCTGCCTCTACACCGTCGCCTACTTTGTCACGTCCATGAGCGTCGCGGCCCTCAACGCCGTGACCTTCAGCTCCGGCCCCATGTGCAGTGATACCGGCTGCGTTACCGTTGCCCAGCACCGACCGAAGCTGATGCCGGGGCAGGGCCGCGATAGCGAGCCTCTGTGGGTTGCAGCTTCGTTCCTGCAGAACTAAGCGCCGAACGCCAAGCGCGCTTTTGCAAACTCGCGAGCGGGCGCCCGCCTCAACCGGGCGCCCGCTTCGCTTTGATGAGAGCATCGATCGCCATCAGCTCCGCCATGAGCGGTGCGAAGTCCTGAAGCGGGAGCATGTTGGGGCCGTCCGAGGGCGCGCGGTCGGGATTATCGTGCGTCTCGATGAAGATGCCCGCGACGCCGACGGCGACGGCCGCGCGCGCCAGCACCGGGACGTAGCGGCGGTCGCCGCCCGAGCTCGTGCCCTGCCCGCCCGGCTGCTGCACCGAATGGGTTGCGTCGAAGATCACCGGCGCGCCCATCTCCGCCAAGATGGGCAGTGCGCGCATGTCGGTGACGAGCGTGTTGTAGCCAAAGGACGAGCCGCGCTCGGTCAACAGCACGTTGGGGTTGCCGGAGGCGACGACCTTGGTGACCACCTGCTTCATGTCCCAGGGGGCGAGGAACTGGCCCTTCTTGATCTTGACGACGCGGCGCGTCTTCGCCGCCGCGATGAGGAGGTCGGTCTGGCGGCACAGGAAGGCGGGGATCTGCAGCACGTCGACGACGGGGGCGACGGCTGAGCACTGCGCCGGCTCGTGCACGTCGGTGACGACGGGCAGCCCCAGTGTCTCGCGAATCTCGGCGAAGACGGGGAGCGCCGCCTCGAGGCCGATGCCGCGCTTGCCCGAGAGAGACGTGCGGTTCGCCTTGTCGAAGGACGTCTTGAAGATGAGCCCGAAGCCGAGCTTGCCGGCGATCTCTTTGAGCGCGGAAGCCATCTCGAGCGCGTGCGCGCGGCTCTCCATCTGGCACGGCCCTGCGAACACCGCGATCGGCGCGTCGTTCGCTATCTCGACGCCGCCGACGAGGACGCGCGGGTTGGGCTTCAGGGGGTCATGCTTGCTCATGAGGCCTTATAGCACGGAGGGAGCGGGCAAGCCGAAAACGCAAATGACCGCGCTTAACACAGCGCGGTCACTCGAAGAAACGGGCGTAAGCCCTTGTCAGGTCACGCGACGGATAAGGCCGATGATGACAAGCAGAATGATGGCTCCCAACGTCGCCGACACGATGACGCCGACGATGCCCGGGATGTCCCACAACCCGAGCGACGGGAACAGCCAGTTGCCGATGAAGGCGCCGATGACGCCGACGACGATGTTGCCGATAAGTCCGAAGCCGTAGCCCTTGACGATGATGCCGGCGAGCCAGCCGGCGATGGCACCTACGACGAGTAGGATGATGAGCGATTGAGCATCCATTGGCATTGCGAAGACTCCCCTGAGCGCGATCAGTTTTGTTGGCGCCGCGGGGGTTGATGCCCGCGGCATCTTTCGGAGGTAGTTCCAGAGCCCCTACGCCCCTCCGCGTCCCCCGTTATGGTCCGATTCGGGCCGCAGGGCTTGGATATGTGTGGAACAGGTCCGATAGCCGCGCTAGGCGGGCGCGTACAAAACGCCCGGCCG
>DATIZL010000043.1:0-55393 GCA_035517115.1 Hyphomicrobium sp.
AACGATGGCGCGCAACTCGATCTGGATCGCACTCTTCTCGCTGCTCGCGGTCCTCTCCACCACTCCCAGCGCCGAGGCGGCCTCCGCCTACGAGATCGATGCCGGCGTGCACGATACGCTCGACCGCTTCTTCTACAAGATCGGCGGCGCGCGCGAGCTCGCCAACAAGGCCGTGGGGCTTCTGGTTTTCCCGTCGGTGGTGAAGGCGGGGTTCGGCTTCGGCGGCGAGTACGGCGAAGGCGCGCTGCTCATTCGCGGCCGCACTGCCGATTACTACAACATGATCTCGGCCTCGTTCGGCTTTCAGCTCGGCGTGCAGGAGCGCTCGGTCATCATCGCGTTCATGACGCCCGAGGCGCTCGACCAGTTCCGGCGGACGGCGGGCTGGAAGATCGGTGCCGATGCTTCAGTTGCCATCGTCACCATCGGCATCGGCGGCTCGATCGATACTAACAAGATCACGAGTCCGGTCGTCGGCTTCATTCTCGATCCGAAGGGCCTCATGTATAATCTCACGCTCGAGGGCTCGAAGATCTCGCGCATCCACCCCTGAGCCTAGAATTTTTTTCGGCTTTTGCTCGCCGCTGGCGGCAGCGGGTGCGCGGGAGTAAGCTCTTTTTGTCTGATTGCGAGATCTCTTATTCAGCTATTGATTTTGGAGGGTCATCATGCCCAAGCGCGAAGTTGTGGTCGTGCTGCGTGCGGACGACGCCGCGGCGCGTCAATTTTCGGTGGAGGCACCCACAGCGACTCCGGCCGGGAAGAGCCTCGCCCAGGTCCTTCAGTCCTTCAACGCCACCATGCGTCCCATGTTCGAGCTTGGCGCGAGCGCGCGCGCTCCGGAAGCTCCGATCACGGCGGAGGAAAGCGCGGTGGCTTCCGAGATGTCCCGCTACTACTCTGTCGATGTGAATGACGCCGACGCGGAGAAGCTCGCCGGAGAGTTGAAACGATCGAATATTGTGGAGACGGTATATGTGAAGCCGGCGACCGAGTTGCCCATCGCGCCGTTTGCCGAGATCGGACGCGGCAATCCGGCGCAACGATTCCCCATCGTCTCCGCGCTGAATGGCGGCATGCGGCGGGCGAGGCAGGTTGAAAGTGCCGTACTCGCCTCCGCTCCCGCAGCAGCACCGACGCCCAGCATCCCGGACTTCAAATCGCGGCAGGCTTACTTGGGTGCCGCACCCGTCGGGGTCGACGCCGTCTTCGCATGGACGAAACCGGGAGGCAAAGGGGCGAATGTGCGCATCATCGACATAGAGGGCGATTGGCGCTTCTCGCACGTCGATCTTCGCGCGAACGTCGGCGGCCTCGTCGGTGGCACGTCATACAACGACGTCGAATGGCGCAACCACGGCACGGCTGTGCTCGGCGAAATCGGAGGTGACGAGAATGCCTTTGGCATTATCGGCATCGCGCCTGACGCGCAGGTAAGCTGCGTGTCTCATGGAGACATCGGCTCAGCGCGGGCGATCCATCTCGCGGCCGGGCTTTTGCGCGCCGGCGATGTCTTGCTGCTCGAGATGCACCGGCCCGGGCCGCGCTTCGATTATGCCTCTCGCGACGATCAGCGCGGGTATATCGCCGTGGAGTGGTGGCCCGATGACCTGCTGGCGATACAGTTCGCGAGCGCACGCGGCATCACCGTTGTCGAGGCCGCAGGCAACGGCGCTGAGAACCTCGATGACCCTCTGTATGATCAGCCGGGATCCGATTTCCCGGCCCAGTGGAAGAATCCATTCAGAGGCGCGCAGGATTCGAGTGCAATCGTTGTCGGCGCCGGCGCTCCCCCGACGGGGACTCATGGCCGCGATCACGGTCCCGATCGCTCGCGGCTCGACTTCTCAAACTTTGGCTCGCGAATCGATTGCCAGGGGTGGGGCCGCGAGGTCACGACCACGGGATATGGCGATCTCTTCGGTGCTCAGCTCGATGAAGATTTCTGGTTCACGGACATCTTCAGCGGGACGTCCAGCGCCTCGCCGATCGTGACAGGGGTCGTCGCGGCGCTTCAAGGCATCGCAGAGAGCAGTGGAAGCCCGCTTGCGCCCAAGCAAATGCGGGGGCTGCTGCGTGCGTACGGCTCACGACAGACGGACGCGCCCGGCCGCCCGGCAACACAGCGCATTGGCTCGCGACCCGACCTTCGCAAGTTGGTCGCGGCCATGCAGGCCATAGCCTAGGCTGCTCATCGCACCGACGATGGCGCATCGCGCGGGCGCCGCAGCGGGGCGGTGCGTGCGCAGGTCCTTCTAACGTGCTTCGAAGCCTCAAAACGATCGAGGTCAGTCGGGAAGGTCGGCACTCAGCACCGGCTCGATATAGAGCTCTCCGTCGCGCCACGTGCAGATGTAGGCCTCGGGCCGCGTCAGCGGATCGACAAGGTTGAAAAGCATGTCCGTCTCTCCTCTTCGTTCGAGACTGCAAAGGCTTCCGTGTTGGTCCGATGCCAGGAGGCTATGGTAACTGGGGGAACAGAGTCTGTTCCGCGCGGAACACCGGCACCCTCAAGCGAGGGCGATTTCCCATGACTGCAGATGAACGAGCCATCCGCGAGCTGATTGCCGCCTGGATCTCCGCCAGCCGCGCCGGTGACCTCGACACCGTGCTCGGCCTCATGACCGATGACGTGGTGTTCATGGTCCCGGGTACGGAGCCCTTCGGCCGGGCTGCCTTCGCCGCGGCGGCAATGAAGATGAAGGGAACGCCCTTCGAAGGCACGGGCGAGGTGCGCGAGCTCCAGGTGCTGGGCGACTGGGCATTTGTGCGCAGCTACCTAGAGGTGGCGATGACCCCGCCGGGCGGCGAGGCAGTCCGCCGCAAGGGCTGGGTGCTGTCCATCCTGCGTAAGGGCGGCGACGGCCGCTGGCGCATCGCGCGCGACGCCAACCTGCTGGCCAAGGCTTGAACCAGCGCAGCCTCTCCCGTCATGGCGAAGCCATGCTCCGCATGGACGGGAGGGTAAGTGAAGTCGTCTCTTGGTGAATGGCCTGGACTAGGCCGCGTCACGATCCGTGACGCCCGACCGGCGCGAGCTTGCCGCAAGGGCGTGCAGCTTTGCCTTCTCCGTCACCGGGCGCTGATGCACGCGCTGAGCGAGCAGGAAGATCGTCGCCACAGTTGCCACGTAGGCCAGCACCTCGATGCCGTTGGGGCGGTCCATGTAGCCGATGAGCACGTGCAGCACGCGTCCGGGCCAGCTGTCCTCGCCCAAGAGCCAGGACGTGTCCCACAGCGTGCCGTCGAGCACGTTGATGAGGCCGGCGTTCGACAGCTGCCGCACCGCCTCCGCCGCGAGCCCCGCGGCGAGCAGCGTCACCAGCACGCCCGTCACCGTGAACACGCGCTTGAGCGGTACGACCATCAGGCCTGAGTAGACGACGGCGGACACGGCGGCGCCGAGCAGCAGCCCGCCGAGGGAGCCCAATGCGAGCGCCGCGGTGTTGGAGGCGCCCTGCATTATGATGCCGGCCAAGAACAGCACCACCTCGCTACCCTCGCGCATCACCGCAGCGCCCACGGCGATGCTGAGAACCAGCACCGACTCTTGGCCCACTGCCACCGCATGCCCAAGCTGCTTCAAGCGCGCGGTCATCTCGCGCGCGTGGTTCGCCATCCATACCACGTGCCAGGTGAGCATGATGACGGCGAGGAACAGCACCGAGGCGTTGAAGATCTCCTGGCCGCGGCCGGCGAAGGCTTGCGAGATCTCGGCCGCGAACAGCGCGACCAGCACCGAGCCCGCTAGTCCGGCGAGCACGCCGAGCGCCACCGCGCGCCCGCGCCCCTCGACCCCGCGCGAGGCTGCGAGCACGACGCCGATGATGAGCCCGGCTTCGAGCACCTCGCGGAAGACGATGATGAGCGCTGCGAGCAAGGAGCTTACTCCGCGATGATGGTGCCCTTGGCGGTTTCCTCGTGGTACTCGCCCACGAACGCGTACGTGCCCTTGGCGAGCGGCTTCAAACGGATGGTGGCCGAGCCCTTGCCGGCGATCACCTTCTCCACGCCGAGGGGATGGCTCTCGAACTCCTCGGCGCTGGCATCGAGGTTGTTGACGGTGAGCTTGATCGCCTTCTGCGCCGGCACCTTGATCTCGGCGGGATCGAACTTGTGGTCCTTGATGGAGATCGTCACCTCGGCTTCCTCGGCCGCGCCTGCCGGCGCCAGCGGCGCCGCGAGCGTGAGCGCGCAGAGCGCGGCGGCACAGAGGATGAGCCCGTTGAGGATGCCGGGCCGCGCGCTTGAGACATGCCGCATGTGTTTGTCTGCTCCTGATCGTTGGGCCGAAGCCGTCAGGGCGACGTTGGCCCAAGTGGACTTCCACTGTCAACAATGACGTCCTGCGCGAAATCGCCTCCCGCGCCGCGGCCTGTGGCGGTATCGTCTGCTATGGCTCGATTATGACGGGCCGGCGGCGCGCGCCCTCTAGCCCTGGAGTTTGGAATGGTTCGAAGGTGCACCCATCTGCAGACGATCCGCGCGGTGACGCCGAGCGCGCAGGGCTGCGAGGAATGCCTCGCCATCGGCTCCGGCTGGGTGCACCTGCGCTTGTGCCTCACCTGCGGTCACGTCGGCTGCTGCGACTCCTCGCCCAACCGCCACGCGACCAAGCATTTCCACGCGACCGGACATCCGATCGTGCGCTCGTTCGAGCCGGGCGAGGACTGGAAGTGGTGCTACGTCGACGAGCTGATGATCCCGTGACGAAAGCGTCGTCGGACCACACGAGCGCGAGGGCATTCGCGCCGAGTTGCTGCGCGCAGTTGCTGCGTCAAGTAGCGCTCGCTACCAGCTTTCCAATTCTTCACTTTGCAGATCGCGCAAAGCATGGCAGCCTATTGTCATCGTTCAACAATCGAAAGGAGGTGATCCGATGTCGAGTGGGATCTTGAGGACGGCGACGTCGCGGTCGCTGGAGATCAAGGCGGATCTGCCTCTGAAGGGGACGGCCTGAAACCAGCAAAGCGGCAAGAGCGCGACAACCGCTCAGCTCGCCGCCGAAGTCTCACGGGGGCTGCCCTCAGGGCGGCCCCTTTGCTTTTGCCCATCATTTGTGCGCCAGCGCCAAACCGCCGCGCAGGCCTTGCGAGGCCGCGGCGCGCCGCCTAGATCGCCGGAGCCGAAAGCGTATTCGCTAGATCAGGAGCCCCGCTATGCCTGAAGGATCGCGCGCACAAGCTTCCGCCCAAGCCTTGCAGACCACCGACCTGTTCGACCCCGTCAAGCTAGGGCCCTTGACCCTTCCCAACCGCATCGTCATGGCGCCGCTCACGCGCTCGCGCGCCGACGACAACGGCGTCCCCGGCGAGTTGCAGGCCACCTACTACGCCCAGCGCGCCACCGCCGGCCTCATCGTCACGGAGGCGACCAACATCAGCGCGCAAGGCAAGGGCTATATCCGCACGCCCGGCATCTGGACCAAGGAGCAGGTCGCCGGCTGGCACCTCACCACCAAGGCCGTGCACGACAAGGGCGGCCACATCTTCCTGCAGCTCTGGCACGTGGGGCGCGTCTCGCACCCCGACCTGCAGCCCGGCCACCAGCTTCCCGTGGCGCCGAGCGCGGTGCGCGCCGAGAACCAGAAGGCCTACACCTACGAAGGCTTCAAGCCGATGGTCACGCCGCGCGCGCTCGAGACGGACGAGATCCCCGGCATCGTCGCCGACTATGCGCATGCCGCCAAATGCGCGAAGGATGCCGGCTTCGACGGCGTCGAGATCCATTCCGCCAACGGCTACCTTCTGCAGCAGTTCCTCTCCGATAAGACCAACAAGCGCACCGATCGCTACGGCGGCTCGATCGAAAATCGCACGCGGATCGTCGTCGAGGTCGTCGACGCGGTGACGCGCGTGTGGGGCGGCTCTCGCGTCGGCATCAGACTTTCGCCGCTCACCAAGTTCGCCGACATCGGCGACAGCAACCCGGAGCCGGTCTACCTGTCCCTGATCGAGCAGATCAATCCGTTCGGGCTCGCCTACATCCACGTCATCGAAGGCGATACCGGCGGCGACCGCCACCCCGCCGGCGGCTTCGACCTGCAGAAGCTGCGCCGCGCCTTCAACGGCCTCTACATGGCCAACAACAACTACACCCTCGAGCTCGCCATCGAGGCGCGCGCCAAGAACCTCGCCGACCTCATCTGCTTTGGGCGCCCGTTCATCTCCAACCCCGATCTCGTTCAGCGCCTGCGCTCGGGCGCGCCGCTCGCCACGCCCGATCCATCGACGTTCTACGCCGGCGAGGCCAAGGGCTACACCGACTATCCCGCTCTCACCTAGCCTCTCCTTGCGCATCGCCTCTTGCTGGCCAGCGCATCGCTCTCGATCAGCGCCTGCAGGTGACGGCAGAGGCGTCCCGCGTCGCCAGCAAGCAGGCGACATGGTTAAGCGCGCCGGGCGTCGCATTTCCGCGGCTTTTTTCGCATTTTTGTGCCCCGGCCGCCGCTGGCGTGCGACGCCCGGCCCCCTTCGGGCGCGTCCGACATAATTACCTCACGCAGACGTGGTCCGTTTCCCGACGCGGGGAATTGATTTCAGTCGAGGGAGGTTTTCGCGTGTTTGGCCGTAGTCCCAATCCTGAGCCGAAGTTTCCGGGTGCACCAGCCGGTGCGCCCCAGCCGCCGCGGCCGCAGGCGCCCTCCGGCTTCGTCCCTGCGCCCGGCAGCAGGCCCGTGTCCGTCATCGGGTCCGACCTCGCCATCGTCGGTCAAAAGATCACGCTGGTGTGCCAGAGCGCGCTGATGGTCATCGGCGAGGTGCTCGGCGATATCAACGGCGACGAGGTGACGATCGGCGACACCGGCAAGGTCACCGGCACCATCACCGCGCGCTCGATCACCGTGCACGGCAAGGTCAAGGGTGCGCTGCGCGGCGAGACGATCGCGCTGCATCCGACGGCGCACATCGAAGGCGACGTGCTGCAGAAGAACCTCATCATCGCCGAGGGCGCCAAGTTCGACGGACGCGTGCGCGTTGCCAAGGACCCGTCCGAGATCAAGCCGCTGCTCGATGCCGCCGCGGTTGCCGCAGCGACGGCCGCGCCCGGTTAGAAAGCTTAGGCCGAGGTCTTGTCGAGGCCGGTGATGCGCTCGAGCAGGCGGGCCCGGCGCGAGGGCTTGTTGGCGGGCGCCGCGCTTGCAGCCTCCTCGGGCTTTGGCGCACCGGCCGGCGCCGGCTCAGCCGCACCCGTCGACTTCTCTTGCGCGCTCTCGCCATCGAGCGCCTTCAAGAAGCCGCTCACACGCCGCGGATTGCTCTTTTGCGCGTCCTCCTCGGCCGCAGCGGATCGCACAAGGCGCGTGACGCGCGGGTCGTTGATGCGGTCAACAAGCGGCCTGCTGCCCGGCTCGGGCGCAGCAGCGCGGCGTGCCGGACCCGTGGCCGGCACCGTTCCCGACCCAAGGCGGCGCATCTCCTCCATGAAATAGGCCGCCTGGCGCGCCAGGCGTTCGTTGCCGGAGGCGACCTCGGCGCGCAGCGCTTGGATGGTGGAGGTCTGCTCGTCCGAAAGCGCTTTCAGCGCGCTCAAGCGCGCCTTCAACGCGATCTTGCTGTCCTTGATGCCCTGCTCGGCGCTGTCGGCCGATTCGTACGTCATCAGCGCAGCCTTGAGGCGCGAGACCTCGGCCGCCTGATCCTGGTTGAGGGCCTTGAGACGCCGGATCTCGGCTTGCGCCTGCGTATCCTCAGGAGTCGCCCCCGCCGCCATCGCTGCCGCCGGCGCTGCCTCGGCCCCACCCTCGACCGCCTTGAGCGGCGCGGCGCTCGCGTCCTTGCCCGCAGAGAGGCCCAATCCCTTGCGCCGCCCCATGACCTTCGCCGGCCGGCTCGGCTCGTGCGCGCCGTTGGCTGCGCCGGCAGGCTCGCGATCGACGAGGGCCGCGGCCGCTTCCGCCGCCGGGCCGGCGCGCGTCAGCATAGCCTGCAGGCGCGCGATCAGCGCCGCCTGATCGCGCGTCTTGGAGCGCAGGGACTCGATCTCGGTGCGCAGCGCCACCTCGCCGTCGAAGCGCGGGTCGCCGAGCCCCTCGCGGTTGCGCGCTGCGCGCGTATTGAGCGCGGCCTTGAGGCGGTGTACCTCGTCCGACTGCTGGGCGTTGATCTGCGTCGCCTCGTCGAGCGCCCGCGCCTGCTTCTCGCTCGACTGGCTCAAGGTCACGATCTCGCGGTCGCGCTGGAACAGGAGCTTCCGCGCCTCGGCCAACCGGTGCTCGACCTTCGGCAGGCGGTCCATGATCGTCTGCTCGAGCACGCGGCGTGCATTCTCGTGCTCCTCGAGGAATGCGCGCTGGTGCTGCGCCTCCACCTCGAGGCCCGAGATGGCAGCATCGCGCCGGTTGAGCTCGACCATCTGCCGGGCGGCCGCTTCCGCCCCCTCCTCGACCTTCATCTCGAGCTTGTGGATGTGGATGGCGTACTCGGCCCTGAGCCGGTCCTTGTCCGCGCGGATCTCCGCCTCCGTGAGCGGCATCGATCGCTTCAACGATTCCGTCGTGAGGCGCGCAACGCGTCGTCTGTACAGAGGCGACAGGAACAGCGTCAGCAGGGCTGCCGTGAGGAAGCCGAGGGCTGCCAGCATGACCATCTCGATACTGATCACGCGCGCGTCCTCGACTGCGAGATTCGACGCAAACGCACCCCCTCGGCCTCGTCGAGGCCGCGCCTCCCCGGCTCAATTATCCGACCAGCGAGCATTTCGCGCAATGCAGCCACCCGCGCCTCTCTCCACTCGGCTCCTCAACCTACGGCCGCGACTCAAAACGGGTTCCACGTCGGCTCACGGGTATACTTTAAATACCCCACGTTGGCACCTAGCCTGAGGCCGATCCCCGAGCGGATGGGCGCCAGCGTCACGTTGCCATGGGTTTGAAACTGAATGCCGACGCCGCCCACGATGTAGGCGGAGCCCTGCACGCCCGCATAGCGCTCGTAGATCTGCATGGGATCGCGCAAGTTGTAGACCAGCACCATGGTCTTGGAGCCCTCGCCGCCGAAGTCGTAGCCGACGGACGGCCCCTGCCAGTAGACCTTGTGGACGCCGGCATCCTTCGTATAGAGGGTGCCTTCGCCGTAGCGCAGACCCGCGACAAAAGCGCCGCCCGCGTCCTCGCCCAGGATGTAGCCGTTGGGGCGGCCCTGCTGCTGGAAGGCGTACTCGACGACGCGAGCTAGCCCCTCGCTCACCGCGCCGAAGAAACGGTGGCCGGCGTCGATGATCTCGTTCTGCGAATAGGATTTGTAGGGCGGCGGGCCGTCGGGAGGAGGGCCGCGGTCGTACTCGCCCGGCGGGTGATAGGGCTCGCCATAGCCCGCTCCATTGTCGGGGCGGTGGTAGGCCGTATCGGGCCCATCGTAGCGCCGATAGTTGTCGTCCTGGCGATAGACGCCGCCGGGCCGGTAGGGCGGCTGCGCGTCGGGAGGCGGCTGATCGTAGGCGCCACCGGGAGGTGGAGGCGGCGGCGTATAAGCGTCATAGCCGCTCTGCGGCGGCTGGTACGCATCGTCGGCCGCGCGCACGCCGCTCGGAAATGGAAGGCTGGCGACGGCAAGTGCACCCAAAGCCGAGAAGACAACGACAGACCGGCGTACCCGGACGGGTTGCGGCATGGCACGTTCCATTGTGTTGCAGCGCCTCCGCGGGGTCTCCGCGCGATACTTCCAATTCTATGATCCTTCGGCGCAAAGTATTGCGAAAGTGTGGCCGATCCGCGATCTCGCGTGGCCCGAATACGGCGATCTTGCAGTGACTTAGGGGGCCGTCAGCAACGGCGCGCGGCCCCAGGCGACGAAGCTGGGATTGGCAAACCTCGCTCCCGACTTCCCGTAGGCGAGCGGTGCGCTTTCAAGCGTCGTCACGCAACCGCCGGCGGCCTTGAGGATCGCGTCCCCCGCCGCGGTGTCCCATTCGCTCGTCTCGCCGAGGCGGGCATAGAGGTCGGCCTCGCCGCGAGCGATCAAGCAGAATTTCAGCGACGAGCTTGCCCGGCGCTTTTCCGCGATCGCGAGGCGCTTGAGGTAGGCATCCGTGCTCTCGGCCGCATGCGAGCGGCTAGCGAAGGCGACGAGCGCCGTCACGTCGGGGTCGCGTCCCTCGAGGGGCTTCAACTCGCGGCCATTGAGCGTCGCCGCATCACCGGGCGCAATTGCGACCTCGACCGCGTGCTTGGGATCGAGCGTGGCAAACAGCAGCGCCAAAGCGGGCGCATAGATGATCCCGAAGGTCGGGCAGCCCGCCTCGATGAGCCCGATGTTGATGGTGAACTCCGGGCTGTTGCGGATGAAGGCGCGCGTGCCGTCGAGCGGATCAACGAGAAAGAAGCGGTCTCCGATAACGGGCGTGCGTCCCGCCGCGACCTCCTCTTCCGCGATCACCGGCACGCCCGGCGCGGCGGCATGGAGCCCGGCCAGCAGCACCTCCTCGGCCTCGTGATCGGCCACCGTGACCGGCGTCGTGTCGGCCTTGGTCGCCACCGTGACGCCTGCCTTGAAGTGCGCCATCTCGATGCGGCCGGCGGCCAGCACCGAGGACAGCAGCGCATCGAGGAGAAGCCGGTAGTCCTCGTTCCTCATGCGCCGAAGAATTCTCCTGATTCGCGACAAGCGCGCCAACGAAGGCCGCGAGCGTTGCCGCATATAGGTCCACCGAGACCGCGGGCCCAAATAAAACAAGGCTCTTGCTGCGCGCCGCGAGCGGGCCTTTGCATCCCTGATGCGGCGCGTGTATCAGATGGCAACAGCTCTCCGCAAGCGGCCCCTGCTCTCCGTTTAGCGTGCCCGAGTTGCCGCCTCCGTTCGGACCTGCGATAGACGAGGGAACATCGATGGGCCAGCGCGCCACTCCGACCGATCTCGAACTAGCGGCACTCATCTCCAGCAAAATCTGTCACGACGTCATTGGCCCGGTCGGCGCCATCTATAACGGCCTCGAGATCCTCGACGAGGACGACGACGAGGAGGCCAAGAACTACGCCCTCGACGTCATCCGCAATGTGACCGAGCAGGCCTCAGCGCGGCTGCAGTTTGCGCGCTTCGCGTTCGGCGCGGCGGGCTCCGCCGGAGCCATGATCGACCTCGGCACGGCCGAGCAGATCTCGCGCGGCTTCATCGGCAAGGGCAAGCACAACCTCATCTGGCGTACGGTGCCGGGCCACATGGCCAAGGACAAGGTGAAGCTTTTACTGAACCTCGTCGCCAGCGCCATCACCGCGCTACCGCGCGGCGGCGACATCGAGGTGCAGATGGGCGGCTCGCTCGAGGACCCGAGCTTCCTGATCCGCTGCCGCGGCCCCAATGCGCGGCCGCCGCAGTACCTGGGCGAGTTCATCACTGGCGACCGCCTCCCGGCGCTCGATGCCATGACCATCCAGGCCTATTACACCTGGCGGCTGGCCGGCAACGCGGGCATGCGCCTCGACGTCCTGCCGGACGGCGCCGACGTGCTGCTGTCGGCGCGGCCGCAGGCTGCGCGCTAGCCGGGCCGAGCCGAAGCTCGTTTTTCCGCCGTGCAAGAGCGCAGCCGGGCTGGCGTGCGCGGCGCCTTGCTTGCTAAGCCTCTCGCAGCTCAAAGTCGAAACCCAACGGGTCCCAACGACGTGCTGCGCGTCGAGCATCTGCAGACGGGCACGCTGCCGCCCCTCACCTTCGAGGTCGCGGCCGGCGAGTGCCTCGCGGTCGAGGGGCCGTCGGGCGCCGGCAAGACGCGACTGCTGCGCGCAATCGCCGACCTCGATCCCGCGCCGGGCCAGGTCTTTCTCAACGGCGCGGAACGCAACGAGATGCCGGCCCCGCGCTGGCGCCGGCACGTGCGCTATTGCGCAGCGGAGCCCGCCTGGTGGAGCGATACCCCGCGCGAAGCGTTCAAAGGCGCACCGGCGGCTCGCACCGAGCGGCTCCTGCACTCACTCGGGCTGCAACCGGCCGTGCTCGACCGCGCGGTCTCCGCACTTTCGACGGGCGAGCGCCAGCGCCTCGCGCTCGCCCGCGCGCTGCTCGATGAGCCGCCCGTGCTTCTGCTCGATGAGCCCAGCGCGGCGCTCGACCCGCAAGCGGCCGCGCTCGCCGAGGAACTCATCAAATATCAGACGCTAGCAGGCCGCTGCGTTGTCCTCGTCAGCCACGACCGCGGTCAGATCGAGCGCCTGGCACATGCGCGGCTGCAGCTGTCGAAGCCCGCCGCTGTGAGCGTGGCCACGGTGGCCGCGCCATGAGCACCATTGCCTTAACGCCCCTCGATCTTGCCCTAGCGGCGAGCCTGCTCGCGATCAACGCGGCGATCTCCTGGGGCTTCGGTCTGCGGCTCGAACGCAGCATCGCCGTCGCTGCCGCGCGCATGGTGGTGCAGCTCGCGCTCATCGGCCTCGTGCTGAAGTTAATCTTCGCGCAGACGTCGCCCGCCTGGACCTTGGCGCTGGTGCTCGTCATGGCGGCCGCGGCCGGGGTCGAGGTGGTGACGCGGCAGCACCGCCGCCTCAAGGGCTGGCACGCCTTGGGGCTCTCCTCGGCGACGCTTCTCTTCATCGGCGTGGCCATCACGTCGCTCGGCGTCGGCGTCATCATCGGGCCCGAGCCCTGGTACGCCCCGCGCTACGTGCTGCCGATCCTCGGCATGGTGCTCGGCAACGCCATGACCGCCATGAGCCTCGTGCTCGACACCTTCTGCGAGACCCTCACGCGCGAGCGCGCGGCGATCGAGGCGCGGCTCGCGCTCGGAGCGGAGCGGCGGGAGGCGGTGAGCGGCGCGCTGCGCACCTCGCTGCGCACCGGCATGACGCCGATCCTCAACTCCATGGCGACGACCGGTATCGTGGCGCTGCCCGGCATGATGACGGGCCAGATCCTCGCCGGCGCCGATCCGCTCGAGGCGGTCAAATACCAGATCCTGATCATGTTCCTCATCGCCGCCGCCACGGCGCTCGCCGCCTTCTTAGGCGCTCTCGGCGCCATGCTGCTGTTGACCGACAAGCGCCACCGGCTGCGGCTCGAGCGCCTCGCCCCCACAAGCTGACGGGCGGCAAAAGCGGCGGCGCCGGACCACAGGGCCCGGCGCAGCGTCAAAGCCAATAGATCAACTCTTTGGGCTCACGGTCCGCCGTCGAGCGGCGGCACCACGGCACCCTTGCTCGCCGCGCTCGCGGCAACGGCGGCCGCGGCCGCCTCCTTCGCCGCGGCGGCGGCCGTCTCGGCCGCAACGGCAGCGCGCTCGGCGGCGGCGGCAGCCGCAGTGGCGGCCGCTGTCGCTGCAGCCGGATCCTTCTTCGGCGCGGACGGCGGCGGCGTAGGCGTGGCGTTGGGCGGGGACGTCGCGTCGGCGGCCGCATGCTGCTTCAAAGACGTGAGCGGCTCTTTGGGCAGCGTGCCCGTCTCGACCACCCCCGGCGGCGGGCTCGGCGGCGCCATGTCGGCGGCCTTTGCGGGCTCGGCTGGAGGGGCAGGCGGCGGCGACGGCGCCGTCACCTCCGTCGTGGCCGCTGCAGGCGTGGCGGGCAGCGTTGCGGCCTCTTCAGCCGGAGGAGATGCCGGCGGGGCATCCGTTGCTGCCGGGGGCATCGCCTGGGCGTCAGCCGTCGCGGCCGCCTTCTTGTCGTGGCCCATGAGCGCGGCCTTGCGGATGGGCGTCGGCGGGACCGGCTCGCCATCCTCGGGCGTTGCCGCCGCGGTTTCCGGCGTCGACTTGCCCTTGCCGTCGTTCCAGCAGACGTTGGCGGAGGCCGTGCAGGTGTGCTCGTCGAACACGACGAAGTTCAGGAACAGCTCGCAGTTCACCGTCTTGGAGCCGGTCTTGTAGTCCTTGATCTTGTTTTGGGCGGCCCACTCGGCGATGTGCTTGTCGAGCAGGTCCTTGGCGTCCTTGGTGGGACCGTCCTTGCCGTAGTCGTTCACCGTGAAGCCGAAGCGCTTGCACGTGGCATTCGCGGTGCCTGCGCTCAAGGCCACGCCTAAGAGCACGGCAGCAGCAAGAGTGAGCGATGCGCGCATCAAGAGCCCCCTGTCGGCACGATCCAACCACCCGTGATCGCTGAAGCTATAGCGAGGAGTCCGGGCCATGCCTAGGTCCGGTTCCACCATTTGTGTGCAGCAAAAAGCAGCGAAACCGCGGCAGTTGCGCCCGTCAGTTCAGGTACGGTGAATCGCCCCCGTTGGGGCCGATCCCCGAATCGAAGAAGAATCCGCTGTCGAACGGACCGCCCGGCGACTGCTTGTTGATGTAAGGATCGATGTAGCCGCCATAGAGCTGAAAATAGCGGGCAATCTCCGCAGGCGAGGCCCCCGGGCTCAAGGTGTAGCCGCGCGCCTGGGTCCGGCGTTTCGCCCGGCGCGGCGGCTTGGGCTGGTCGGAGGTATCGTCCGCCCGCGCGCCAGCGATCATGTTGACCCCGGCCACGTCCGCGGTGGCGAGCACAAACAGCGCCATCACGCTCATGACACGCGCCCAGATCAACGACCGGCCCATGACAGTCCCTTCTTTCCCGGCCTCGTGGCTTGAGGCCAACCCTTGAGATTTGGGGCGCAGAATAGCGAAATTGGCCCCCCCGACCGGCAAAACCGTGACCGGCATTGCGTTTTGCCCGCGCCTGTCACCCGGCGAACACGCTTGCCCGCTGTTCAGTCGCGCCTGGCGGGGCGGACTGAACAATCGGCTATATCATTCTCATACACTGCTTAGTGACACATTAACCGGCCCCTGGCCGGCTGAGCGAGTGTCAGCTCTTGCAGATGGTCGTCGTGCCGACGCAGTTGTAGCCGAGGCCGCCCGGCTTGCACGAATAGGACGGGGCGCCGACGCGGTAGCCCGGCGTCGAGCCGGTCGCCATCCAGCTCGCCCACGCGCCCCAGTCGAACGACTGCAGCAGCGCCTCATAGACCTGAGACTTCGCGCCCGCGATGGTGGTGTTCGTCCCCGAGGCCGATTTCTTGAAGCAGGACCCGGCTTGCGCGGGCGAACCGGCGCCGAGCGAGAACGCAGCGAGTGCCGCGACCGCGATCGCCGCGTGATGAAGCTTGGCCATGTCGGCATCCTCCGTACCAAGACACTTAACGAGGAGCCGAGCTTGCCGCAGGAGAATGGCGTTGCCCATGGCGGCGCACAAGAAAATCAAAAAAAAGCGGGGGGATCGTGGCCGCCGAGTGACGCCATGGAAACGCCGGAAAATTTCGGGACGCCGGAGCCGCGCCGGGCTCGGGGGAACGGCGCCCTACGCCGAGCCCTGCAGGTTGATCGCCTTCGGGCCCTTGCCCCGCTTGTCGGGCTCGGTCTCGAAGGAGATGCGCATGCCCTCGTTGAGATCGCCGATGCCGGCGCGCTCGACCGCCGTCACGTGCACGAAGATATCCTTGCCGCCGTCGTCGGGCTTGATGAAGCCGTATCCCTTCTGGGCGTTGTAGAACTTTACGGTGCCGCTCTGGCGCATCGCGGAGATCTCCTAGCTTCGGTCGGCTTGGCATGAGACGCGGGCTCGCGAAAGCGGGCGCCGCTCGCTCGAGGAGTCTTCGCAATTCGGGAGGGGCTGAAGCGCGGGAGGGAAGGCATCGCGCAAGAATCTCAACTCAACGCAAAGTCTCGCCGGGGGTCGATCGACTGCCCGAGCGCTACAAACTATCCGGTAAAGCCATAAAGGGCGCAAGGGCTCACATGGGATGCTTGCGCAACGGAGCGGCATCCGAAGCGAGCTCGTGCAGCAGGAATCGTGCGCCCTCGCCCTGCTGCAGCAGGCGCACGAGCGGCGGCATGAGCGCCTTGAGCTTGGCTTCGAGCGTGTAGGGCGGGTTAACCACGATCAAACCGGCGCCGTTGAGACGCTCGACGTCCTCGGCCCCGCGGATCATCAGCTCCACCGCCAGAGCCTTAGGAAGTTTGAGCGCTGCGATCTCGCGCCGGAACGCGGCAATCGCCTTCGGGTCCTTGATCGGATACCAGAGCAGGAACGTGCCGGTCGCAAAGCGGCGCACCGCCTCCTGCAACCCTTCGGCGAGGCGGTCGAGCTCGCCCTCCTCCTCGAAGGCCGGGTCGACGAGCACCACGCCGCGGCGCTCTCTCGGCGGCAACAGCGATTTGAGGGCGGTCCAGCCGTCGAGCTCGAGCACTTTCGTCTCCGCGTCGCGCGCAAAGAGCTTCTCCAGCTCGGCGTGGTCCTCGGGGTGCAGCTCATTGACGACGAGCCGGTCGGAAGCGCGCATCAAGCGGCGCGCGATGAGCGGGCTGCCGGGATAGCGCGTGAGCGGTCCCTTGCCGTTGACCTCGCGCACGACGGCAAGGTAGGGCGCGAGGATGCTGCCGGCTTCGGCTGGCAACTCGGCATCGATGACGCGGCCAATGCCGGCGCGCCACTCGCCCGTCTTCAAGGCTGGCTCCGAGGCGAGATCGTAGAGGCCGATGCCGGCGTGCGTATCGATGATGCGGAGCGGGGCGGGCTTCAATTTCAGGTGCTCGATGACGAGCGCCAGCACCGCGTGCTTCAGCACGTCCGCGAAGTTGCCGGCGTGGTAGGCGTGGCGGTAGTTCATGGCCCGCGCATCAGCGCCTTCGGCCGCAGCCTGTCAAGGGCGCGGCGCTAGCGGCTCTTCCACACCATGACGCGGATGAGCTCGAGCGAATCCTCCTTCGCCTGTTGCGGGAAGGGCAAGTGCGCGCGCAGCGTGAAGTACTCCTTGGGACAGCAACGAGACGCGTCATCCAAAGCACACGCGCGGCGCCGGTCACGCCTTCTTCTCCCACTTGCCCGCGGCACTTTGCTGCCAGTAGGTGACGGGGCAGCCCGCGCCCTTCGCCGCCGTCCATTGTGCGCGCGCTTTGGCGACCGCGTCGGCGTCGTTGCCATCGAACATGTAGACGATGCGCACGAAGCCTGAGAACGCGTCCGTCTCGGCGCCATCGACGAGAAAACGCACGCCCGCGCCGTTGGGCGTTTCGGATCCCGTCGTCAGGTAGACGGGCTGCTCCGCCGCGTGACCGTCCTTCGCGGTGCCGTGCGCGAGGAAGCTGTCCTCCTTGTAGGTCCACAGCGCCAGGTCGATGGCGGCGAGCCGCTCAGCCGAGCCCGCCTGCACCACCGCACGCCAGCCGCGCTCCAGCGTCTTCTCGACGAGGCTCGGCAGAACCTTTTCGAGACCCTGGTGCTCGAGATGATAGAAAAGAACCTCAGTGCCGTTCAGAAGCTTATGCTCCGCCGCAAATGCGATCGCTGCAGTGCGGCGAGCTTAGTGCGTGAGGCGCGAAATGCCAAAAGGTCTTGCATCGCATGCCCCTCCGACATAACTGTTGGGGTCCGGATCGGCGCCAGACGTGCGGCTGTCGTCCGTGCGGGTGGTGAGCCAGGCGGCATCTTCGGGTTCGCCGCCGCTCCCGCCCGCTGCATTTTCAGCCAATCGCATCGAGAGAAATCGCGCGGCTCAGCGCCGCGTGAGATATTTGCGCGGCACGAGGCCCTCGTCGACCAAGGCATCGATGCAGCGCTTGGTCAGCGATTTGCGCGACGCCTCCATGCAGGCGCTGAGCGAAGTCGAGCCCACCGCATAGGCCGAGCAGAAGCGATAGTAGTCGTTCTCGCAGGCGGTGTTGACGCGCGCCGAGTAGGCTTCTGCGGCCGGCGCGGCGATGGCGAGCAGCAGGCAAGCCGCAGCCGCCTGGAAGCTGCGGTACGCAAAGTACTCATACATCACGCAGGTGTCCCTCTCGCTCGTGCCTCCCGAGAGAGCATCCTAGACCGGGGCGCCCAGTCCGTCCGTATCCCCGCGGCCTCGCCGAGACAAAATTCGCGCAAGCTCACTTACGCTTGGCGTACGGATTATCGCCCTTGCGTAGGTTGAGCCGCAGCGGCACGCCCGGCAGGTCGAAGGCCTCGCGCAGGCTGTTCGTCAGGTAGCGAAGATAGGACTTGGGCAGCGCCTCCGGCTGCGAGCAAAAGGCGACGAAGGTGGGCGGCCGCGCGGACGGCTGCGTCATGAAGCGGATCTTGATGCGCCGGCCGCGGGCAGCCGGGGGCGCGTGCCGCGCGAGCGCCTCCTCGAGCCAGCGGTTGAGGTCGGCGGTCGCTACGCGCCGGTTCCAGGTGTCGTAAGCGGCGAGCACGGCGGAGGAGAGCTTGTCGAGGCCGCGGCCGCCGAGCGCCGAGATGGGCACGAGCGCCACCCCCGGCACTTGCGATAAGCGCTGCGCCAAGGTCTCGCGCAGCTCCTTCAATGTCTTCTGCTTGTCCTCGACGAGGTCCCACTTGTTGACCGCGATCACCAGCGCGCGCCCCTCCTCGGTGGCGAGGTCGGCGATGGTCAGGTCCTGGTGCTCGAAGGGGCGCTCCGCATCGATCAAGACCACCACGACCTCGGCGAACCTTATGGCGCGGATGGCATCGCTGGCGCCGAGCTTCTCCGCCAAGTCCGTCACCTTGGCTTTGCGGCGCAGACCCGCGGTGTCGTAGAGGCGCACCGGGCGCCCCGACCATTGCAGGTGGCTCGCCACCGCATCCCGCGTCAGCCCCGGCTCCGGGCCGGTGATCATGCGCTCCTCGCCGAGGAGGGCGTTGACGAGCGTCGACTTGCCCGCGTTGGGGCGCCCGACGATGGCGACGCGGATCGGACGCGCCGAGCCGGCTTCATGCGCCACCTCCTTCGCGCGCGCGCCGCGCTCCCTGGCAACGGGCTGCAAGCCGAGCGCGGCCAGCATGTCCGCGGTGAGCTCGCCGAGGCCCTCCCCGTGCTCGGCGGAGACGGCGACCGGCTCACCGAAGCCGAGCTCGAAGGCCGCGTAGAAGCCCGCCTCGCCGCCGCGTCCCTCGCACTTGTTGGCGACGACGATCACCGGGCGCCCCGAGGCGCGCACGCTTTGCGCAAACACCTTGTCGCTCGCCATCACGCCCTCACGCGCATCGATGAGAAACAGCACGAGGTCCGCCTCTTTGAGCGCCGTCTCGGTCTGCTGACGCATGCGCTCCGCGATCGAGCCGCGTTTCCCCTCCTCGAGGCCCGCCGTATCGACGAGGGTCACGGCGTTGCCGGCAAGCTCGGCCTCGCCCTCGCGGCGGTCGCGAGTGAGCCCCGGCATGTCGGAGACCAGCGCCGCGCGCTTGCCGATCAGGCGGTTGAACAGCGTCGACTTGCCGACATTGGGCCGGCCGATGATAGCGATGACGGGGGTGGGCATTTCGAAACCTTGGCGCGCGGGCCGCGCGAGCATAGGCACCGCGCGTGAGCAAATCGCTACCGCGGAGCCGCGCAGCTCCAGCGCGCTAGTTGAACGCCATCAGCTTGGCGTTGTCGGTCAGGATATACATGCGGCCCTGCGCCACGATGGGCGGCACGTAGACGGGGTTGCCCAAATCCTTCTGCACCGTCACCTTGCCCGTAGATGCCTCCACACCGACGAGCGCGCCCTTCGCGGAGGCGAGCCACAGCGTGCCGCCGGCGAGCGTCGGCCCCGACCAGGCGTTGGCACCCGGCAGCTTCGTCGTCCACTGCACCTTGCCGTCGCGGCGCGAGATGGCCAGAAGCTGGCCTTGCGTATCGACGACGAAGACGCTGCCGCCGGCGACCCACGGCTGCTGGGTGCCGGGAATGTTGAGCGACCACAGCCGCTCCCCCGTCGCCGTCTGCGTCGCGATCATGCGCCCGGCATGGCCCACCGCGAACACCGTGCCGCCGTCGATGGCGGGGCGCGCCGCGTCGCTCATCGACGTCATTTCGGAGGTCGTGCGCGTGCGCGAGAGGCTCTCCGACCACGCCGCCGACCCGTCGGCGACGTGCAGGGCGAGGAGATCGCCCGACGGATATGGCACCACGACGATGTCGCCGTCGACCGCGGGGCTCGCGTTGTTGATCAGGCTCGCCTGCTGCGGCAGTCCGCGCACCGACCACAGCTCGCCGCCGTCGGCGCCGGCGAGGCAGTAGAACTTGCCGTCGAGCGCCACCACGAAAACTCTGTCGCCGGCGGCCGCAGGGGCTGCGCGCACGGGGGCGTCGAGCTGCCGCTCCCAAATCTTCTTGCCGGTCTCCGGATCGAGCGCGACGACGTTGCCGAACCCGCTCGCGGCATAGAGGCGGCCGCCGTCGACGGCGAGACCGCCGCCGTAGCCGCCGGAGCCGCTGTCGCCAGAGCCGAACGACAGTGCGCTCAAGAAGCTTGCGCTCGTATTCTCGCGCCCCGGCCTCAGCGAGACACGCCAGAGAGCGGAGCCGCCCGAGGTCGAAAACGCGCTCACGTTGCCGGCGGCATCGAGCGCATAGACGCGGCTGGCGTAGACGATCGGGGTCGCCGTGACACGGCCGGCGCTGCCCGAGCCCGACCCGGCGTCGGCGACCCACGCCTCTTGGCCGCTGCCGGAGTAGGCGAGATTTCCCGGCGAGTTGTTGGGCAACCCGCCCGGCTGCGCCCAATCCTCGTTGGCGACGGGCGCCGGAAGCACGATCGGGGAGAAGGCGTCCGCGAGCTCGCCGGTGACGATGTTGTTCTGCTGCTGCATCACCGGAATGCGTTTGCCGGGCAGCGGCACGGCCTTTTCGGCGAACGGATTGAGATCGTTGAGCTTGGGCAGAGTGGGGCCGTCGGCACAGCCGCAGAGCAGGGCGAGAACCCAAAGGCTCCCTCCCATTGCGCTCCACCGTCCGATCCTACCCCTCATGCGGTCCCCTTTACTGCTTCGCCTCGGGCGGCGGCACCGCGTCGGGCGCGCTGATTACGGCGGGCGCCGGTGCTCCCGGCGCGATCGGCTCGGCCGCCGCCTTCTTGCCGATCTCCGCCGCGGCAATCTCGGCGAGCACGATCTGCGCCCTCTCGGCGATGCTCGGCGGAGTCTTCTGGTCGACGAGAAGCGGCGTCAGCACGGTGCGAGCCTCATCGGGCTTGCCTGCCTTGAATGCGGCAACGCCGAGCAACCCACGCGCACTGTAGCGCCATGGGCTCGTATCGGCCATCAAAGGGGTGAGCCGATTCTGCATCTCGGTAAAGTCGGCCTCGCCGAGGCGCGCGCCTGCGGCCTGCAGGGCAGCATAGTCTCGCAGCAATGGATCGGTGCCGGATTTGGCGAGCTCGTCATAGGCGGCGATGGCGTCCGCCTTCTTGCCCTGCTTCAAGAGGACGCCCGCGAGCTGCAGCCGCGCAAGCTCGGGATAGCCGCCGGTCCCTTCCGCGACGATGGCCGCGAACTCCTTTTCCGCGCTGCCGTCTTTACCGGAGGACGCGAGATCGACGGCGCCCTCGTAGCGCTGGCCCGTCGTCTGCGCGGCAGTGAGGCGCCGGTTTTCCACATACTTGTAGCCGAGGACGCCGATGACGATCAGCGCCGCCCCCGCGAGAATGAAGGTCCCGTACTCTTTCCAAATGCGCTCGAAGCGCTCGCGCCGGAGCTCCTCTTCGACCTCGCGGAGAAAGTTCTCGTCCTGATTTGCCATGCCGGTGTCAGCCCCTGATCCTTGGCGCTTTTCTTATCAGAGGCCCATCTGCGGGCATCTGGAACCCCGCATACATAGCCGACAACATCCGGTGTGCAAGTGATTGATGGCGCAAGGCCTAAAAGCGGCCACCCGCATCCCCGGATCACTTGCTGATGGGGTTTTTCGGCTTTTTCGTGGCTCTGCCCCCGGGGGCTGCGACGCGCTCAGGCTCCCCTTTTTCATCCCGGCGCATGGCGTAGGTGTGCTCCGGCGTCGGAAAGGCGCGTGAGCGCACATCCTGCGCGTAGGCGCGGATCGCCCCCTCGATGGCCTCGCCGACCTTGCCGAACTTCTTGACGAAGCGCGGCACCCGCGGGGAGAGGCCCAGCATGTCCTCCATGACCAGGATCTGCCCGTCGCAGGCGCGCGAGGCGCCGATGCCGATCGTCGGTATAGGGATCGACGCGGTGATGCGTGCGGCGAGCGGCTCGGTGATGGCTTCCAGAACGAGCGCGAAGGCGCCGGCCTCGGCCACCTGGCGCGCATCCTCCTCGATCGCCGCCCACTGCTCCTGGCGGCGTCCCTGCGCCTTAAATCCGCCGATCACGTTGACCGATTGCGGCGTGAGCCCGATGTGCGACATCACGGGAATGCCGCGCTCCACGAGATAGTGGATGGTCTCTGCCATGCGCCGGCCGCCCTCGATCTTCACCGCGCCGCAATCGGTCTCCTTCATGACGCGGGCCGAATTGCGAAACGCCACCGCAGGGCTTTCCTCATACGAGCCGAACGGCATATCGACCACGACGAGCGCGCGCTTGGCGCCGCGCACCACGGCGCGGCCGTGCATGATCATCAGCTCGAGCGGAACGGGCACCGTCGTCTCGAAGCCGTGCATCACCATGCCGAGGCTGTCGCCGACGAGCAGGAAGTCGCAGTAGCGGTCCGCGATCGCGGCGGTGTGCGCGTGGTAGGCGGTGAGCGCGACGATGGGCTCGCCGCGGCCCTTCATGGCTGCGATGTCGGGGGCCATTACGCGCTTTTGCGTGGAGTACGTTGACATGCCGATAAGCATACTCGCTTTGAGGGAGCCGCGCCCGCAGGCGTTGCTTTTACACGAAATGGGCAAACCGTGCCCGCAGGGCACCTATTCATTTTTTTCGCCGCTTCCAAGACTTAAGTAGCTTGCGTTCAGCTTTTTGCTAACGAAGATTTAGGGTTAAAACCAGCATATAATCTGCTCTGTTCAGATACACTCTCAGCTCGGGCGGGTGCTTTCTTGCAAACCTTCAGTAAATCGGGGCGGGGCCCCCTGAAAAAGAGTCTCTCAACTTCGGCGCTGGTTGCTGCGGCACTTTTCGGGTCCGGCATCTTCGACGGCGCACAGGCTCAGTTTTTCCCTTGGAACAACGGCGGCTGGGGCGGCGGCTGGGACGATCAGCCGCGGCGCACGATCCGGCGCATCCCGCGCAACGTCGAGGATGATGGCGAGAAGATCAACTCCACGCTGCCGAAGCCGACGGGGCCGCTGGTGCTCGTGGTGTCGATCGGCAAGCAGACCGTCTCGGTCTACGACGGCACGCAGAAGATCGCGACCTCGCAAATCTCGAGCGGCATGCCGGGGCACGACTCGCCGACCGGCATTTTCTCCATCCTAGAAAAGAACCGCTACCACTACTCGAACCTCTATGGCGGCGCGCCGATGCCGTACATGGAGCGAATCACCAATTCGGGCGTCGCCATGCACGAGGGCGTGGTGCCGGGCTACCCGGCCTCGCACGGCTGCATCCGCCTGCCCGGCGCATTTGCGCGTAACCTCTACGGCATCACCGAGGTCGGCGCGCGCGTGATCGTCACCCAGGACGATCTCGTCCCGGTCGAGTTCTCGAGCCCGCATTTGATCGCCCCGCTGCCGCCCGATGAGCAGGCAAGCAATGCCACGCCGGTTGTCACCGCCGAGGCCACCACCAAGGATATGCCCTCGGTGATCGGCGTCACGCCCGCGGCAGCCGCCGAGGCAACGGACAAGCCGCGCACGCGCATGCAAGCCGCCGCCGCCCGCGCCACCGAGAAGATCCAACTCGCCGCCGCCATCACGGATGCGGAGAACCGCAAGACAGCGGCCATTGCCAATGCCAAAGCGACGGCCGATGCCGCGCGCGCGGCCAAGGACGCCACCCAGAAGGCCCGCGCCGAGCAGAGCCGGCTCAAGGACGCCGCCGAGAAGGCCGCGCGCGACGCCGCCAACGGCGCCGACAAGTTCAAGGACTTCACCGCCAAGCTCATTAAGGTCGAGGTCGACAAGCTCACCAAGGAGGACCTCGACAAGCAATCGGCGGACGAGGCCGCCGAGGAAACCAAGATGCTCGACCTCGCCGACGCGATCGCCGTCGCCAAGAAGGCCGCCGCCGACCAGGCGCCACAGATCGACAAGGCCGTCGCTGCCTCGGCCGAGGCGGACAAGGTCGCCAAGGCCGCCAACGAGGCCGTCAAGGCTGCAGACAAGGCCATCGTCGACGCCAAAGCCGCGCTCGCCTCGGCCAACGCCATCGACGAGCGGAAGGACAACCCGGTCTCGATCTTCATCAGCCGCAAGACCGGGCGCCTGCAGGCCAAGCTCGGCATGGGCGACCCGGTGATCGACGTCCCCGTCACCATCACCAACCCCAACGCGCCGCTCGGCACGCACGTCTTCACTGCCCTCGGCTACACGGCCGGCGAGAAGGGCATACGCTGGAACGTGGTGACGGTGAACACGGCCTCGGCGGTGAGGGAGAGGCCCTACTTCCGGCGCCGCGGCCGCCACGAGGACGAGGCCTACGTCGCGCCGGCCGGCGAAGATGCCGACCCGGCCGACGCGCTCGAGCGCATCCAGATCCCCAAGGACACGATGGAGCGCCTCGCCGAGCTCGTGAAGCCGGGCTCCTCGTTCATCATCACCGACTACGGGCTCAGCCGCGAGACCAGCAAGCGCACAGACTTCATCGTCGAGCCCTGGCGCAGCTCGACCGCGGCGCCTGTCGAGTACGAAGGCGGCCGCATCCCCGACTAAGCTCGGGCACATCGCAAAGCAAGAAGGGTGCAACGGCTCGGCCGTTGCGCCCTTCGCGTTTCCCGCTGGGCTCAACCCGGCAGATGAATCTTGCGCTCCGGGGGAGAGACGAGCACCGCGACGGGATCGCCGAGGGCGACGCGGCCACCTTCGAGCACGCGGCAGGTCACGCCGCCGCGCCAGTCCGGGTAGAGCGCGCGCATCAGGCCCTGGCGCGCCTCGTCCATGCGCTGGCACGGCGTCGTCGGATAGGTGATCTCGAGCACGGTGGGGCCGACCGCAATGATGCCGCCGAGCGCCCGCGGCAGCTCCACGCCCTCGATCAAGAGGTTCGCGCGGCGCGCAGTCCACGGCAGATCGTCGGCGTTGCCCGTCTTGGCGAGGTCGGCGAGCGCCGCCTCCCAAGCCTCGCGCGCCAGGATGGTCACGCCGCGGCGGGGAAACTTCTTGCCCTTGTGGTCGCCTTCGACGCCGCCGCCCGCCTCGA
The DNA here is from genome assembly GCA_035517115.1 of Hyphomicrobium sp. GTDB lineage: Bacteria > Pseudomonadota > Alphaproteobacteria > Rhizobiales > Hyphomicrobiaceae > Hyphomicrobium_A. The sequence continues at coordinate 24,902 of DATIZL010000043.1, forward strand.
TCAGCGCCGTCTCGGCGGTCTGCATGGGCGCCCGATGCGCGGGGCGCCGCACGATGCCGATCAGGCGCCCTCGTGCGCGCCCGCTCATGCCAGCGGGGAGACGCCGATGATGAGCTGGTGCGCCCACAACAGGATCACGAGGTAGAGCGCCGTGCCGACGCCGAGCACGATGAGATCGTTGTACCAGGGGCCCGTCTTCGCACCGATCGGTCCCAGCGCGTGGCGCTTCTTCACCGAGATGCGGTCGTAGGCGGCAAAGGCGAGGAAGCTGCCGAACAGCACGAGCGCGGCGAGGTCGCCGTTGGCGAGCAGGTGCGCGAGTGCCCAGATCTTGATGGCGACCAGCATCGGATGCTTGAGCACTGTGTGGATGCGCGAAGGAATATAGGCGGCAACCAGCGCGATGATTGCCGGCAGCATGAGTGCGGCCGCCAGATGACGCGTCCACAGCGGCGGCACCCAAAGCTGTGGATTCTTGCTCGGATGCATCTGCAGCTTCGCAAAGCCGATCACGATCAGCACGAAGCCGACGAGCGAGACGATGCCGAAGATCGCCTTGTAGCCGGTAAGGCCGAAGCGCGCGATGAGCCCCTCGCGCAGCGTCACGTTGGAGGGCACCAAGTGGATTGCGAAGAACACCACCAATCCGATCACCAGCACGAGCATGCCGTAACCCCCCTAATGCTCCGCGTGGACACCGTTGCCACGCTCACGCCACCACTATAGGTTCTTTTAGAGTCCGGGCGCTTCGGTCGCCAGCCTGTTCGAGGGCCCGGAACGTTTGCCGGATGCGCGGCCTCGCCCCAATGAGGGGGGTGCGTTATGCGTACATTCGCCGCTCCGGGGGCTCGCCCGCGCATTGAGCCGCAGCCGGGTTCTCGCGTCGTCATTCCGTTCCCTGTGCGTCCCAAGCGCAAGGTGAGTGGCGTTGTTCCCCCGCAACCCGAATCACAAGGGACCTGCGCCGCCATGTCCGCACACGCCGAGCTGAAAGATTTGGTCCCTGAATCGGAGCGCGCGCTCGCGCAGGAGATCGCCAAGGCGATGCAGCCGCCGCTCATGAGCCGGCTCGCGCGCGTGCAGGGCTCATATTCCGAGCTCGCCGGTGTTGATGACAAGTCCGCGCCGCTACCCGCCGATGAGCCGCCTTCCGTCCCGGCCCTGAAAATGCCGCTCGTCGTCCAGAAGTCGATGCCCGCGGCATCGGCGCAAGCGCCTTCGCCGGCAATGCTGGACCTCATCGCCGACGATCCCGACGCCGGCTTCAGCGCACCACCAGCGGCCGAGTGGCTGGGCAAAGCGCGACGCGAGCGCCGTCGCGCGCGTTGGACCAACGCCATTGCTTGGATCGCGACACTCGCCATCGCCGGCAGCATCGTCACGGCGACGATGCTGGTGCTCCCCCACTAGAGGGACGCTCACGGCAAGAAGCCTTTGTCGAGATTGTGCGTCAGACGCTCGAGCGGGCGGCCTTTGGGATCGCGCCGCGCCGCGGTCCACGCAATGTGGGTGCCGCCCTCCTGCGAGGTGCGCGAGCGAAGCGAGACCGCCACCGTCTCGCTGGCCTTGAGCGTCAGCGGCGACAGCAACGGAAAATAGAGCTGCTCCCAGTGCGTGCGCGCCTCCCCGGGCGCGGTCGAGAGTACGATGCCTGGGGCGAGCTCCGCGCTCCACCAAGTGGCAAAGCCGTAGACGGTGACGGGCGCCGCCACCTTCCACTCCACCTCGCCCTTGCGCGTCGAGCGGTTTTCTTTCGCGAAATCGACCACGTCCCACGCTTTCGCGCTCGCCCCGCCGTCGAGCAGCTCCTTGCCGAGGAGCGTGCGCACATAGATGTTATTGAGGCTCATGGTCTTGGCGGCGGAGAGATCGAAACCCGTCTCGTCCCAGGCGCTGAGCTCCAGGTGGATGCGCTCGCTGACGACGGGGGCGACGAACTGGGTAATGCGCCGCGGGATGATGCTGCCGCCGGGTTTCAGAAAGCGGCGCCGCGCGTCGTTCAGCGTCGCGATGATGTGCTCCTCGAACGGGTAGTTGCCCAGCGTCTCGGAGACGACGACATCCACCTTGGGCGGGTCGACCATCTCGGTCGAGTGGCAGGGAAAGAGGTGACAGTTGCGCGCGCGGTTGGCTTTCAGCGCCTTGGCGGCGACGCCCGCAACCTCGGCCGCCTCGTAGAGGAACACCTCGCGCGCGCCGAGCTTCGCTGCCATCAGCGACAACAGCCCGGTGCCTGCACCGATGTCGGCGACGGTGGTCTCGCCGCGGCGGATGACGGCGGCGAGCGAGCGCGCAAAGGCCTCGTTGCGCACACGGTCGGCGATCAGCGTCCGGTGGTATTCGATGCGCATATCTAGAGTTTCAACTCGGGGCGGCGGATTTCATAGAGCATCAACGCAGTCGCCACCGCGAGGTTGAGCGAGTCGAGGCTGCCGGCCATGGGAATCTTCACGAGCCGCGTGCACGCCTTGGCCATCGGCTCCGACAGACCCGGGCCTTCGCTGCCCATGACGAGCAGAACCGGCGCCCGGTAGCCGACTTCACGGAAATCCTCTGCTCCTTCCAGATGCGTGCCGACGACGTCGCCGCGCCAGGACGCGCGCCAGGCCAGGAACGCCTCGCGCGTCATTTTGACGAGCGGCACCACGAAGATCGAGCCCATGGTCGCGCGCACGCACTCGCGCGAGTAGGGGTCGCAGCTTTGGCCGATGAGGATGACGCCGCTCGCGCCGACGGCATCGGCCGTGCGCAGAATGGTGCCGAGGTTGCCCGGATCGTGCACCTCCTCCAATGCGAGCCAGAGCTGCGAGGGGGCGACCTTGGCCGCGGGCGGCGCCTCGACCCAGCGCTGGCGGAAGACGCCTAGCATGCTCTGCGGGTTGTCCTTCGACGCAAGCTTGCCGAGCACGGCCTCCGACACCTCGAGGCATTCTGCCCCCGCCTTCAGTGCGCCTTCGACGAGCCCGCGCGCGATCCCGCTCGCCGCCGAGCCGGCGCGGAACAGAAGCGTCTCGGGCGTGAACCCGTGCTCGCGTGCGGTGACGAGAAGGGAAGCGCCCTCGGCCACGAACAAGCCCGTCTCCTTGCGCGCCTTGCGCATCTCGAGCGCGCGGATCGCCTTGACGCGGTCGTTCTGCAAGCTCGTGATCGGCTTGGGGGCTGGCTCACGCTGCGTCATGGCTCACCCACCGCGTGAAGAGGGAGGTCGGGAGCGCGCGGGCGCCCGCGCCCTGCTCGCGGATCGCGAGCTCACCCGACTGGAAGCGCCCGCCGCGGTCAGCCAACACCTCGCGGCAGAGCTGGTCGAAGGCCAGCGAGGAGGCACGGATCGCGTAGATCGTCAGCATGAGGGAAGCCTGCGATGGGGCGAGCAGGCGCGCACAGTCCTTGAGCAGCGGCGGCAGCCCGGTGAAGAGGTCCCATACCTCGCCCTCGGGTCCGCGCCCGAACTTCGGCGGGTCGACGAGCAGCACGTGATAGGTCTTGCCGCGTCGCACCTCGCGCGCGACGAACTTCGGCGCGTCCTCGAGGATCCAGCGGATGGGCGCCGCGCCGAGCTTGGAGGCCGCCTGGTTCTCCTTAGCCCACGCGATCGCTTTCTTGGAGGCATCGACGTGCGTGACCTGCGCGCCGGCGGCGGCGGCGAGCAGCGAAGCCGCACCCGTATAGGCAAAGAGGTTCAACACGCGCGGCGGCCCGTCGCGCACCTCGCGCAGACGCGCGAGCATCCACTCCCAGTGCGGCAGCTGCTCGGGAAAAAGGCCGAGGTGACGGAAGCTCGAAAGCCGGCACAGCGTGGTGACGCCGTGCAGCTTTAGCGGCCAGCTCTCGGGCACCGGCTTCATGGTGCGCCAGCGGCCCTTCTCCTCGTCGTCCTCGCCGGCGAACACGGCATGGGCCTCTTCGTCCCAATCGCGGCGGGAAAGCCGCGGGGTCCACAACGCCTGCGGCTCGGGGCGGTCGACGACGACCTCGCCGAAGCGCTCGAGCTTGCGTCCGGCGCCGCTGTCCAAGAGCGCGTAGTCGGGAAAGCCGGCGGTCTCGATGAGGTGCAGGGGGGATGGCGTGCGCATTGTTCTGCTTTTCGGGGCGAGCGGGGTCTTCTAGCACAGGGGCGAGCGTGCCGTGAGCCCGGCGCGGCGCCTTTGCCCTTCCCCGCGACCGCGCTTTGGCCGACGGGCCCGCGGCATGGCCTACGCGCTTCCCCGGTGCGATCCCGGGTGGTCGCGGCGATGCTCGCGCGTGTACTCGAGCAGCTCGGAGACCCCGAACAGCAACAGCATCACGCCGCAGATCACCTCGATCGAGGCCAGCACGCGGGCGGCGTTGCTGATGGGAACGATGTCGCCGTAGCCGACGGTGCTGAGCGTCGCGATGGAGAAGTGGATGGCCTCCGAATAGCTGAGGGCCCGCGCGATGTTGTCGGCACGGAAATGCAAGGCGGAGGAGTGCTGCGAGAGGATGCAGTAGATCGCCGCGAACACGATGACGAGCAGCGAATAGAAGGTGAGGAAGGCGAAGGCGGGGATCGCCAGCCGCGACATGCGCTGGAAGAACTCCTCGAACAGGAGGCCCGCATCGACGAGAAAGACCGCGACGTTGCGGCTGACGGCGAGCACGATGGCCCCGATCAACAGCATGGCGGTGAGGAACGCCGCGTTGCTGTTGACGAGCGGCTCGGAGAACATGGAGAGCAGAAAGCCGCCCGCGCCGACGAGAAACACGGGCAGCAGCCAGAGCAGGGCCCGGTAGAGCCGCCGGCCGCCGCGAATGTCAGGGTTGTCGACCACCGAGCGCACGTCGGCGCGGCGCAACCAGCAGCCGCCGAGAAAGAACAGGATCGGCAGGCTGAAGCCGATCCCGGCTACGAAGGGCCCGATGCGGGCAAATAGCTCCTGCATGAAGAAGGAGAAGATCGAGGCGTAGAGCGCGATCAGGTTGGCGAAGGTGAGCGAGAAGAAGAGGGCCTCGGGGAAGAGCCCGCGGATAAATGCGGTGGCGACGGCGGCAGACAGAAGAATGGCGATGAAGAGATCCAGCGCGCCGCCGGCGATGGCGATGCCGACGAGGGCGACGAGGCCGAGCGACAGCGCAAACAGCACCCCCTCGCGCGTTGCCGAAGCGTACCTGCCCGAGCCCGTCATCATTGGCGCACCCCCTTATGGCTTGTTGCCCCAAGCGCGCCGCCTTGCAAGCTGCGGTGCGCTTCCTCCACCGGTAAAGCGGCGGCGACCGGTCAAGGGATGCGGGCGGTGCTGCAGCTAGCGCGCGCCGGCGCCCTGCGCCTTGAGCGAGTTGAGCTCCCGCTGCATGTCGTCGAGCCGCTCCTGGCGGCTTTGCAGCTCCGAATCGCTCCAGGGCGATTGCCGCTGCTCCTCCTCGTTCTTGAAGGCGTTGATGCGCAACTGCAGGGCCTGTTGGCGCACGTGCATGTTGGCGCGCTGCCACGAGGAGATCGTCATGAACGCGGCAACGGCAATGAGAAGCACGCCGAGGAGCAGCGAAAACCGCATGGGCGCCTTACGATCAAGCTCAGCGGGTGGATCTTACACCGGCCCCTGCCGGGACCGCAAAAATGAAAGCCCGGCACTTAGGGCCGGGCTTCAAGTCCTTGAATCACACCTGCTGCACGTGGTGGCAAGAAGAAACGTGAGCGGGCGCAACTGATGTCTACCTAGCATCGTTTGGTGGCGGAAATCAGTCGCCCCTTCATCCCTAACAAAATGCTCCACAGCCGCTTTGGTTCCATCCCGGCACAACCCGAGCCCGGCACGCGGCCTCTCCAAGCTCGCTCAATTTGCGGGAACCGCTCTCAACCGGCGTTAAGGCCTGAGTGTTAGCGATCGGGTGCTTGCGCAGCGCAGCTATGCAGCTATGGAGGCCGACCATGACCGGATGCAGCCATCGACCCAACGACGAAGCGCCTGCCGACGCCGCCCGCAGGACGTTCATGCTGCAGACGGCTGCCGTTGCCGCAGCGGGCGCTGCGGCCGCGACCGGGTTTGCGCCAGCCGCCATGGCCGCGCTCGACGCAGACAAGCGCAAGTTCATCCAGGAGGCGAACGAGCTCGCCATCGAGTCCGTCAAGAAGGGGTGGGGCGGGCCGTTCGGCGCGGTGATCGTGAAGGACGGCGAGGTCATCGGACGCGGACAGAACCGCGTTCTGCTCACCGGCTGTCCCGTGTACCACGCCGAGGTCACGGCGATCATCGACGCCTCCGCCAAGCTCAACCCCAAGGGCCTGCTCGGCGGCGACTACGGTGCCGGCACCATCCTCGAAAAGATTCCGCGCGAGCCCGACTCGCCCGACCTCGTGCCGGAGCGCGCGCGCATGCTCAAGGGTTGCGAGATCTACATCAACGGCGCGCCGTGCCCGATGTGCATGAGCGCGATCTACTGGGCGCGCATCGATCGCGTTTATTTCGGCAACAGCCTCGAGGACACGAGCCAGATCGGTTTCGACGACGCCTTCCAGTACGCGGACTACAAGCTGCCATGGTCGAAGCGACACATCCCGGTCGCGGAGAACTTCGAGCGCGAGACGACGCTCGAGTCCTACCGCGCGTGGATGAACAAGGCCGACCGCCACTATTATTGAGCGGGCGCAACTACATTAGCATTCTGCAGGCGGAAATCAGTCGCGCCTTCGTTCCTGACAAAATGCCCGATCGCTGTAATGACGCCTTCACTTCCTTCGTAGCTCTCAAGAGGCGAACGCATGGAGGAAGTCTTCAATGTCTCTTTCATCCCTTGCGGGATTGGGCCTGCTTTTGCTCGGCGTCCTGGTGGCACCGGCCTCGGCGGTGGCGCTAGAGCAGGTTGCGTTCGATGCAGCCAGCTTCAAGGCCGATCTGGTGGCCGGCAAACCCATCGTTGTTCACATTTCAGCACCTTGGTGCCCCACCTGCTTGGCGCAGCATGTGGTGATCAACATGCTCGCGAATGCGCCGGAGTACGCGGACATCAAAATCTACCAAGTCGATTTCGATGGCCAGAAAGATGCGGTGAGGGCCTTCCATGCAGACCACCAGAGCACGCTCATCGCTTTTCATGGGCCAAGGGTGACGGGGCGCAGCGTCGGTGATGCAAGCATTGAGGGTATCCGCGGGCTGCTTGCCAGCAGCCTCAAGTAGTACCCTGCGATGGCCGCCGTCCTCCCGCTTCTTCTCAGTTGCAGCCTCGAGGATTTGATTTGCATGAGGTCGTATGATGGTCGAGCTGCAGTCCACGATCACGTGCCCCGTTTGCGGATACCAGGCGATCGAGACGATGCCGACGGACGCCTGTCAGTACCTTTATGATTGCAAACGCTGCGGAGCGAAGTTGAAGCCGAAAAAGGGCGATTGCTGCGTCTTCTGCTCCTATGGATCGGTCCCTTGCCCGCCCATACAGGAGCAACGTCAACGACAAGGCGGATGAGGCGCAGCCCTAATCCAAATCCGCCACCGCGACGGGGCCCCCGCCCTTCATGCGCTGCGCGAGCGCGCTCTCGATGAAGGGATCGATCTCGCCGTCGAGCACGGCCGCCGGGTTGGTGCTCTGGGTGCCGGTGCGCAAATCCTTCACGAGCTGATAGGGCTGCAGCACGTAGGAGCGGATCTGGTGGCCCCAGCCGATCTCCGTCTTGCTGGCGGCCTCCGCGTTGGCTTTCTCCTCGCGCTTTTTCAGCTCGAGCTCGTAGAGGCGCGACTTGAGAAGTGCCCAGGCGATCGCCCGGTTCTTGATCTGCGAGCGCTCCTGCTGGCTCGCGACCGCAATACCGGTCGGCAGGTGCGTGATGCGCACCGCGGAATCCGTCGTGTTGACGTGCTGGCCGCCGGCGCCCGATGAGCGGTAGGTGTCGACGCGGCAGTCGCTCTCCTTGATGTCGATGTCGATGTCCTCATCGACGACGGGGTACACCCACACGGATGCAAAGCTCGTGTGGCGGCGCGCGTTGGCGTCATAGGGCGAGATGCGCACCAGCCGGTGCACGCCCGATTCCGTCTTGAGCCAGCCGTAGGCGTTCTCGCCCTTGATCTCGAGCGTGGCCGACTTGATGCCGGCCTCTTCGCCCGGGCTCTCCTCGATGAGGCTCACCTTGTAGCCGCGCTCCTCCGCCCAGCGCATGTACATGCGTGTCAGCATCGAGGCCCAGTCCTGGCTCTCGGTGCCGCCGGCGCCGGCATGAACCTCGAGGTAGGTGTCGTTGCTATCGGCCTCGCCCGACAGAAGCGCCTCGACCGAGCGCCGCTGCGCCTCCTCGTTGAGCTTTTTGAGCTGCACCTCGCCCTCGGCGACGGAAGCCTCATCGTCCTCGGCCTCGCCGAGCTCGATCAGCGTTACGCTGTCGTCAAGCTCGCGCTCGAGCTTCTTGTAGGCATTGATCGAGCGCTCGAGCTGCTGGCGCTGGCGCATGATCTTCTGGGCGGCGCGAGGGTCGTTCCACAGCTTGGGATCCTCGGCCCGCTTGTTGAACTCGGCGAGCCGGGCCTGCGCGGTATCCCAGTCAAAGATGCCTCCGCAGGAGGCCGAGCGCCTCCTTGATGGAATCGACGAGCTTTTGCGGTTCGGCACGCATGGATTTGCCTCGATGTTCGGAAACAGAGGCAGAGATATAGTAAGCGATGCTGCCGCTGTAAACGCATGCGCGCGCGGCCTCAGTGTGGGCGCCTCACCACAGGCCGCCGCGGCCGGCGCCGAACGTCGGCTGGCGCCTGGACGGCCCCTCCGCATAGGGGTCTTCGCCCGGGGGCGGCGCGCTGCCGTCGTCGGTCGCGCCGGTGAACCCGATCACGGAATAGGCATCGTCGGGCTCTTCCCCGGGCTTGAATGCTTCCATGATGCTGTTGGGATCGTCGGCGGAAGCGCGCAGACCCGTACGCAGGTTCACGCGCACGAGCTTGATGCCGGGCGGAATGCGGAACGGCGTCGGCGGGGTATCGGCGAGGGCCTCCTGCATAAAGGCGCCGAAAATCGGTGCGGCCACCTTGCCGCCGGTCTGGAACTTACCCATCGGCGTCGGCGTGTCGAAGCCGACGAATACGCCGACCACGAGATCGGGCGAGTAGCCGAGGAACCAGGCGTCCTTCTCCTCGTTCGTGGTGCCGGTCTTGCCGGCGAGCGGGCGGCCCACCGATTTCAACACGGTCGCAGTGCCGCGCTGGATCACGCCCTCGAGGATCGAGGTCACCTGGTAGGCCGTATGCGGGTCGATGATCTGCGGCCTGTTGTCGGCGATCTCGGGCTCGTCCTGGTTCTGCCAGCTCTCCGCCTTGCAGTTGTCGCAGACGCGCTCGTCGTGGCGCCACACAGTATGGCCCCAGCGGTCCTGGATGCGGTCGATGAGCGTGGCCTTCACCTGCTTGCCGCCGTTCGCCAGCATGCAATAGCCGGTCGCGAGCCGCAGAAGCGTCGTCTCGCCGGCGCCGAGCGACATCGACAGCACCGGCAAGAGATCGTCGTAGATGCCGAAGCGCTTGGCGTAGTCGGTGATGATCGGCATGCCGAGATCCTGCGCCAGCCGCACCGTCATCTGGTTGCGCGAGTGCTCGACGCCGAAGCGCAAGGTCGAGGGCCCGGCCGAGTTCTCCTTCTCGTAGTTCTCCGGGCGCCAAATGTCCTGATTGGGCCCCTGCTCGATCTCGATCGGCGCGTCGAGGATGATGCTCGTCGGCTTATATCCGTTGTCCATGGCGGCGGAGTAGACGAACGGCTTGAACGAGGAGCCCGGCTGGCGCTTCGCTTGGATGGCGCGATCGAACTCGCTCATGGCGAAGGAGAAGCCGCCGACGTCGGCGAAGACGCGGCCCGTGTGCGGGTCCATGGCGACGATGGCGCCGCCGACCTCGGGGATCTGCATCAGCGACCAGGTGCCGCTCAGATCCTTGGGGTCCTTGGGTGCGACGTAGATGACGTCGCCCGGCGAGAGCACGTCGCCCACGGCCTTGATCTGGCTCTTCTTGGCCGACTTGGCCCACTTCACCTCGTCCACCCCGATCTCGACCGCCTCGCGCTTGTCGACGAGGTTGCCGTCCTGCTGCTTCTCGGGCCGCAGGCCAATGGTCGCTTTCGCCGGCTCGACCTTCAGCACGATGCCGAGCCGCCACGGCTGGATATCGCCGGGGCTCTCGACCTTGTTGAGCGCCGCGCCCCAGTCGCCGGTGATGTCGATCTTCGCAACCGGACCCCGCCAGCCCCGCTGGCGGTCGAAGTCGACGAGGCCGTCGATCAGCACGCGGCGCGCGATCTGCTGCAGCTTCGGGTCGAGCGTGGTGCGCACCGAGAGCCCGCCGCTGTAGAGCTTGTCCTCGCCGTAGGTCGCGAGCAGCGAGCGCCGCACCTCCTCGGCGAAATACTCCGCTGCAAAAATGTGCGCGCCGGTCGGGCGAATGTTGATGCCGAGCGGCTTCTTCTTGGCGGCCTCTGCCTCGGCGGCGGTGATGTACCCGTTCTCCTGCATCTGCCCGATGATCCAGTTGCGCCGGGCGATGGCGGCCTTGGTCTGGCGGAATGGGTGGTAGTTGTTGGGGCCCTTGGGGAGGGCAGCGAGGTAGGCCGCCTCCTCGACGGTGAGATCGGACAGCTCCTTGTTGAAATAGCTCATGGCCGCGGCGGCGACGCCGTAAGCGCCCATGCCGAGATAGATCTCGTTCAGGTAGAGCTCGAGGATGCGATCCTTGGAGTAGGCGCGCTCGATGCGGATGGCGAGGATCGCCTCCTTGACCTTGCGCTCCATGGTGCGGTCGCTGGAGAGCAGGAAGTTCTTCGCCACCTGCTGGGTGATGGTGGAGGCACCCTCGGTGCGCCGCACGCGCCCCTCGACCTTCGACTCCACCGCCTTGAAGACGGCGCGCGCAATGCCCTGGAAGTCGACGCCGCCGTGCTCATAGAAGCGGCGGTCCTCGGCGGAGAGAAACGCGGCGATCACGCGCTTGGGGATCGTGTTGATGGGCACGAAGATGCGCCGCTCGCGCGCGAACTCCGAGATGAGTGCACCATCCTGCGCATGGATGCGTGTCATCACGGGCGGCTCGTACTTGGCGAGGCTCTCGTAGCCGGGAAGGTCCTTCGACACCTTCCACAAGAAGAAGCCGGCGGCAGCCGAGACGGCGAGGAAGCCCACGACGAGCGCCCCGAAGCCGAAGCCCAAAAAGCTCAACAGAAGACTCCGGCGCCGCCTGCGCTTGCGCGTGGGCGGTTGAGGCGGGTGGTTGGGGGCGTGCATCAGCCTCTATTCCGTTGAGCGGGCGTGTGATTGGGCATTTCCGGACCGGCTTTGCAATGCAAAAAAGCCACGCCGCGACGCAGTGCACCTTAGCATGGATTGTGGCATCAAATCGTCGTTTGCCAAGGGTTTAGATAACGATTCGTCGCACTCCGCCGCAGGCTCAGCGCGACCCTGCAGTCCTTTTGCCGAAATAAGCGTCAACGGCGCCCGAGATTGCGGTCGCGACGCGCTCCTGCCACGCGGGGGAGTTGAGCAGCTTCTCGTCCTCGGCATGGCTCATATAGCCGAGCTCGATGAGGACGGAGGGCGTGTCGGCCTGCCGCAGCACCTTGAACGCCGCCGATCGCTGGGGGTCGCGCGAAAGCGACACCGTCCTCGTCATCTTTTTTACCAGCGTGTTGGAAAAGTCGGCCGAGAAATTGGCGGTCTCGCGCTTCAGCAAGTCGATCAAAATGCTGCGCACCTGCCCCTTCTCCTCGAACTTGTCGGTCGTGAGCCCGGCGATGGCGTCGGAGTTGTTCTCCTTTTCGGCCATGAGGCGCGCTTCCTCGTCGGAGGCGCGCTCGGACAAGGTGTAAACGGTCGCCCCGCGTACGGTATTGGCGTTCTGGGCGATGGAGTCGGCATGCAGCGAGATGAAGAGGTCGGCCGCGAGCGTCTTGGAGCGCTTCAAGCGCCCGTCGAGCGAGATGAACACGTCGCGCGTGCGCGTCATGTAGACGTCATAGCGGGCACCCTGCGACAGGCGGTCCTTGAGCCGCTGTCCTACCGCGAGCACCACCGTCTTCTCGGAGAGGCCATCCGGACTCATGGCGCCGGGGTCGATGCCGCCATGGCCAGGATCGATCAGGATCACGGGCTTCGCCCGGTTGGTCGGCCTCTCGCTGTGCTCCTCGTAGATTTCGGGCTTCAATGGCGGCGCTTGGGCCGTGCGCTCTCCGCCCGTCCCGGCGCCGAACGCCGCTGGCGTCGTCGCCGTCAGCTCGACCGCCAGGGTCACGCCGTGATCCTTGCCCGCCGTCATACCTGCCTTGGCGATCAGCACCGGCTTCGTCGTGTCCATCACGATGCGCGCCTTTCCCTCGGACAAAAGCCCGTAGCGGAAGGCGGAGACGAGGCCGGTGCCGGACTGTCCGGTGCCCTTCGGCAGGCGGAACACCACGTCGGGCAGGTCGATGACGACGCGATAAGGATCGGCGAGCGTGAACACCTCGGCCTGCACGCCGGAGGAGAGGTCGAGGAGGAACGTGGTCGCGGCCCCGCTGCCGTTGAGCTCGGCCCGCGTGGCGCTGATGCCGCCGAACTTATGCGCCTCGGCACCCGCGGCGCGCTTTTCGACGATGGTCGTCGCGGGAGGCGGCGGCACGTTCTGCACGACCGTCGCCTTGGCACTGCTCTCGGCGGCGGAGGCGGGGTGCGGGCCAAGGGCGGCCGTTAGGCCCCACAGGGCCATCGCGATCCACCCCCCTCCCCCACGTCCCCCACGCGGCATGAGTTGCCGACCCCCCTTCGCCGCTTGCCCCAATCGCAATTTGCGCGATTTAACGCTTTCTTGGCCTCATTAGCTTCAAATTACCCCTTAAATTACTGTCTGATAGCAAAGTGTTGGCCGGTTGGCCGGCCTCTAAGCCCTTATATCACGCTTGCCAGCCCACCGGCGAACCCGTAGTTATCTGATTTGATGCTGCTGGATGCCCCCTCGGCGGGATCAAGTGTGCGCCGCGCCAAGCCCGGGTTGTGAGGCTTAACCCTCCACCGCAAGCGCTGGATCGCCGCTCCCAACGACGGAATCTGGGCCCTGGCAGGTCGAAGAATAAGCGGTCGTCGTGTGCTGTCTCGCTGCGATCTCCTTGCAGATTGAAGCTTTTAGCCCGGCTCCCGTTCGAGACTCTGACCATCAGAGGTAGCCGCGCTTCCCACCTTGAAGCCCAGGAAAGGACGGCACGCTGAGCGGGGTTCATCCCCATTGCTCACGCCAGGTGAGGAGCAAACACCCCAGCCCCGCGGCCTGAGCCGCGCGTCCGGGAGAATTCGAAAGTCGTTGCAAATGAATACCTTGAGCACGACCCGTCTGGATGCCCCTGCGCGCAAAGTGAAGCGCCGCGGAGCTCGCCCGGCCGTTTCCGGGATCAGGCAGGAGCGCGCTCTCGCCATCACCCCTCATAGAACGTCTTCACATCAAACAAAAACGCGCGCCCGAGACCGGCGCCTCGCCCGCCAAGGCCAAATCCCGTTCGGGATCGCGGCCCTGAGCAGCAGCCCGCACCGCCGGCGCGCTAAGGATCGGCAAACATGTCCAACAACAAAATGCTTATTGATGCCACGCATCCGGAGGAAACCCGGGTCGTGGTGCTGCGCGGAGGCCGGGTAGAGGAGTTCGATTTCGAATCCGCCGCCCGCAAATTGCTGCGCGGCAACATCTACCTCGCCAAGGTGACGCGCGTTGAGCCGTCGCTGCAGGCGGCTTTCGTCGAGTATGGCGGCAACCGCCACGGCTTCCTCGCCTTCAACGAAATCCACCCCGACTACTACCAGATCCCGGTCGCGGATCGCCAAGCCCTCATTGAGGAGGAGGCGGCGGCGGAAGCCGAGGAGGAGGCGGCCGTCGACGCGCATGCGGAAGCGCTTGCGGCGCGGCGCGGCCACAGAGCGGGCAGCGCAGACGGTGACGAGCCGTCGAGCGAGGCCATCGAAGCCATCGAGCCCATCGAGATCGATACCGGGAGCGAGGAACCCGAGACCGTCGAGCCGGAGCACCGCTCGATGGCGGAGTCTTCCCTTCCCGAGGATGACCGCATCTCCATGCCCGCAGGAGACGCATCCACAGCCGACGGCTTGGCCGCCAATGAGAACTCGGCCGACAGTGGCGATCTGGAGGCTGCCGACGAGGCACCGAAAAGCGCCGCTGGCGAAGCTGGTGCGGGCAGCGAGGCCGAAGGCGGCGTGCATGAGGTCGGGGGCGCGGGAACGCCCGTCGAGGTCGAGCGCGTCGAGCAGGTCACCACGGCCGAGGACGCCATGGAGGAGTTGCGCGTGCGCCCGCGGCGCCGCCAGCGCAGCTACAAGATCCAGGAGGTCATCAAGCGGCGCCAGGTGATCCTGGTGCAGGTCGTCAAGGAGGAGCGCGGCAACAAGGGCGCGGCGCTTACGACCTACCTTTCGCTCGCCGGCCGCTACACCGTGTTGATGCCCAACACTGCGCGCGGTGGCGGCATCTCGCGCAAGATCACCAACCCGCAGGACCGCAAGCGCCTGAAAGCGATCGCGGCCGAGCTCGAGGTGCCGGAAGGCATGGGGCTCATCATTCGCACGGCCGGGGCCGCGCGTACGAAGCAAGAGATCAAGCGCGACTTCGAGTATCTCCTGCGGTTGTGGGAGAGCGTGCGCGATCTGACCCTGCGCAGCCAGGCGCCGAGCCTCGTCTACGAGGAGGGCAACCTCATCAAGCGCTCGATCCGCGACCTCTATAACAAGGACGTGGACGAGGTGATCGTCGCCGGCGAGGAGGCGCATCGCGAGGCGAAAGAGTTCATGCGCATGCTCATGCCGAGCCATGCCAAGAACGTGATCCTCTACGCCGAGCCCGAGCCGCTGTTCACCCGCTTCCAGATCGAGCGGCAGCTCAATGCCATGTTCAGCCCCTACGTGACCTTGCGCTCGGGCGGCTACCTCGTGATCAACCAGACGGAGGCGCTCGTTGCCATCGACGTCAACTCCGGCAAGGCGACGCGCGAGTTCTCGATCGAGGAGACGGCGCTGCACACCAACGTCGAGGCCGCAGACGAGATCGCCCGCCAGCTGAAGCTGCGCGACCTGGCGGGCCTCATCGTCATCGACTTCATCGATATGGAGGAGAAGCGCAACAACCGAACGGTGGAGCGCCGCCTTAAAGAGGCGCTGCGCTTCGACCGCGCACGCATCCAAGTCGGGCGCATCAGCCACTTCGGGCTGTTGGAAATGTCGCGCCAGCGCCTGCGCACCGGCGTGCTCGAGGGCTCGACCTCCCAGTGCGCGCACTGCCAAGGCACCGGCATCATCCGCTCCACCGAATCGGTAGCGCTTGCGGTGCTGCGCGGGCTCGAGGACGCGATCATGGCGGGCGCGCGCACGCCGCTCGTCGCCACCACGACGCCGTCGGTCGCCCTCTACATCCTCAACAACAAGCGCCCCTTCATCAACGACATGGAGACTCGGCACGGGCAGCCCATTAGCGTCACCGGCAGCGACAAGCTTGCGGGTGCCAACTTCACCATCGAGAAGGGTGCAGCCCCCGCGCAGCCGGCACGCCGGCTTGAGCGCGGTGCGGTGAACATGGAGTGGGGCTTCGAGGACGAGGCGGAGGTGAACGAGGCCGATGGCGGCGAGGCCCCCGCGCGAACGGAGGAGGCCGGCGAGGAAGAGCGCGGCCAGCGCGCGGCGCGCGGCCCGGATGACCAGCGCCGGCGCGGCCGGCGCCGGGGCCGCGGAGGCGGCGGCGGACGGCGCGAGGAACGGCGCGAGGGTCCGGGCGAGGGCCTCCGCGCGGGTGGCGAGCCGCAGCCTTACGAGACGGGTGACGTGCACGAGCACGTGCCCGGCGAGCGTACAGAGGCGTCCGGCGAACGCCCGCATGAGGGCGAAGGCGGGCAACCGCACGAAGAGCGCAGCGGCCGCAGCCGACGGCGCGGACGGCGCGGCGGCCGCCGCGGCCGCGACCGGCAGCGCAGCGGCGGCGGCAACGGCCGCGATGGTGCGCGCGAGCACGAGGAGCAGGCTTTCGCGCGCGGCGGCGAGCAGCCGTTCGCAGGCGAGGCCCCTGTCGAGGGCAGCGCGCAGGAGGCTCAGGCGCAAATGCCGGAGCGGACCCGGGAACGGCCGCCGGCGGCCGAAGCCCAGCCGGCCCCGGCACGCCAGGACGAGCCACCGCAAGCGGCAACCGGCGAAGCGGGCGCGGACAAACGCCAGCGCCACCGGGCGGCCGGGTCGAGCGAGCCCCGGCTCGAACGCATCGTGGTGGGAAAGGCCAATGACGAGCCCGGGTCAGGCGAAGCGCCGGCGGAAAGCGCACGGCCTGCCCGCAAAGGCTGGTGGCAACGCCGCCTCAGCGGCGAGTGATCGGCCGCTAGGCGTTCGATCAAAACAGAGAGGGCCGGAGCACCGCTCCGGCCCGCTTCGTCGGTGGCTCATGCCGACGAAGTAATCTCAGACGTCAGTGGAAATCGCGGCCGTCGTGTCCGTCGCGGCCCCCGTGGCCGCCCATGGCCCAGCGATGCCCGAAGTGGCCGCGCCGATCCTGGCCGAAGTGGCCGAGCACCTGCGAGGCTACCGCCTTCTGCTCGTCCGACAGGGACGCATAGAGCGGCTTCAGAACCTCGGCGTACTCCTTGGCCTTCTGCGCGCGCTCGGTCATCTTGGCGGCGATTTCGTTGAGGCGCTGGCTGCGCTTCTCCATGCGCTCGGGCAGCGAGACCTGCTCGTGCTTGCCCTTCTCTGCGCGCCACTCCTCGCGCTTCTTGGCCCACTCTTCGCGCGCCTTGCGGCGGTCGGCGAACCCGGCGCGGATCTTCTCCTCGACGGGGGCAAACAGCTTCTCCTGCTCGGGCGACAGCTTGAGCGCCGCCTTGATCATAGCGATGCGCCCGTCCTCGAGCCGCGCCAGCGTCTCGGGCGAGGGCCCGCGCTTCACTTCGCTCTGCTCGGACTTCGCCTGATCGCCTTGTTCGGTTTCCGCCAGCACGACCGTAGCCGGGACGGTCGCAGCCAGCAGCGTGATGGCAAGCGCGCGTGACAACTTCTTCATGTGTGTCTCCAGATTAACTCTATGCAGCCGTGGGGGTTTTCGCGTCTGCTGGATGGGAGAACGCGGCGAATGCACGCGATCCGTCGGGGCGGTGGCTGCGAACGGCGTTTTTCGGGTTTCTCAGCGCTGCCGCCGCGCTTGCGACCAGGCCTGCAGGCGGCGCGCCGCCTCGGCCATATCCGCGGTCGTGCCGGCGTAGCAGAAGCGCAGGTAGCGGTGGCCCCGCTCGGCATCGAAATCGACACCCGGCGTCGCCGCGACGCCCGCTTCCTCCAGCATCGCTTTGGCGAAGGCGGTGGCGTCGTTGGTCATGTGGCTCACGTCGCAATAGAGGTAGAAGGCCCCGTCGGGCGGAGCAAACGTACCGAAACCCGCGCGCGGCAGCGCCTCGAGCAGGAACGCACGGTTCTCGGCGTAGACGCTGCGGTTTGCCTCGAGCTCGTCCATCCCGTCGAAGGCGCCGAGCGCCGCAGCTTGCGCGATTGCCGGCGGCGCGATGTAGAGGTTCTGCGCGAGCCGCTCGATTGCGCGCACGAGCCTTTCCGGCACGACCATCCAGCCGAGGCGCCAGCCGGTCATGGAGAAGTATTTTGAGAAGCTATTGACGACGATTGCTTCCTCGCTGAAGCGAAGGGCGGTCTCGGCCCGGGCGCCGTAAGTGAGGCCGTGGTAGATCTCGTCGGAGATGAGCTGCACGCCGCGCTCGGTGCACAGGCGCGCCAGCTCCGCGAGTTGCTCGGGCGCAATCATGGTGCCGGTGGGATTGGCTGGGCTCGCGATCAACAGGCCTTTGATGTGGTCGCGGCCGCAGGCTCGCGCTATGTCCTCGGCCGACGGCATCCAACCGCCCGACGGCCCGGTCTCGATCACCACGGGTCTCTGGCCAAGCGCATGCAGTATGTGGCGATAGCAGGGGTAGCCGGGCGAAGGCAGCGCAACGGCGTCGTGCGCATCGAACATGGCGAGGAATGCCAGAACGAACGCGGCGGAGGAACCCGTCGTCACAGCGACGCGCTGAGGCGCGATGTCAAGGCCGTACCAATCGCGGTAGAGCTGCGCGATGCGTTTGCGCAACGCATCCTCGCCCAGCGCCATGGTGTAGCCGAGCGTCGAGCTCTCGAGTGCGCGCATGGCGGCGAGCCGCGCTGCCTTCGGCGCCGGCGTCCCCGGCTGCCCGACTTCCATGTGGATGACACTGCGCCCCGCGGCTTCCTGCGCCTGCGCCGCGCGCATGACGTCCATCACGATGAAGCTCGGAATGTTGCCGCGCGCAGAGCCCTCGCCAAGCAGGGTCACTGCGCCCGCGACACGTTTCGATTTTTCCGGCTCGGCCATGCGGTCGTGTGCCTCAATTCATGCGCTCGCACCAGGCTGGATGCTGGCGTTCCTGCCGCATTCTCGCCCGGCGGCGATGCTACCGAACGCCAACGGAAGGGCGCGCTTGGCGCTGCCTTTTATGCGCGCGCGCCCGCGGCGTGGCGTTGCGTTGACGAGGTTTGTATCCCCAACTAGGGTCCGTTCACAGCGTCAAAAACCGAAGCTCCGAGCCAGGTCCGTTGCAGATGATGGTTCGTCTCAATCCCACGTCCGGCAGCGCGCGAACGGCGGTGCGGGCGGCCGTGTACGGCCTGGCATTTGCCACGCTCGCTCCCATGGCGCCGGCGCAGGCGCAGAACCTGCCGCTCATCCGCGATACCGAGATCGAGAACCTGCTCAACGACTACTCACGGCCCATCTTCCATGCGGCCGGGCTCGGCTCGGGGCGCATCAAGGTTCGCATCATACAGAACGACGCCTTCAACGCCTTCGTGCTCGACGGCCGCAACGTGTTCATCCACACCGGCACGCTCATGCAGGCGCAGACCCCGAACGAGGTGATCGGCGTGATCGCCCACGAGAGCGGCCACATCACCGGCGGTCACATGGCCGCGTTGCGCGCGCGGGTCGCCAAGGACCAGACGCGGGCGCTTCTGGCGCAGATCCTCGGCATCGGTCTGTTGGTCGCGGGCGGCGTCGCCGGCGGCGGGGCCGGCAACGATCTCGGTGGAGCCGGACAAGGCATTCTCTACGGCGGCAACGAGATCGTCATGCGCTCCCTGCTCGCCGAGCGCCGCCAGCAGGAATCGGCGGCCGACCAGGCAGGCCTCACCTTCCTCAACGCGACCAAGCAGTCGGGTCGCGGCATGCTTGCGACTTTCGAGCGCTTCGCGCAGCAGGAGTACATTTCAGACGCACAGAAGGACGCCTGGGCGCGCAGCCACCCTCTCTCCAGCGACCGTCTCGCGCGCCTGCGCCAGCTGGTCGAGTCGAGCCCCTACTATCCGGCCAAGGATCCCCCGCAGCTGCAGCTCCGCCACGACCTGATGCGCGCCAAGCTTTCGGGCTATCTCGAGCGTCCGCAGACGGTGTTCAACCGCTATCCGAAGACCGACCAGACGCTGCCCGCCCGCTATGCGCGTGCGATCGCGCGCTTCTTCGAGGGCGGACCCGGCGCGCTCGAAGCCGCGCTCGCCGACGTCGACGGACTTCTGCGCGAGCAGCCGAACAACCCCTACTTCTGGGAGGTGAAGGGCGACCTTTTGATGCGCGCGGGGAAGACGCGCGAGGCCATTCCGCCGCTGCGCCAGGCGATCAAGCTGCAGCCCGATGCCACACTGATCATGGTGCAGCTCGCCTCCGCGCTGCAGGCCGAGAGCAGCCCCTCGGCGACGGCCGAGTCCACCGCGCTCCTGCGCAGGTCGCTTACCGATGATGAGAACTCGCGCGCCTACCGGCTGCTCGCCAACAACTTCTACAAGGAGGGCAAACGCCCGCAGGCCGACGCCATGATCGCGCAGGCCTATTTCATCGAGGGCGATTTGAAGCAGGCGCAGCTATTCGCCAAGCGCGCGCAGTCGCAGTTGCGCGCGGGCTCGCCGGAATGGTTGAAAAACGACGACATTATAAACTACAAGCCTGAAACCTAATGGCGCCAGCCGGCTACGGCTGCTATCGCCGCCACGAAATCCCGAAGTGAGGCATACGCAATGTCCTTGAGTCCCCGCCCGAACCTCCTGCGCGCAGCCGCGCATCTGAAGACGCTCTGGTTCGCCATCCCGGCGAT
Organism: Hyphomicrobium sp.; assembly: GCA_035517115.1. GTDB lineage: Bacteria > Pseudomonadota > Alphaproteobacteria > Rhizobiales > Hyphomicrobiaceae > Hyphomicrobium_A. The sequence goes on from DATIZL010000043.1 coordinate 44,993, forward strand.
CGCCGCGCTCGTCATGCTAGGCCTGCTCGGTCATTGGGCGGTGCACACGCCGGCACCCATTACGGCCGCCGAAGCCGAGCCCTCCTCCACCGCCACTGCCGCGCCCGCAGCTGCGGCGACAGCCGAGCCTTCCTCCACCTCCACCTCCACCTCTACCGCCCCTGCCGCGCCCGCAGCCACGGCAACCGCCGAGCCCGCCAAGGCACCGGAACCCGCCAAGGCCCCCGAGATCGCCAAGACGACCGGCGCGGCCTCGTTCTCGTCCGAGCAGAAGAAAGAGATCGAGCAGATCATCAAGAGCTATCTCGTCGCCAATCCGGAGATCTTCGTCGACATCCAGAATGCGCTCGAAGACAAGATGGAGAAGGAGCAGGCCGAGAAGCTGAAGGTCGCCATCGCCGAGAACGCGTCAGAGATCTATCGCGCGCGTGAAGCTTCCGTCGCCGGCAATCCCGATGGCGAGATCACGGTCGTCGAGTTCTTCGACTACAACTGCGGCTACTGCAAGCACGGCCTGCACGACGTCGTCAAACTCGTCGAGACCGATCCCAAGGTGCGCGTGGTGTTCAAGGAGCTGCCGATCCTGTCGAAGGGCTCGGAGGAGGCCTCGCACGTGGCGCTCGCCGCGCAGAAGCAGGGCAAGTACTGGGAGATGCACAAGGCCATGCTCGGCGCCAAGGGCCAGATGAACGAGGCGGCCGCCCTGCAGATCGCCGAGAAGCTCGGTCTCGACATGGACAAGCTCAAGAAGGACATGGTCTCGCCCGAGGTGAAGTCCGAGATCGAGAAGGCGGCGGCGCTGGCCAAGAAGCTCGGCGTCAACGGCACTCCGCACTTCCTCATCGGCGACCGCGCCGTCGCGGGAGCGCCCGACGACCTCTACGATCAGCTCGAGCGCAACGTCACCGAGCTCAGGAAGCAGGGCTGCTCTTATTGCTGAGCCTTGCGGCCTTGGGGTCGGGCGCCAGCCGGGTTGTTGCTGCACGCAGCCCGCAAACCCGCCGCCGGGAGCCCGCGGTGACGGGCTTCCGCAGGGGTGGGAAAGCTGGTAGATGGGGGTCTCAGTCCGTTTCCCTAAGCCGGCGTGCCCGGCATTCCCCGGAGCGGCGCTGGAGACCAATGGCCAAGCCGATCTACGTCCTCAACGGACCCAACTTGAACATGCTGGGACTGCGCGAGCCTGCGGTGTACGGGCGGGAGTCGCTTGCGGACGTGGAGGCGCGTGCCCAGGGACGCGCAAAGGCGCTCGGTCTCCAAATCGATTTCCGTCAGTCCAACGACGAGGGCAAGCTCGTCGACTGGATTCAGGAGGCACGCGACAAGGCGCAAGGCATCATCATCAATCCGGGCGCCTACTCGCACACCTCGATTGCCATTCTCGATGCCTTGCAGGCAGCCGAGCTGCCGGCGATCGAGGTTCACCTGTCAAACATCTTCCGCCGCGAGCCCTACAGACACCATTCTTACATCTCGCAGGCGGTCAAGGGAGTGATCTGCGGCCTCGGCGCCAACGGCTACGAGCTTGCGCTCGAGGCCATGGCGGACGTGCTCGCATCAGCGCGGCGTGGCTAAGGGCGGACGGCCGGCGAAGCGGCCGCACAAAAAAGGACAGCGACGTATGACGGCCAAGGATCAGGGCGAGAACGCGAGCGCCGAGCAGCAGTTGATCCGCGACCTCGCCGATCTCTTGAACAAGACTGGCCTGTCCGAGATAGAGATCGAGAAGAGCGGGCTCAAGGTGCGCGTCGCGCGCACGGTCACCGTGCAGGCTGCTGTCGCCGCACCAGCGCCGGCCGCTGCAGCTCCCGCCGCCGCCCCGACCGCGGCCAAACCCGCCGGCAACGATCCCGCCAAGCACCCGGGTGCGGTGAAATCGCCGATGGTCGGCACCTGCTACCGCTCGCCCGAGCCCGGTGCTCCAGCCTTCATCGACATCGGCTCCCGCGTCTCGCAGGGTGACACGCTGCTCATCATCGAAGCCATGAAGACCATGAACCAGATTCCGGCGCCGCACGCAGGCAAGGTCACAGCGATCCTCGTCGAGAACGGCCAGCCGGTCGAGTTCGGCGAGCCCCTCGTCATCATCGAATAAGCAAAAATGTTCGACAAGGTTCTGATCGCCAACCGGGGGGAGATCGCGCTGCGCATCCAGCGCGCGTGCAAGGAGCTCGGCATCGCCACCGTCGCCGTGCATTCGACCGCGGACGCGGACGCCATGCACGTGCGGCTCGCCGACGAGAGCGTCTGCATCGGCCCCCCGCCCGCCGCCGAAAGCTACCTCAACATCCCGCGCCTCTTGGCAGCCTGCGAGATCACGGGCGCCGACGCTGTTCACCCCGGCTACGGCTTCCTTTCGGAGAACGGGCGCTTCGCCGAGATCCTCGAGGAGCACCAGATCACCTTCATCGGACCCACGTCCGAGCACATCCGCATCATGGGTGACAAAATCGAGGCCAAGGAGACGGCGAAGCGCCTCGGCATCCCCGTGGTGCCTGGCTCCGAAGGTGCGGTCGCCAGCGAACCCGAGGCGATGAAGGTCGCCAAGGCCATGGGTTTCCCCGTGCTCATCAAGGCGACTGCGGGCGGCGGTGGCCGCGGCATGAAGGTCGCGCACACGCCTGCCGACCTCGGGCTAGCGCTTGCCACCGCGCGCTCCGAGGCCAAGGCCGCCTTCGGCAACGATGCCGTCTACATCGAGAAGTATTTAACGACGCCGCGCCACATCGAGATCCAGGTGTTCGGCGACGGCCAGGGCAACGCCATTCACTTGGGCGAGCGCGACTGCTCGCTGCAGCGGCGCCACCAGAAGATCCTGGAGGAATCGCCGTCGCCAGCACTCAACGCGGACGCGCGCAGCAAGATCGGCGAGACGGTTGCCGCGGCCATGCGCGAGCTCAAGTACCGCGGCGCCGGGACGGTGGAGTTCCTCTACGAGGACGGCGAATTCTACTTCATCGAGATGAACACGCGCCTGCAAGTCGAGCACCCCGTGACCGAGGCAATCACGGGCATCGACCTCGTGCTCGAGCAGATCCAAGTGGCCTCCGGCGCTCAGCTCGTGCACAAGCAGAAGGACATCACCTTCTCCGGCCACGCGATCGAGTGCCGCATCAACGCCGAGAATCCGCGCACCTTCCGCCCCTCGCCCGGCCAGATCACGTATTGGCACCCGCCCGGCGGCCTTGGCGTGCGCGTCGACTCCGGCGTCTATCAGGGCTATCGCATCCCCCCCTACTACGACAGCCTCATTGGCAAGCTCATCGTGCACGGAAAGACGCGCAACGAGTGCATGATGCGCCTGAAGCGGGCACTGTCGGAGTTCGTGATCGACGGCGTGGAGACCACGATCCCGCTGTTTTCGGATCTCGTGCGCCAACCCGACATCGCCAACGGCCTCTACGATATTCACTGGCTGGAGAAATACCTGGCCAAGGGTTGATGCCTTGAGTGTTGATGCCTTGATTTGTGCCGAAGTTTGCGATTTTCCCGCAAGATTCCTACACTAAATCCGGGGGAGGCGTGCTCCCGCACGTTTTGGACGGATTGGGCCGGGGTAACGAACCCGGGCAATGGCATGGCTTCGCGCGACGACATCGTCATCGAGATCACGCCGCAGGTGCTGCTCAAGGCCTATACCTGCGGCATCTTCCCCATGGCGGAAAGCGCGGACGACCCGGCGCTCTACTGGATCGAGCCGCAGCACCGCGGCATCCTCCCGCTCGACAAGGTGCACGTGCCGCGCCGGCTCGCGCGCACGCTACGGACCACGCACCTGCAGGTGCGCATCGATACCGACATCGCCGGCGTGATCGAAGGCTGCGCCGCCTCCCGACCCGGTCGGCGCTCCACCTGGATCAACGACCGCATCCGCTCGCTCTATAGAGACCTTTTCGACCTCGGCCATTGCCACACGGTCGAGGTGTGGAGCGGAGGGCGGCTCGCCGGCGGCCTCTATGGGGTCGCGCTCAACGGCGCCTTCTTCGGCGAGAGCATGTTTTCCTACGAGCGCGACGCCTCCAAGATCGCACTCATGTATCTCGCCGCACGGCTGGCGCACGGCGGCTTCCGCCTGCTCGACACGCAATTTGTCACCGATCATTTGCGCCAGTTCGGCACGGTCGAGCTCAACCGCGAGGAGTTCCACCGGCTCTTGGAGAAGTCGCTCGACGTCGAGGCCGACTTTGCCCGGCTGCCCGAGGACGCAAGCGCGGAGCAAATCCTGTCGATCTTGGCGCCGAGCGAGCCGCCGTACGGCTGACCGCTCGATCCTCCACGGGCCGTGGCAAGCAACGCGACGCAGCGCGGGCCTAACCCGTGCACTTGTTGGCAAGCTCGTCGAGCGCGGCGTTGAGCTTCTCGCCGTCGGGCGAGTTTTCGTCGATGCTATCGCCGGCATTCCAGGCGGTCTCGAAGTCGGGACCGAGCTGCTTGACGTAGCCATCGATCTGGGCCTCGGCCGCGGCATCGGGGTTGTCGCCCGCTTTATCCATCGCGGAGTTCATCTCGCAGAAGATCTTGAGCTTGCCGGCATCGCTGCCAACCGACTTGAAGGTCGCAACCGCGGAATCGGCTTTGCTATCGGCGCCGAGTGCCGTGAGCGTGGTCAGGCACACGGCGGCAATAACGAGAAGGGCACGTGTCATGTGAGTTCTCCGGTGTCGATTTGAATTGCGAAGCGCAAGCAGTGCTAAATCCGGCATGCCGCGGGTATCAATTCGTCGATGCCGATCCGCTTGGACGGTCATTCGTGCTGGTCCGCACCCATTCGTCCCATGTCATGAATTTCAGCCCCAGCCGGTCATAGTCGACCATCAGATATCCATCGCGGTCGCGCGAGACCGCACGCGGATCGATTTTCTCCACCTCCTGCGCCATCACCCCAACGTAGGCCGTGCGGTCGCTGCCCTTGTAACGGAAGCGGTAGAGTTCGAGGCCGTTGTCGAGCCGTGCCAAGGGGACAATGTCCTCCTTGAGGCGAATGTCGGAGCGGTGATGCCCGCCGTGATGATGCCCGGCGTGATGATGATGGTGATGGTGGTGGTGCCAGAAGTGGTGATGCCAGCCGCGATGACGCCCGCTATGACGCCAGAAGTGGCGATGCCAGCCGCGGTGATACCAGCCGTGGTGATACCAGCCGCGGTGCCAGAAGTGGCGATACCAGCCGCGGTGATACCAGCCATTGCCGTACCAGGCGCCATTGCCATACCAGGCGCCACCATTGCCGAGGCAAGCGGCGCACCCGCAGCTCCCATTGGGGCGACAAAGCCAGTGCTGTCCCGGTCCACAATGCGGGCCCCACGAGCCGTTGCAGGCTACCTTCTCAATCGGCGAGTAATTTTGCAGCGGAGCGCGAACGCTTAGGGCCCCGGTCAAAGACACCGCTTCGGCGTTCCAAGCCAGAAGTCCGGCAAACATTACGACGAAGCCAAGCTTCAGAAGCGTACGCATCACTGCCTCCCCAGTTGAGCCAGGGAGTACCCCAATTCCGTTGAGGTCGAGTTGTTCGCCTGCAGAGAATTGTAGCGGTGACGACCCGGGCTGGAATTGGAAAGGCGACACAGTTACCGAACGATTGAAGAAGGCAGCCGCCGGCGTCCTCTACGGCGCCGCGCTCGATGGCGCACTCCAAAGGGCCATCCGCGCGATCCTCAAACAAGGCTCGCGCGCGCGGCGCTTCAGCGCCCTGTTCCCTGCGTTACAGCCTCAGAGTGTCACCTCCGTTACCAACGGCTCTGACAGCGGCCGGACCTGGAACGGGACCTCTGTTAGCGAGGACGCGCCGCGAGGATCGCGGCGCGTCTTCAAACTGCTGGGAGACAAAGCCATGCGCCGAACCACGCTTTTTGTTACCGCCGCCATGCTCGCCGCCTTGAGCGGCGCGGCGGGAGCCTACGCCGACGATTCCCTCAGCTCCTCCGCCACCGCGCTCACTCAGTCGGATCCTCTGGCTCCCGCCGACAACTCGACTCTCAGCGCGCCGAAATCGAACATCATCCCCGACCAGATTCCCGGCCAGGCCGCTGACAAGGCGCCCGCCGCAGATGCAAAGCCCGCCACGTCCGCGGAGACGCCGGCGAAGTCGCTCACCCCCAACGCCGATGCCGAAGCCGCCAAAGCTGCCGCCGAGGCCAGAGCCGCCGCGGCAGCTAGGGCCCGCGAAGCGGCAGAGGCTCGTGCGGCCGCGGCGAGCGAAGGTATGGACCGCGAGGAGATGATGGAAGCGCGCATGGAAGCGCAGCAGGAGCGAATGGAGCAGATGCAGGACCGCGCCGAGATGATCGGGGAGATGCTCTCCGGCGACTGATGTTCCCCGCGGAACAGCGCACTCGCCAGCGCGGCGTTAGAAACGAAGCAGAGGTTCAACACAGGGAGATTTGCACGGCTGCCCAGCACGCGAGTTTGCTTCCGACCGGAACTGCCTCCTCGTCCCCCGTCCCCCGGACCCGGTCGGAGACTTGCCCTCCAGCCACGCGGCTGGGGGGCATTTTCTTATCCGCGCGGAGCGCTGACTTTCGCGCCCCAAAAATCCTCCGAAGTTTTTTCGCCCTTGTTTCGCGTGGAACAGCGCTCACACCGTGGCCCCGGCATAGTGGCCACATCGAATTTGAGTTTCCTCCCCACGCTTCCTCCCCGAGCCTTGAAGCCCCGCGCAAAACGCGGGGCTCTTTTTTGGGGGCGGGCGTGTGCCTGCTCGAGAGCTAAGCCTGCTGCGCGCGCCAGCGCTGCAGCACGTGATCGAGCGAGACCGGGCCGGGGCCGGCGACCGCGAGCCAGCCGAACAGCGCCATATAGGAGACCTCCTCGAAGCCCAAGAGCGTCTCGAGCGAATCGACGTCGGCCCACTTGGCGCTGATGATGGCGACGATCATCGTGATGACGAGCGGCACTGCGGCGATGCGCGTGAAGAGCCCGAGCAGCAAGAGCAGGCCGCCGAAGAACTCAACCCCCGACACGAACGGCGTCAGGATGCTCGGGAAAGGAATGCCCCACTCGACGAAATTCTGCGTGATGCGGTCAAGCGCGTTGAGCTTGCCCCAGCCGCTCCATAAGAACACCCAGCCGACGACGATGCGGGCGAAGAGAGGCGGCAGCCAGGCGAACCAGGCTGACAGACGCTCCGGGCCATTGATCAGGAAATCGACGATGAATTTCATTGGGGCTTCCCCGTAAGAGTGCGCGACCTATCCGCGCCAGATACGCGCACATCGCGCCTCTCGTTACGTTCGCACTTTACAGGCAACCATTTGGTTGCATATTAAGAGCATGAGCGACGACGCCGTCTTCCGGGCCCTAGCGGACAAGAGCCGCCGCGAGCTCCTGGACAGGCTCCACGCCGAGAACGGCCAGACGCTGGGTGAGTTGTGCGAGGGATTGGCGATGACGCGGCAGGCCGTGACGAAGCACTTGAGCATCCTGGAGGAGGCCAACCTCGTCGCCACCAAGCGGCAAGGCCGCGAGAAGCTGCATTTCATCAATCCGGTGCCGATCAACGAGATCGCCGAGCGCTGGATCGGAAAGTTCGAGCGCCATCGCCTGCAGGCGCTGAGCGACATGAAGAAGGCATTGGAGTCCGAGTGACCCGTCAGGAGAGAACAGATGAGCAAGCCCGTTTTCGTCTACGTCACCTATATCGCTTCGACGCCGGACAAGGTGTTCAAGGCGCTGACCTCGGCCGAGGCCACTAGCAAATTCTGGTGCCGTGACCTCCGACTGGAAGGTCGGCTCGCCGATCGAATTCCGCCGCGAGGGCAAGCTGATCGTGCAAGGCAAGGTTCTGGAGAACGATCCGCCGCGGCGGCTCTCCTATACCTTCCACTCCATGCACGAGCCGTTCAACGGCAGCGAAAAGCCCTCGCGCGTGGTCTTCGAGCTCGAACAGCAGCGCGACCAGGTCAAGCTCACCGTCACCCACGACGACTTCCCCGAGGACAGCAAGGTGTTCCCCGCCATCAGCAATGGCTGGCCGCTCGTGCTCTCGAGCCTCAAGAGCTATCTCGAGACGAACCGCGTGCTTTGGGCGCCGTGGTACGACAAGGACTATAAGAAGGAGGCCCGTGCGTCGTGATCGCGGCGCTTCATTGAGGCGGCGTCCTGCGGCTGCCCGAAGGTGCTTTCGAACCTCAAGTCACTCTTAGAGACGGGTGAGGTCGTTCTGGAGACCAAAATCTGATCACCGGCCGACTGTCCCTCCCATCGCCATTCCCGCGCAGCCGCATGTCCTGTGGAAGCGATCTGGGTCCCCGCTTGTACGGGGATGACGTTGGTATAGGGCCCACGCTCAATCGTCATTCCCGCGGAGGCGGGAACCCCAGGACACTGCCAACGTGGCATCTAGCAAGCGCGGAGAGCGGCGCGCGCCGATCACTCCCACTCGATCGTCCCCGGGGGCTTCGACGTGATGTCGTAGACGACGCGGTTGATGCCCTTCACCTCGTTGATGATGCGCGTCGCGGTGGCGCCGAGGAACGCGTGGGAGAAATCGTAGTAGTCGGCGGTCATGCCGTCGGTCGAGGTCACCGCGCGCAAGGCGCAGACGTAGTCGTAGGTGCGCGCGTCCCCCATCACGCCGACCGTGCGCACCGGCAGAAGCACGGCGAACGCCTGCCAGATGGCGTCGTAGAGCCCCGCCTTGCGGATCTCGTCGAGGTAGATGGCATCGGCCTGGCGCAGGATTGCAAGCTTCTCCTCCGTCACCACGCCGGGAACGCGGATCGCGAGCCCCGGCCCCGGGAACGGATGCCGCTTGACGAAGCTCTCGGGCAGCCCCAGCTCGCGGCCGAGCGCGCGCACCTCGTCCTTGAAGAGCTCGCGCAGCGGCTCGACGAGCTTCAGGTTCATGCGCTCGGGCAGACCGCCGACGTTGTGATGCGACTTGATCGTCACCGACGGGCCGCCGGAAAAGGACACGCTCTCGATCACGTCGGGGTAGAGCGTCCCTTGCGCGAGGAACTGCGCGCCGCCGAGCTTTTTCGCCTCAACCTCGAACACGTCGATGAACAGCGAGCCGATCGTCTTGCGCTTGACCTCTGGGTCGGTGACGCCCGCGAGCGCGTCGAGGAACAGCTTCTTTGCATCCACGTGCACGAGCGGGATGTTGTAGTGCCCGCGAAAGAGGCGCACGACCTCCTCCGCCTCGTTCTGGCGCAGGAGCCCGTGGTCGACGAAGATGCAGGTGAGCTGGTCGCCGACCGCTTCGTGGATCAAGACCGAGGCGACCGCTGAATCGACGCCGCCCGACAACCCGGAGATGACGCGCGCCTTGCCGACCTGCGCGCGGATCTTTTGCACCTCGCTCGAGCGGAAGTGCGCCATGGTCCAGTCGCCCGGCAGGCCGGCAACCTTGTGCACGAAGTTGGAAAGCAGCTTGGCGCCGTCGGGCGTGTGCACGACCTCAGGGTGGAACATGGTCGTGTAGATGCGGCGGGATTCATCGCTGGCGATGGCGAACGGCGCGTTCTCGCTCACGGCCTTCACCGTGAAGCCGTCGGGCAGCCGCGTGACGCGGTCCCCATGGCTCATCCACACGGGGTAGCGCTTGCCGACCTCCCAGATGCCGTCGAACAGCGCGCTCCTCTCCTTGATCTCGACCTCGGCGCGGCCAAACTCGGCGGGGTGGCCGCCCTCGACCGTGCCGCCGAGCTGCACGGCGGTGGTCTGCTGCCCGTAGCAGATGGAAAGGATTGGCAAGCCGCTCGTGAAGATCGCCTGCGGCGCACGCGGCGAACCCTTCGTCGTCACCGAGGCCGGCCCTCCCGACAGAATCAGCGCCTTCGGCTGCAAGCGCGCGATCGCTGCCTCGGCCTTGTCGAAGGGCACGATCTCGGAATAGGCGCCGGATTCGCGCACGCGCCGCGCAATGAGCTGCGTGACCTGGCTGCCGAAGTCGATGATGAGGACGGTGTCGGTCATAGGGTTAATGGCTTCCCATTCAGCGGCAGCACGATTTGGCACGCTACTTGGAACGAACTTGGAACCGGGATGGGAAACGCCGTTGGGAGTTTGGTAAGCCCGGGCGGGCAGTCTGCGCATCCCTTGAGGATTAGGCCGCTTATAGCGGCGCGAACGCGAAGTTGGGAGTCACCGGCCTTGGCCAGTGTGGAGATGTCGCTGAAAATCGCGCAAAGGGCTAGCGCGGCAATGGACCCGCGCGTGGCGCTGTTTCGCGAATCGCCCTCCGGCAAACTGCGGCGCTGGCTCCTGGGGACCGCCTATGCCTGCCACCCCAAGCGCGCGGCCGACCTGCCCTACCTCGTGGCCTATACGCTCGCCGATATGGCCCGCGGCGGCACGCGCATCCCCGATCAGGCCGCGACACATGACCGCCCCGATACCTTCGGCGGCGTGTGCCGCGACATTTGCCCGGAGACGATTGTCGCCGCCGCCCGGCTCGGCTTCTACCCG
>DATIZL010000044.1:0-7110 GCA_035517115.1 Hyphomicrobium sp.
CCGCCGGAGGAGAGGAGATGCGTGGCGAAGGAGTGGCGGAGCGCGTGCGGGGTTGCCGTCGGCGGCAGATCGAGCGCCGAGCGCATGCGCTCCATGGCGAGCTGGATGATGCGCGGCGACAGGGGGCCGCCCTTGGCGCCGCGGAACAGGACGTCGTCGGGGGCGAGCGCATAGGGGTTGAGGGCGAGGTAGCGTGCGATCGCCGCGCGCACCACTGGCAGCACGGGCACGAGCCGCTCCTTGCCGCCCTTGCCGGTGACGCGAAGAACGTCGCGGTCACCGGTGGGGGCGTCCTTCAGCGTGATCGCGAGCGCCTCCGCGATGCGCAGGCCTGCGCCGTAGAGCAGGAGCAGCACGGCGGCATCGCGCGCTAGCGTCCACTCGAGCTCGGCGCCGGGCCCGGGCTCGACCACGCCCGCGGCCTTGTCGATGGTCAAGGGCTTCGGCACCGAGTGCGGAACTTTTGGGCTCGCGAGCTGCAGCACCGCGCGATTGCACACCTTCTTTTGCGCGTCGAGCCAGCGGAAGAACTGGCGCAGCGCCGATAGCGTGCGCGCGAGCGAGCGGCTGACCGTGCCGGCGCGGCGCCGCGAGGCCAGGAAGGCGCGGAAGGTCTTGGGCTCGAGCCGCTGCAAGTCGGCGAGGCAGGGCGCGTGTCCGAGATCGGCGCCGAGGTAGCTTAGGAACTGGCGCACGTCGCGTGCATAGGCATCGAGCGTCTTTGCCGCGTGCCCGCGCTCGTGGCCCAAGTGCGCAAGCCACTCGGCGACCGCGCGATCAAGATCGGCGCCCAACGGCAGCTCGCAGGTATCGATGGCGGTTTTGGGCACGGATGGCTCCGGTCAGCGGCGCCCAAGCGGCTGCCTATCGATACCCGATTCGGAGGTCATCCCGCGTCCTCGGGCGGGAGCGGACGGGAGGCGGCGCGCAGGCGCGCCTCCAAGGCATCGATGCGCTCCAGGAGCTGCAGCGCCAACGCGATGCCCGGCAGATTGACGCCGAGGTCGCGCTGCAGGCGGCGCGCTTTCTCCACGCGCACGATGCTCGTCGCCGCAAAGCGCCACTGGGGACCGCTCGGCTGCAACGGCTCGAGCACGCCCTCCTCGATGAGCTCCATCACCCATTCGGTCTCGACCCGGCAGGTGCGGGTCAGCTCCGCGAGCGTGATCTCGTGCGTCTCGTCGAGAACGAGGACCTGCGGCTGTTCGGGGGTCTTGGCTGGCATCCCTTACACTCCCAGTCCGGCGCGCGGGTTGAACGGCATCTCGCGCTCCAACTGCTGGTACAGCTCCTTGGCCTTGTCGGTATCTGCCGGCGGCGTCACGATTTTTAGCACGGCGTAGAAGTCGCCGGGCGGCGATCCGGGAATGCCGCGGCCTTTGAGGCGCATGGTGCGGCCCTTGGTCGAGCCCGGGGGAACCTTCAGCATTACCGCGCCGTCGGGCGTCGGCGCCTTGACGGATGCGCCGAGCGCGGCCTCCCAGGGCGCGATCGGCAGGTCGAGGTAGACGTCCTTGCCGTCGACGCGGAAGAGGGGGTCGGGTGCGAACGCGACCTCGAGATAGAGGTCGCCGGGCGGCCCCTTGCCGATGCCGGGCGCGCCCTGGCCGGCGAGGCGGATGTGCTGGCCTTCGCGCACGCCCTTGGGGATCGTGACGTTGAGCGTGCGGTCCTTGACCACGACGTGGCCCTGCGCGTCGACCTCGGGCACGCGCAGCGTGATTGCGCGCTTGGCACCGGTGTAGGCGTCGCGCAGGTCGATCACGACCTTGGCGTGGTGATCCTGCCCCTGGGCGTGGAACTCGCGCTCGCCGGCAAAACCGCCGCGCGCGCCGCCGAAACCCGCTCCCCCGCCGCGCATGCGGCCGAAGAGCGATTCGAAGAAGTCGCTGAACTGCCCCGCGTCCGCTCCCTCGGAGCCGGCGCCCGAGAACTCGAAGCCGGCGTCCCAGTTGGGGGGCGCACGGAAGTCTTGCCCCTGCCTCCAGTTGGCGCCGAGCTGGTCGTAGGCTGCGCGCTTCTCCGGGTCCTTCAGGACCTCGTAGGCCTCGCCCGCGTCCTTGAACTTGGCTTCCGCGCCCGGCTCCTTGTTGACGTCGGGGTGGTAGGTGCGCGCGAGTTTGCGGTAGGCGCGCTTGATGTCGTCCTCGCTGGCATTTCGCTCGACGCCGAGGATCTTGTAATAGTCCTTATATTCCATGGGGACGGCGGTCCTGAGACGGGCGGTGGGTAGGGCGACCATAGCGGCAAGCCGCTCCCTCCCGGTTAATCCGTGGTATCGGCAAGGAATATCGTCGCTCGCGGCCGTTGTGGAAAGGCTGAGTGCGCCATCCGTGGAGGCGCCTTCGCCGCGCCGCGACCAGGGGGTAGCCTTCGCAATCGATTCCCTCAAAATCGGAGATTGATGACGGCCCGCATGGACAGTCTGCTCGAACCGCTGGAGCGAGGTGCGCACAAGGGCCTCAAGCGTGCCCCTGTCGTGCTCGCGGTCGCGCTCGACCAGACTTACGACTACCTGGTGCCTGACGGGCTCGAGCTCGCGCCCGGCGCCTTCGTGCTCGTCCCGTTCGGGCCGCAGAGCCGCATCGGCGTCGTTTGGGACCGCACGGTCGGCGAAGACGGCAAGTCCGTCGACCCCAAGAAGATGAAGAGCGTCACCGGCGCCGTCGACGTGCCGCCGCTGCCCATAAGCTCCCTGCGCTTTGCCGCGTGGATCGCCCGCTACACGCTTAGCCCCCTCGGCATGGTCTTGCGCATGATGATGAGCGCGCGCGCCGCCTTCGAGCCGGTGAAGCCGCGCTTCGGGGTGACGGTGGTCGAGGGTGCGCCGGAGCCGCCGCGGCTGACGCCGGCGCGCAAGCGTGCGCTCGAGATCGCCGGCGACGGCGCCATCCGGGCCAAATCGGCGCTTGCCGCCGAGGCCCAGTGCTCGACTGGCGTCATCGACGGATTGGTGGCGGCGGGCAGCCTCGTCGAGGTGGCGATTCCGGAAAAGCACGCGCCTCAGCCCGATGCGCGCCATCGCGACACCGAGTTCACGCCCGAGCAGGCGCGCGCCGTGCACGCCCTGCAGTCGGCGGTCGATGCCGGCAGCTTCTCGGTGACGCTCTTGGACGGCGTCACCGGCTCCGGCAAGACGGAGGTCTACTTCGAGGCGGTCGCAGGGACGCTCGAACGCGGCGCCCAGGCGTTGATCATGCTGCCGGAGATCGCGCTCACCGATCAGTTCATGCGCCGCTTTGCCGAGCGCTTCGGCTGCTCACCCGTCGAATGGCATTCCGCGCTCGCCGGCCCCGAGCGCGGCCGCGTCTGGCGTGCCGCGGCGACGGGGGAAGCGCGCGTGATCGTCGGCGCCCGCTCGGCGCTGTTCCTGCCCTTCAAGGAGCTCGGGCTCATCGTCGTCGATGAGGAGCACGACGCCGGCTTCAAGCAGGACGACCGCGTCCACTACCAGGCGCGCGACATGAGCGTCGTGCGCGGCAGCCTCGGCGGCTTTCCGGTCGTCTTGTCCTCGGCCACGCCGTCGATCGAGAGCCACGTCAACGCGCGCACGGGCCGCTACCGCCACGTGGTGCTCCCAGGCCGGTTCTCCGGCGCGGCGCTGCCCGATGTGACCGCCATCGACCTGCGCCACAACCCGCCCGAGCGCGGCAAATGGCTGTCGCCGGTGCTGGTGCAGGCTGTAAGCGAGACCCTTGAGTCGAGGCAGCAGGCGCTGTTGTTCCTCAACCGGCGCGGCTACGCCCCGCTGACGCTGTGCCGGAGCTGCGGCCACCGCATTCAGTGCCCGCAGTGCACGGCATGGCTGGTGGAGCACCGCTTCCGCGGCAGCCTGCACTGCCACCACTGCGGCTTCTCCATTCCGCTTCCCGAGAAATGTCCGAACTGCGGCGAGGCGGGGTCGCTCGTTGCCTGCGGGCCGGGGGTCGAGCGCGTGGCCGAGGAGGTCGCCGAGCGCTTTCCCGAGGCGCGCGTCGCGCTCCTGTCCTCCGACCTCATCCCCGGCTTGACCGAGATGCGCGAGATGATCCGCTCGATCGAAGCCGGCGGCATCGACATCGTCATCGGCACGCAGATCGTAGCCAAGGGCCACCACTTTCCCCTGCTTGCTACCGTCGGCATCGTCGACGGCGACCTGGGGCTCGCCATGGGTGCCGACCCGCGCGCGGGCGAGCGCACGTTCCAGCTCCTGCATCAGGTGACGGGCCGCGCCGGCCGCGCGCTCGCCGAAGGCCGCGGCTACGTGCAGACCTATATGCCCGAGCACCCGGTCATGGCAGCGATCATCTCGGGCGACCGCGAGGCCTTCATCGAGCGCGAGATCGCGGTGCGCCGCTCAGGCCTCCTGCCGCCATTCGGCCGGCTGGTCGCCCTCATCGTCTCCTCCCGCGACAAGGAGACGGCGCAGCTTATCGCGCGCGATGTCGTGCATCGTGCGCCGCCGGCCGAGCGCATCGAGGTCCTGGGCCCGGCGGAAGCCCCGCTCGCAGTGATCCGCGGCCGCCACCGCTGGCGCATCCTGGTCAAGGCGCCGCGCGAGATCGATGTGCAGGACTATATGCGCACGTGGCTGGCGGCGCTGCCGCAGCTCAAGGGCGACATCCGCCTCACCGTCGACGTCGACCCGTATAGCTTCTTGTGATCCCTCAATACGCTTCCGCGTAGTCCCAGACCGTCACCACGTCGGGACGAAGGTCGGAAGCGCGCAGCCGCTCGCGGATAAAGCGGCGGAGCGCGGCCAGCACGCGCTCGTGGTCGAGCTGCGAGGATTCGAATGCGGCAAAGGCCCGGCGCGGAATGAGAATGGTCACGGGACCGGCAGGAACCTCGACCCGGGCGCGGAACTGGTCGTCGTGCTTTGGCAGGAGCGAGGGCTTGGAGCCTTCCGGAAACTCGGAGGCGAACAAGCTCAGGAGAGCGTCGGCCGTATCCTCAGTTGGCAGTGTCGAGTGCATGGGTACGTTTTCGGCCGTGCCCCTGAGAAAAAGATGGGCCGGACCCCGGGGGAAAGGTCCGGCCCGACTGGCGCGCGAGGGTGGGCGCACAGTCAAACGCGTTGCCTCAGTAGTGGCCGGCCTCCGAGGCCATGATGCCGAGCATCAGGGCGCCGATGCCGAGCGCGATGTACTTGCCGGTGTCGTGATGCTTGTGCCGGCGGTAGGCGTAGAAGTCGTGGTGTCCACGGTCGCGGTCCCAGTCGCCATGATCGCGGCCGCGGTTCCAGTCGCCGCGGTCGGAGTGGGCGTAACCATCATGGCGACCACCGTGCCAAGGGTCGGCGCTGGCCGAGGTCGCCATCGGAGCCAGCGTGGTGGCGGCAAGCGCCACGGCGGCGGTGAGCGAGGTCAGTGTGCGCTTGATGGTCATTTTCGTTGGTCCCCTACCCGGTTTGAGCGGTGCCGGTGCCTCGCCGGCGATGGGGCCCATAAAACAGGACCCGCGCTGAATGCGCTCTGAAGGGAGCGTGCAGCTGGCGTTCATGTTCGCCGGAGCCCGAAAAATGCGGCATCTGAGCTGACATCCGACGGTTGAAGGCCTCAGCCTTGCGTGTTAGAGAACCGGCGAACTTGGAGGGGGGCGCTAGGCACGGGTGCTCACGCCCTCCTTTTGTGTGAACGGATTTCCTCAAAGCGGGGCAAAGCCTTCGGGCTTATCCCGGGTGCCCCGGGTTCAATTGAAGGGGCCCTTGGCGGCCTCCGGCGAGAGCGTTTGACGTGGCAACGGACAATCCAATGACAGCGGGCGTGGCGGGGCGGTATGCGTCCGCGCTGTTCGAGCTCGCGCAAGAGCAGAACCGCCTCGATGAGGTCGACCGCGACCTCGGCAAGTTTCAATCGCTCCTTGATGCCTCGAGCGACTTGAAGCGCCTGGTCAACAGCCCCGCCTTTGCGGCCGAGGACCAGCAGCGCGCGCTCAAGGCCGTGATGGATTGGGCGGCCATCGGCGCCACCACCGGTAATTTCCTGGGCGTCGTCGCGCGCAACCGCCGCCTGTTCGCGGCCGAGGACATGATCAAGACCTTTCGCGGCCTTCTCGCGCGCCATCGCGGTGAGGTGGCCGCCGAGGTGAAGTCCGCGATCGCGCTCACCGACGAGCAGCTCGCGGCGCTGAAGGCCAAGCTAAAATCGACGTTCGGCAAGGACGTGCGGCTCGACGCCAAGGTCGATCCCTCGCTGCTCGGCGGGCTCGTCGTCAAGATCGGCAGCCGCATGTTCGATTCCTCGCTGCGGACCAAGCTCAGCAATCTCAAGGTCGTGCTGAAGGGCAGCGGCTGATCAAGGCAATCGCGGCCAAAGGGGCGCTCGGGCCCTGGGCCGTCGTCAAGGCAACCGGCGATCAAAGCCGACGCGCAGAGAAGCGCTCAAAGGGAAGAGGCAAGTTATGGAAATCCGCGCCGCAGAGATCTCCTCGATCCTCAAGGAGCAGATCAAGAACTTCGGCAAGGAGGCCGAGGTCTCCGAGATCGGCCAAGTGCTGTCGGTCGGTGACGGCATCGCGCGCGTCTACGGCCTCGACAACGTGCAAGCCGGCGAGATGGTCGAGTTCCCGGGTGGCATCCGCGGCATGGCGCTGAATCTCGAGGCCGACAACGTCGGCGTCGTCATCTTCGGCGACGACCGCACCATCAAGGAGGGCGACACGGTCAAGCGCACCGGCGCCATCGTCGAGGTCCCCGTCGGCAAGGGCCTCTTGGGCCGCGTCGTCGACGCGCTCGGCAATCCGATCGACGGCAAAGGCCCGATCAAATTCGACAAGAAGATGCGCGTCGACGTGAAGGCGCCGGGCATTCTGCCGAGGAAGTCGGTGCACGAGCCCATGGCGACGGGCCTGAAGGCGGTCGACGCGTTGATCCCCATCGGCCGTGGCCAGCGCGAGCTCATCATCGGCGACCGCCAGACCGGCAAGACCGCCATCATCCTCGACACCATCCTCAATCAGAAGTCCATCAACGCCGCGGGCGACGAGAAAACCAAGCTCTATTGCGTCTACGTCGCCGTCGGCCAGAAGCGCTCAACCGTCGCCCAGTTCGTGAAGGTGCTTGAGGAGAACGGCGCGCTCGACTACTCGATCGTCGTTGCTGCAACCGCCTCCGAGCCGGCGCCGCTGCAG
>DATIZL010000045.1:0-3346 GCA_035517115.1 Hyphomicrobium sp.
CCAAATAGTCTCGGCACGAGCACGCCGTTGGTCTGACTTCTGTTCATTGAGTACCGTGCCCGCGATTTCTTCAACAATGCGGAGTTCACATTGCTTGATCGGGTAATCGTAGTAAGCCTGATCACGGTATCTGAAGGCAGAGACTGGGCAATCTGATCACGGTCGCGGATGGTGGCAAGGCCGAGGCCCTCGCGGAGTGCGAGCGATGGCGGAACGCTCAGGTCGCCGCGGGCGGATCAAGCTTGTCGACGAGCCTCACGAACTGTTCAGCGATGGCGGCGTCGTAGTCGTCGGGATGCTGGCGGATGAAGTCGATCACCTTGCGATAGCAGTCGGCGGCCTGTCGGGTGTCGCCGCGCGCCTCGTGCACCATTCCGAGGCGGTCCCAGCCGTCGTGCACGTCGGGGAAACGGACCAGCAGGTCACGTGCGGCCGCCTCGGCCTCGTCGAGCCTGGCGGCGCGGACGAGGTGCACCACGGCATTGGAGGCGGCATCAAGCTCGTCCTCATAGGCGTCTTCCTCCTCGGCCATGCGCAGGCGCGCGGCGACCTCTGTCATCAACTCATCGACGGGCATGCGATGGGCCCCGGCGCGCTCATGGCGATGAGCGACAGTGGGCGGATCGCGCCGCGCCTGGGCTTTGACAAGGCTATCGCGCTCGGCCGCCTCGTCCTTGGCGAGACAGCACTTCTTATATTTATTGCCGCTGCCGCAGTGGCAGGGCTCATTGCGTCCAGGCTTTGGGGCGGGTTTGGCCATGGTGGTCGGCACCGTCGAGGCGGGGAGGACGCATCCGTTGTATCGAGACCTGTTGGCCGACGCCACATTCCATCAGTTGTTGCTCGCCTGCGATGCCGATCTGGCCGAGGCGGCGCGCGCCGGGCGATGCGCACTTTGCGGCGGCACGCTGCATTCTGCCTGTTATCCGCGCAAACCGCGGGGCCGGCCCTGCCGGCTCGGGCCCGAGCACGACCGGCGCTTCAGCTTCTGCTGTGCGGTCGACGGCTGCCGGTCGCGGGCGACGCCGCCGTCGCTGCGCTTCCTCGGCCGCAAGGTCTATCTCGCCGCGATCGTGGTGGTGGTCGCGATCCTGCGCCACGGCGTGACGACCTCGCGGATCGACCGCCTGTCGCAAGCCGTCGGCGTCGACCGCCGCACTGTCGAGCGCTGGCGGGCGTGGTGGCGTGAGCGCTTCCCGATGACGCCGTTCTGGCAGGTTGCACGCGCCGCGTTCATGCCGCCGATCGATCGGGAGCGTCTGCCAGCATCGCTCCTCGAACGCTTCACCGGTGACGACGCCGATCGCCTCGTCGCGCTGTTGCGCTTCATCGGGCCGGTCACCGGAGGCCGCGTGCACGCTCGATAGCGGCGTTCCCACATCCGCACAGGATGCTCGTCGCCAGCGTGTTGCGGCTGCTTCTAGGGTCGGTGTTGTCCGATCGGAGGAGCCCCGGCATGATCCAGCAGGCACGAGGTTCACGTGTTCACGAGCGGTGGGCGCATCTGCGCTTTTCCGTGATTGGCCAGCTGTTGGCGGCGCCACCTGCCAAAGGTGAGCTGAAGGCCGCGATCGCGGTGCTCGCCGCACGCACGTGGCAGCATCCGACCACCGGCCATCCGGTCCGGTTCGGCTTTGCGACCATCGAGAGATGGTACTACCGGGCGCGCAAGGAGCGCGCCGATCCTGTCGGCGTGCTCCGCCGCAAGCTGCGCGCCGATGCCGGACGGCAGGTTGCGATCAGCGATGCGGTGCGCCAAGCCGTGCTCGCGCAATATGCCGCGCACAAGAGCTGGAGCGTAAAGCTCCATCACGACAACCTCGTCGCGCTGGCCAAGACGAGGTCCGAGCTTAAGCCGGTGCCGTCCTACGCCACGCTGCGCCGGTTCATGAGCGCCAACGGCCTCGCCAGGCGGCGGCGCGTGACAGCGCGCTGGACCGGCGGTGTCGAACGCGCCGAGGCCCGCATCGCCGAGCGCGAGGTTCGCAGCTACGAGGCTGAGTACGTCAACGCTCTGTGGCACTGGGACTGCCATCACGGCTCGCGCAAGGTGCTCACCCGGCGGGGCGAGTGGGTGACGCCCATCCTGTTCGGCGTGCTCGACGACAGATCGCGGCTTGCCTGTCACCTGCAATGGTATCTGGCCGAGACCGCCGAGATCATCGCGCACGGGCTCAGCCAGGCGTTCCAGAAGCGCGGCCTGCCGCGCTCGGCGCTGAGCGACAACGGCGCCGCAATGACGGCCGCGGAGATCACCGAGGGGCTCCACCGTCTGGGCATCCTGCACCACACCACGTTGCCTTACAGCCCCTATCAGAACGCCAAGCAGGAGGCGTTCTGGGGTCCGGTCGAGGGCCGGCTGATCGCGATGCTGGAGCATGTGCCGGACTTGACCTTGGACTTCCTGAACGAGGCCACCCAGGCCTGGGTCGAGCACGAGTACAACCGCAAGTCCCACTCCGAGATCGGCGAGGCGCCGCTCTCGCGCTTCGTCGCCGGACCCGACGTTACGCGGCCGTGTCCCGACAGCGATGCGCTCCGCCTCGCCTTCACGCGCAGCGCTCATCGCACCCACAAGAAGAGCGACGGCACCATCGTCATCGAGGGGCGCCGCTTCGAGGTGCCGAACCGTTATCGGCATCTCAACCGCATCGAGGTCCGCTACGCCAGCTGGAATCTCGGCCTCGTCCATCTCGTCGACGAGCGTACCGGCCACGTGCTCGCACGTCTCTATCCGCAGGACAAGACGCAGAACGCCAGCGGCTTGCGCCGCTCGCTCGATCCGGTCTCCCCGGCTTCGGCCGCCTCCGAGCCGACGCCGGCAACGCCGGCGTTCCCCATCCCGCCATTGCTCGCGCGGTTGCTCGACCGGCAGACCGCTGCCGGTCTGCCGCCGGCCTATCTGCCGAAAAACGAAGAAGGAGACGACACGTGAACAAGAAGATGCTGGCCCTCTATGGCCTCAAGTGGAACCCGTTCGCTCCCGACGTGCCGGTCGAGGCGCTCCACGTCAGCCGACGTATCGAGTCGTTCTGCTGGCGCGTCGAGCAGCTGGTCGGCGAGGGCGGCTTCGCCCTCGTCACCGGCGCGCCTGGCACCGGCAAGTCGGTCACGCTGCGCATTCTCGCGCAGCGGCTCGGCGCACAGCGCGACGCCAAGATCGGCATCGTCAGCCGGCCCCAGGCCGGCCTTGCCGACTTCTATCGCGAGATGGGCGACCTGTTCGGCGTCGAACTCGCCCCGCACAATCGATGGGCCGGCGCCAAGGTGCTGCGCGAGCGCTGGCAGAGCCATATCGACGCTGCACTGTCGCGCCCCGTGCTGATCGTCGACGAGGCACAGGAGA
>DATIZL010000046.1:0-18764 GCA_035517115.1 Hyphomicrobium sp.
GCCGGCGCGAATATCCCCCTCCCGCTCGGTGCGTGAGCCGCCGATGCCGAGCCGCGTCAATAACTGGCCGATCCCGCAGCCTTCAGCCTTGGCGAAGGCCTCGAGCCGCACCCAGGCCTGCAGAAAGCGTGCCTCATCGGCCGCCGGCAGGAGCTCGCGAGGATTGAGCGCCGCAGCCGCCGCCTCGATGCGCGTGCGCCGCGGCGCGCGCACGCGAACCGCCCGCGTCCGCTCCACATCGACGCCAACGGTGCCGCTCGGCGCAAGGGCGATCAGCGCCAGTCCGGGAGCGTGCGAAAGGCTGAAGGCGGCGGGCGCGCCCTCGAGCAGGGGCTTGCCGTGCCCTGCGCGCGCAAACGCCGTCCCCCGCGCGCGGCGCCCGACGGCGCGCTCGAGGATAACGCGCAACGCGATGTGCGCGGCGAGCCACTCCTCGGCCTGCGCGGCATCGGCGATCGCAGCTGCGCGCTCCCGTTCCCAGTCGGACAGCAGCGGAACGCTCTGCTCCAGAGCGCGTAGCGCAGGGCCTGAGGCCAGCGTGTCGACATGCCAGAGCTCGAGCGCGCCTGTCGTGCGCGCCGGACCGTGAACGCTCGCGCCCGTGGTGGCGGTGCTCAAGGAGCGATGGCGCGGCGCGGCTTGGCGCGACGGCGCGCGCCCGTGTCGACGGCCTTGCCCATAAGAATGTCGCGGCAGAGCTCGAGCTCCGCGATCGCCGCTTTCAACGTGCCGGCGGCGTCCGAGCCCGCGACGGCCCCCTCCGCTTGCGCCTTGCCACGCCGGCCGCGCTTGCCTGCAGCCTCGGGCGCGACCTTCGGGGGCGCCGTCTGCTCGCTCACCCGCTTGACGGAGTCGACGCCCTGCTCGCGCAGGATCTTCTGCACACCTTTGATGGTGTAGCCCTCGGCATGCAGCAGGTGACAGATGCCGCGCAGGAGCGCGAGATCCTCGGGCCGGTAGTAGCGGCGCCCGCCGCCGCGCTTCATGGGGCGGATCTGGGGAAATCTCGCCTCCCAGAACCGCAAGACGTGCTTTGGCACGTCGAGCTCGCTCGCAACCTCGCTGATCGTCCGAAAGGCCTCCGCAGTCTTGCTCATTGCGCCTCCGCTGCCTGCGGCGCTCCCGCAAACGCGCCGCCGTTACTCCGCCGCCTTGCGTCTCGTGCGGCCCTGGTTGATCCGCTCCTTCATGATGTTGCTCGGCCTAAAGACCAGAACCTTGCGCGGAGTGATGGGGACCTCGTCGCCCGTCTTGGGGTTGCGCCCCATGCGCTCGCCCTTCTGGCGGATGCCAAACGAGCCGAATGAGGAGAGCTTCACCGATTCGCCGCGGGCGAGCGAAGCCGAGATCTCCCCCAGCACAAGCTCGACCAATTCCTGACTTTCGTTGCGCGGAAGCCCAACCTTTCGCACGACCGCCTCTGCGAGGTCGGCCCGCGTCAACGTCTTGCCTCCCATGGCATTGCCTCCCAGTTTTCTAATCTTTTGGCGATGCTACCGGGCGCGCGCTTTATCGTCAATCAGGTGTGCATTTCAACTGCCTGATATCACACAAAAATTTTTGCCATGCAGCGGGCGCGCGCCGGACCCTACCAGCGCGCCAGCACCGCACCCCACGTGAAGCCTCCGCCCATTGCCTCCATGAGCACGAGGCTGCCCTCCTTGATGCGGTGATCCTCGAAGGCTTGATTGAGCGCCAGCGGTATTGAGGCAGCCGACGTATTGCCGTGCCTATCGAGCGTTACCACGATGCGGTCGGGCGGCACGCCGAGCTTTTTCAGGACGCCGTCGAGAATGCGCTGATTGGCCTGATGGGGCACGTAAAGATCGATCTCGTCGGGCGCAAACCCTGTCATGACGAGCGTCTCATCGATGACGCCCGTGATCTTTTGCACCGCGTGCCGGAACACCTCGCGGCCATTCATCCTCAAGTGGCCGACGGTCTTGGTGGAGCCGGGTCCGCCGTCGACGTAGAGCAAGTCCTCGAAGCGGCCGTCGGAGCGGATGCGGGTTGCCAGGATGCCGCGGTCGTCGCGCATTCCGTGCTGGGGCTGCGCTTCGAGCACCACGGCTCCCGCGCCATCGCCGAACAGCACGCAAGTCGAGCGGTCCGTCCAATCGAGTATGCGCGAGAAGGTCTCCGCGCCGACCACGACTGCGCGCTTGAACTGACCCGTCTTCAGGAAGTTATCGGCCACCGCCATCGCGTAGACAAAGCCCGAGCACACCGCCTGCACGTCGAAGGCGGCTCCTCGCGTCGCGCCGAGCGCATTCTGGATGGTGACGGCAGTCGCGGGGAACGTGCGGTCGGGCGTGGCGGTCGCGCAAATGACGAGATCGACGTCGACGGGGTCGATGGCGGCCCGCACCAGGGCCTGCTTTGCGGCGGCGATGCCGAGATCGGAGGTGCGCTCGCCCTCGTCGGCGATGTGGCGCGAGCGGATGCCAGTGCGCTCGACGATCCATTCGTCGCTCGTGTCGACGATCTTCGCCAAGTCGGCGTTGGTCATCACGCGCTTAGGCAAATGCGCGCCGACGCCTCGAATGACGGAACGGATGACTGCCAAGCGCTCTGCCTCTTCCAATTCGACCAACTATGCGCGATGGGCGGGTTGCGGAGCCCGCACGCTCGGGACGGCCCAAGACCCCGATCGTCAACTCGCGGTCATCGCCTCGAGCTTGTGATGGAACGCCGCCAAATCCGCGGCCAGCCGCGTCGTGAGCCGACTTTCCGCCATCTCGTACGCGAGATCGACGGCGCTGGCAAAGCCTAGCGCGTCAGTGCCCCCGTGACTCTTGACCGCGATCCCATTGAGACCGAGGAACGTGCCGCCGTTGGACCGCCGCGGGTCCATCTTATCCTTAAGAACGCGGAAGCCGCCCGATGCCAGCAGAGCGCCAATGCGCGACAGCCAGGTCCGCCGCATGGCGGCCTTGAGGTACTCCCCGATCTGCCGCGCTGTGCCTTCCGCCGTCTTCAACGCGACGTTTCCGGCGAAGCCCTCGACGACCACCACGTCGACGGCGCCTTGACCGATCTGATCGCCCTCGATGAAGCCGCGGTAGTCCAATGGGAGGCCCGTGCTCTTCAGCCACGCATGGGCCTGGCGCACTTCCTCATCGCCCTTGACCTCCTCGACGCCGACGTTGAGCAGCGCAACGGTCGGGCGCTCGACATGGAAGAGCGCGCGAGCCATTGCCGCGCCCATCAGCGCATAGTCGGAGAGCTGGCGCGCGGTGGCGCCGATGTTGGCGCCGACGTCGAGCACGATGCATTCGGCCTTGACCGTCGGCCATATGGCGGCGATGGCGGGGCGCTCTATGCCGGCCATGGGGCGCAGGATCAGCTTCGACATCGCCATGAAGGCACCGGTGTTGCCGGCCGACACGACGACATCGGCCTCACCCTTCTGGACTGCCTCGATGGCGAGCCACAGGCTCGTGCCCTTGCCGCGGCGCAAGGCCTGGCTCGGCTTGTCGCTCATGCCAACGGTGGTGTCGGTGTGCACCACCCGCGACTTGGCGGCAAGCGCAGGAAAGGCCTCGAGCTCGGCTTCGATGCGCGCCCGATCGCCGAAGAACAGGAAGCTCAACGAAGGGTAGCGCTCCAGCGAAAGGGCGGCTCCCGCGACCACGACCGGAGGGCCGTGGTCCCCGCCCATGGCGTCAAGCGCTATCGTCCGCGGCTGAGACATGTCGCGGGTCGCCTCGTGGTTATTGTCTCGGACGGGCAGCCGGCATGTCCCGGGTGGCTACCGGTTGGACTTCGCCCGGACCATACTCTTTTGCATATGCGAAACAACTTGATTCTCGTGGTTTTTCGCACCGTCGCGCTCCCCCTGCCACAGGCAGCGGCAGAAGCTAGGTATCAGGCCTGATCCTTGAGCTTTTTCAGTGCTCCGAAGGGGCCCGCGCCACCGCCATCCTCGGCACTCTCGGGATCCTGCCATTCGAGGGTGGCGCCGCTCTTACGCGGGTAGGGATCGAGCGCCGCGGCGAGGATCTCGAAGAGGACGAGGCCCACCTCGATTGTTCCGTGCTCGATCGGCTCCACGTCGGGCACGCTCAAGACCTCGATCTCGACATCGCCCATGTCCGGTAAGCTGCCTGCCGGCCAGAACTCGACCTCGAATGCCTCCTCGATCGTCTGGGGAACGGGCTCTAACGTCGCTACGCAGGCTTGCGTCACCCGCGCGTGCAGGGTCCCGGTAAAGCGATAGCGGCCCAAGCCTGCGGGCCGCAGGCTGTAGTCCGCGACGATGGCCTCGCAGGAGATGAGACCAAGCTCTTTGGCTATGGCCGACCTCTCCGTCTCGGTTGCCACCGCGCTCTGATGCAAGCCGGTCTCGGGAATGGCGGTCGTACGGTGCGACCAGGAGAGCGGACCACTCACGGCACACCCTTCGGATCTGGAAAGGAGGGGCGCCCCTCGATGAGCTCCTCCACGTGCTGTACCGCTAGCGAGGCCGCCGCCGCGCGCACGTAGGCCGCAAGCGCCCCGATGCGCGGCTCTGTCGCATCCGCGTCCCCGAGATGGCGAGCGAGCGTTTGCTCCAATGCGGTCCCGCTAGCCTCCAACGCCTGCCGGTAATCCCTGGCTCGCGCGTAGAAGCCGGCTGCAGCCCGCTTCACTCGTCTCGGCACGCCGATGTCCCCGGTCCCAAGCTCCCGCAACGAGTCGTCGATATCGGCAACGAAGGCGTCGACCAGCTCCTGGGTCACGGGCTCGGTCAAAGCCCCCTCGCTGCGCAGCCGTTCGAGCACGAGAAAAAGGTGAATGACCACCATCTCGTAGCGTCCGGTCGGTGTATCCGGGATGCCGAGGTCCGCGTAAAACGCCCGCTGCCGCGCCTGCGTCACGATCGCGCCATAAATCTCGCCTGCTTTACGCTGGAACTCAGCCCGCCGCTTGAGCGACCGAAGGATCAAAGGCAAACTCGTTCTAAGGGGATGGGAAAGTTCGGGGGATGGGGCGCCAGCCACGTTGCATTGGCAAAGACCTCAGGTTAAGCGCGCTCTAAGCCCCGACCAATCGATTCTCGGGAAGACCGTAACATAATGCGCCGAGAGACGAACGCGCGCCAGTGCCAGAGCGCCCTGCGGCCGGCCGACACGGCACCACCGCACGACCGCCCCGCGCGGCGCCATGTGCGGATGCTTGCGCTCGTTGCTGCGCTTGCGCTGTGCGGCTGTGAGGCGTCGGTCATCAAGCACGGCACCCAATTTCACGACGGCGACCTGCAGCAAATCCAGCCCGGCATGAGCCAGGAGCAGGTCCGCATGAACCTCGGCACGCCGGCGACCACCGCGGTCGTCAACAACGCGCAGGCCTACTATTACATTTCGAGCACGCAGTCGCAGTCGGCATTCTTCCTTCCGACGGAGAACGATCGGCAGGTGGTGGCGGTTTACTTCTCGCCCGGAGGCACGGTCGAGCGCGTCGCCAACTACGGCCTGCAGGACGGCAAGGTGTTCGACTACGTGTCGCGCACCACCCCGGCACCGGGGGGCCACGACGACACCATCCTGAAGATGCTGTTCCGCAATCTCGGCACCAAGCAGATCTTTGGCTCCGACAACTAACCAAAGCACCAAAGAAAAAGCGGCAGCAGAGGTCTGCCCGCCGCTTCGCTTGCCTTGTGCTGATCTATTGCGCCGCCAGCACTGCGAGCAACAGAAGCGCGACGATGTTGGTGATCTTGATTGCGGGGTTCACGGCGGGGCCGGCCGTGTCCTTGTAAGGATCGCCCACGGTATCGCCGGTAACCGCGGCCTTATGGGCGTCCGTTCCTTTCACGTGCTTGACGCCGTCCTTGTCGACGAAGCCGTCCTCGATCGCCTTCTTGGCGTTGTCCCACGCGCCGCCTCCCGACGTCATCGAGATCGCGACGAAGAGCCCGTTGACGATCACGCCGAGCAGCATGGCGCCAACCGCGGAGAATGCCGCGCTCTTGCCCGCGGCACCCCCGCCGGCGACGGTGTAGATGACGAAGTAGAGGACGATCGGCGACAGCACCGGCAGCAGCGACGGCACGATCATCTCCTTGATCGCCGCGCGCGTAAGCAGGTCGACGGCCGCGGCGTAGTCCGGGCGGTCGGTGCCTTTCATGATGCCGGGCTTGGCCTTGAACTGGCGCCGCACCTCCTGAACGATGGCGCCGCCGGCGCGGCCGACGGCCGTCATCGCAATGCCGCCGAACAGGTACGGGATGAGGCCGCCGAGCAAGAGGCCGACGACCACATAGGGATTGCTGAGCGAGAAGTCGGGGTGAACCCCCCTGAAGTAGGAGAACGAGGTCGAGCCGGCAGCGTTGCCGGCGTCGATGAAGTGCTGCAGGTCGTAGCTGTAGGCCGCGAACAGCACCAGCGCGCCGAGGCCCGCCGAGCCGATGGCGTAGCCCTTGGTCACGGCCTTCGTCGTGTTGCCGACGGCATCGAGCGCGTCGGTTGAGCGGCGCACCTCCTTCGGCAGCCCCGACATCTCGGCGATGCCACCTGCGTTATCGGTGACGGGGCCAAAGGCATCGAGCGCGACGACGACGCCGGCCAACCCGAGCATGGTCGTCGTGGCAATCGCGGTGCCGAACAAGCCTGCGAGCGAGTAGGTCGCGAGAATGCCGGCAACGATGACGATCGCCGGCAGAGCGGTCGCCTCTAGCGACACGGCGAGACCTTGGATCACGTTGGTGCCGTGGCCCGTGACGGAAGCCTGGGAGATCGAGCGGACCGGCCGGTAGCCGATGCCGGTGTAGTACTCGGTGATCCAGACGATGAAGAAGGTGACGAGCAGGCCGACGATGCCGCACAGGAAGAGATTGAGGCCGGTGATCGACAGGCCGCCGATGGTGGCAATTTCGCCGAAGCCGCCGAGCACGTATTGCGTCGCTACGTAGAGGCCGCCGACGGAAAGCACGGCGGAGGCGATGAAGCCGCGGTAGAGCGCGCCCATGATCGAGTTGTTGGCGCCGAGGCGCACGAAGAAGGTGCCGATCACCGAGGTGACGATGCAGGCCCCGCAGATCGCCAAGGGGTAGATCATCAGCTGCGTCAAGGCCGCCTGGCCGCCGAAGAAGATCGCAGCGAGCACCATCGTCGCGACCACGGTCACGGCGTAGGTCTCGAACAGGTCGGCCGCCATGCCGGCGCAGTCGCCGACGTTGTCGCCGACGTTGTCGGCAATCGTTGCCGGGTTGCGCGGATCGTCTTCCGGAATGCCGGCCTCGACCTTGCCGACAAGGTCGCCGCCGACGTCGGCCCCCTTCGTGAAGATGCCGCCGCCGAGACGGGCAAAGATGGAGATGAGCGAGGCGCCGAAGCCCAGCGCGACGAGGGCGTTCGTCACCGTGCGGTCATCGGGGGCGAAGCCGAGCCCGCTCGTCAGGATCAGGAAGTAGACGGAGACGCCCAACAGCGCCAAGCCGGCGACGAGGAGGCCCGTGACCGCGCCCGACTTGAAGGCGATGTCGAGGCCGCGCGCCAGCGAGTGCGTGGCAGCTTGCGCCGTGCGCACGTTGGCACGCACCGAAACGTTCATGCCGATATAGCCGGCGAGGCCGGAGAGGATCGAGCCGATGAGATAGCCCGCGGCAACGAGGGGCCCGAGCAGGAGCCATGCGGCGAGGAAGATGACGAACCCGACGATCGCGATGGTGCGATACTGGCGGTTGAGGTAGGCTTGAGCGCCTTCGCGGATGGCAGCGGCAATTTCCTGCATGCGCGCCGAGCCGGCGTCCGAGCTCATCACCGAGCGGATGGTGTACGCGGCATAGACAAGCGCCAGCACGCCGCAAGCGACGATAGCCCACAAAATCTCTGTCATCCGAAGGTCCCCTTTGGCGGCCAGCTGGTTTTGCGGCAACCGACGGTCAGCCGCTGGCATCTCGCACGTGCCGGCGAGATTCGCGGCCGGACCATGCCAAAAGTGTGGACCTGTTGCAACACAAGCGCTGAGCGCGGATCGCCGCAATTTCAGCGGCCAAACGAAGGGCGGGCGCCTGCCCGTGGCGCCCGCTCATCGAGCGTTGCCGAGGGTTTACCAGTAGCGGTGCCAATGGCGGTGGCGCCAGCCGTAGCCCCAGCCCCAGTAAGGGTATGGCCGATAGTAGTAGCCGTAGACTGGGGGATAATAGCCGTACCCGTAATAGCCCCAGGGCCGATAGCCATAGAAACCCCAGGGGCGGTATCCCCACCCCCGACGCCAATGTGCCTTGTCGACCAGGGACTGACTTTGAGAGTGCGGGGCCGATAGGACGAGCGACTGTGCGCTGGCGGCTGAAGCCTGAGACGGGACGGCCAACAGCAGAAGCAGCGCAACCGTCGGTGCGATTGCCAGTTTCATGCGCGTTCTCCCGGTTTGCTTGTGGGACAGCATTGAATATAGGAACGCCGAGTTGCACTTGCCCGCCGGGGAACCGTCACAGGGCAATGATAGTTGCCAAAGTGCTCGACCGGACATCCGGCGCTGTGCATGAAAGGTCCAAAACGTGCCCATCCTGGATCGGCTCAACAAGGCCCAAGGCGGCCACGCCTTCGCCAACCTGGCGCGCGCCTTTCATTTGCCCCCCGGCAAGGTCGAGCCTGCCGTCGAAACCATGGTCGCGGCGCTTATTCCACAAATCGAGGCCAAGATCCGCTCGCGCCGGTTCTTGGCCCGGCTCGTGGAGCTTTTGGATGAACGCGCCCACCATCAGGTGCTCGAGAACCCGACCATGCTCGGCACCACCTCGACCCAAGTTCTCGGCAACCAGGCGCTGAACGCAATCGCGGGGCGCGAGGCGAGCAAGCGGATCGCACGTCAGGCCGCGTCCCGAGCGGACGTAAGCGAAATGATCGCGGAGTATTTGCTGCCTGTCGTCGCGGCCATGCTCGTCGGCGCCATTGCGGATGCGAGCCGCGAACGCCTCGAGGGCCTCATGCGCCAAGACAGAGACGGAGGCGCCGCGGCCGGTGATCCTCTTGAGGCGGCTCCTGTCGTTGCGCCCCTGCCCCAGGTCGCCGCCGGCGGCGTCGGCTTCTCGGGTAGCACGGGGGGCGGCGTGAGCCTTGCAACACCGGCAGCTGCCTCAGGCCGCCTCACTGCGCTTGCCGCATGCATCAGAGAAGGACGCCCGCTCCCCGGCGGGGGCACCGATGCGGCGCAGGCGACGCGCCGAGTTCTGGCGCCCTACCTGGCCCTGCCGCGCGGGCCGCTCGATTGGATCGCACGCCTGCGCGCGCTCGGCGGCAGCGCCTTCAAAGCGACCCGCGCCCGCGAGAGCCAATGACTTGCGAGCGCACCGATAAGCTGGCGAGTAGAAAAGTCGGCGACTACCGGCAGGGCCGCGCTTCGACGTCGCAGTACCAGCCCGACGACGAGCGCTTGCACTTCATGCGCTGGCTACCGGCGCGTCCGTAGTGGGCCCAGTCGCTGCCGTACTCAAGAGCGGTGAAATCCGCCCACGACCGGAGAGCCTCCCGTTGCGCAGCGCCCTGGCTCGCGGACGGACCGCCGCTGCCGTAATGGAAGTGGTCGGCCATGCACAGACGGCCGCCTTCGTGGCGCAGCGTATGGATGCTGGCGAGCCCCGTCTGGTCTGCCTTGGATGGCACCCCGCAGATGGTTGCCGCGGTCGCAACCGCGAGCAAGCCCAATACGACCCTCAACCCCATTTCTCCCCCCGTAGTCTCAGCCACCCGCGGGGAGACTGCCAGATTCCGGAAGTGTTCTCGATAGCTGCGTGGGTCGCAGCTCGTTGAATATGCTGACTTAGCGGCAAACCGGACACATCAGGCGTCAATTTTGCCGATTACTGAGGAATGGCACTTCCGGGCTAAAGGCAAGGCACCCGCGCGGGTTATAGGAGGGGCTCCTCGTAAACCCGCTTGCCCTCGACCATCAGGCCCTTGATGCCGGCGTTGCCCGAGCCGTCGATGGCGATGAGAGCATCGAGCTTCTTCTGCCCGACGAGCTTCTCCAACTCCCGGCCCGTCCCTTCCGGCACAAAATAGTCCTCGATGCCGTAGTGCACGTTTGCCTGTCCGGGCGCGACCGGCGTCGGCGTGGAGGCGTAGTCGACGCGGCCCTTGATGACGACTTGATCGGGCGGGAGGTTCTCCGGCTTCTTGGTGCTCGCGGCGATCGCGTGCCAATGGTCGCCGGCCTGCTGCAGGGTCACGTAGAGCACCGATCCGCGGCGCAGCTTCGCCTCCGTAATGGGGACGCGCGTGATGTCGTAGCCGAGTGCAACGTAATCGCCCTGGAAGAGGGAGCGCGGATCGACCGGGACCACTTCCAACACGACCTCGCGCCCGGTCGAAAGCAGATGCACGCGCTCCCCGATCATCCAGATGAGGACGGCCGCCTGCGCGAGCGCTACGGCGGCGATGCCGATCCACATGTTGCGGCGGCTCGGGGTCATGCTCGGGATCATGGCGCCCCTTCCAGTCCCGGATGCACGCGCGAATGCAGGCGGTAGGCCGCGATGGCGAGCAGGATCACGATAACGCCCGCGGACAGGAAGAACAGCGACGAGCCGAGCAGCGTGCCGATCGTCTTGAAGTAGAGGGCCAGCACCTCGATGGAGAAGCCGGCGTAGCCGAGCCAGAGGAGCGCGCCGTTGCTGGTCTTGAGGCCGGTCCAAATGCCGCCCACCACGAGCGCG
Source organism: Hyphomicrobium sp. (assembly GCA_035517115.1). Taxonomy (GTDB): domain Bacteria; phylum Pseudomonadota; class Alphaproteobacteria; order Rhizobiales; family Hyphomicrobiaceae; genus Hyphomicrobium_A. The sequence goes on from DATIZL010000046.1 coordinate 10,640, forward strand.
AGCGTAATGATCGCCAGCAGGATTAGATGGTCGAGCTGCACCGTCTCGATGAACTGCAGTGCAAACAACCCGGCAAACGCGATGGCCATGCCATAGGCGACCGCCGCCGGACCCCATGCCCGCCAGTGCCCGAGAACCAATGGGCCGGCAACACCAGCCGCGGCGATGAGGAGGCCAACACAGACGACGATGCTGTGCCCATGGCCGTTGAATAGGAAGTAGCCGATGGTGATGATCCAGATGCTGAGGATGATCGCCGCCAGGTGCAGCCCAGAGACCCATCTGCGCCACAGCATGCCGGCGGCAACGGCGCTCCAGCCGATCAGGAAGGGCCAGTGCACCCGGCCCGAGTCGCCCATCTCCCAGGCGCTCCAAAGCCCCATCAGCAGCATGGCGAGCGCGAGCGCGGGATTGGAGCGCAACACGACGCCGGCGAGCAGCGCCCCCAGCGCCCAAGTGAGCACAGCATCCGGCGCATGGCCGCTGATGTGGAACATCTGTGCAATCAGCATGATCCCCGCGCCGAACAGCGCGACACCCACCAGTATCGCCGCGTGCGCGAAGGCCGGGTGATCGCGGTCGAACAGCGCGCCCGCGAGGCCGTACGCCCCAAAGAGACCAGCGAAGATCAGCGCCAGCCGCAGCAGCCGCGCCATCTCGTTCCAGTGCGCGGCGACAAAGCTCATGGCGCCGAAGCCGATGAGCACGGCGCCGAGGATGCCGAGCACCGGCGCCAGCTCGAGGCTGCGGCTGCGGCTCGCGACGTCTTGGCGGATGGAGGAGACGGCGTCGGCGGAAATCCACCCCTGCTCGCGCCAGCGGGCGAGGTCACGGTCGAGACGCCTCGCGTAGCGCGACATTGATTGGCACTCGGTGGGCAGGACGGTCGCCGGCACGATAACCGTGGTGCGAAAGCAAAACAATGACGGCATTTCGGCCGCTTTGCGTCGGGGTAAACGGAAGGCTGGAGCTCGCATTGAGACGCCTGGCGTTTTCCTCTAGCGTCCGCTGCCATGACAGAGAAACGGCCCATTCACGTCATCGGCGGCGGCCTTGCCGGCTCGGAGGCGGCCTGGCAGATCGCCTCCGCCGGCGTTCCCGTGGTGATCCACGAGATGCGCCCCGAGCGGATGACGGACGCGCACAAGACCGGCGCCTTCGCCGAGCTCGTGTGCTCAAACTCGTTCCGCTCGGACGACTGGGAGACGAGCGCCATCGGGCTCCTGCACGAGGAGATGCGACGGGCCCATTCCCTCATCCTGGGGGCCGCCGACCGCCACAAGCTTCCGGCGGGAGGCGCGCTCGCGGTCGATCGCGATGCCTTCGCGGATGAAGTGACCGAGCGCCTGCGCGCCCATCCGCTCGTTGGGGTCGAGCGCGGGGAGATCGCGGGTCTCCCGCCCGCGGAGTGGGACAGCGTCATCGTGGCGACGGGACCGCTGACCTCGCCCGCGCTGGGCGCCGCCGTGCAGACCCTGACCGGAGAAGATGACCTTGCCTTCTTCGACGCCGTCGCGCCGGTCGTGCATCGCGAGACCATCGACATGTCGATCGCCTGGCTGCAGTCCCGCTACGATAAGGCGGGGCCGGCCGGCACCGGCGCCGACTACCTCAACTGCCCGCTCACTAAGGCCGAGTACGAGTCATTCGTCGCCGCGCTGCTTTCAGGCGAAAAGACGAGCTTCAAGGAGTGGGAGACCTCGACGCCCTACTTCGACGGCTGCCTGCCGATCGAGGTCATGGCCGAGCGCGGGCCGGAGACGCTGCGCTTCGGGCCCATGAAGCCCGTCGGCCTGTCGGACCCGCACAAGGGCGGCGCACGCCCCTACGCCGTCGTGCAGCTGCGCCAGGACAACGCACTCGGCTCGCTGTGGAACATGGTCGGCTTCCAGACCAAGCTCAAGCACGCCGAGCAGGCGCGCATCTTCCGCATGATCCCGGGTCTCGAGCAGGCGGAATTCGCGCGGCTCGGCGGATTGCATCGCAACACCTTCCTCAACAGCCCCAAGCTGCTCGATCAGACGCTGCGCCTGCGCGCCGAGCCGAGGCTGCGCTTTGCCGGCCAGATCACCGGCGTCGAAGGCTACGTCGAGAGCGCTGCGATTGGGCTGCTCGCAGGAAAACTCGCCGCCGCCGAACGCTTGGGCGTTGCCTGCGCGCCGCCACCGGTGACCACGGCACTCGGCGCCTTGCTCGGGCACATCACGGGCGGCCACATCCTCGTGGATGACGCCGAGGCGCGCGCGCGCTCGTTCCAGCCGATGAACATCAACTACGGACTGCTACCGCCGGCGCCGGCACTCGATCGCGGTCAATCAGGAAAGCGGCTCAAGGGCAAGGACAAGACGCGCGCGAAACGGCGGGCAATATCGTTGCGTGCACTCGACGATCTCGAAGCGTGGCTCGGGCATGCGAGTGCACCCTCGGCGGCAGCCGAGTGATCAGACCGCTACTCGAAGGAGCGCCCGTCGACCGACGGCTCGACGTTTGCGCGCGTGTGGGTGGGCGCGGCGTACTTGTCGAGCACGGCGCGCGCCTTGTCGACGACGGCATCGGCGATGGCCGCCTGACCCTCGGCCGTGGGGTGGAAGGCGCCGGAATAGGTCGAGGCCAGCACGAGCTGGAACCACAACAGCGAGTTCAGCTTTAATACCTTCTGCAAGAGCACGGGAGCGACGTGGAAGTTCGCCGTCATGAACGCGTCATTCGGCGTGCGGAACCAGCGCTCGCGTGATGCATAGGGCCTATAGTCGGCGGGGTTGTAGGGGCGCCAGCCGGCCTCGGTCTTGCGCGGCAGGCGCAGCTCGTCCGCTATGTCGCCGCCGTCGTAGGTGTTGCCGGCGCAGATGCCGCGGCCGATGAACGCGCGTCGGTGCGACGATACGAAGGTCCAGTGATATTGCTCGGCCGCGTCCGCCATCGCGTGGTTGAGCTTGTCCGAGATCCAAGTGCCGACACGCACCTTCGACTCGGAGAGCTTGAAATCGGGCAGCACCTCCATGCCGGCGCGCCCGTCGGGGCACACCTCGCTGCCGTCGCCGAGCAGCGCGAGCTCCGGGTAGGCCGTGAGCATGACGCGGTCCGATTCCTCCCACGGCACGTGCAGGAGGTAGTGGATCGCGCGGTTGAGCGACTTGTAGCGCAGGATGAGCGCATCGAGCTGGGCGCTCGCCTCGGTGAGCCCGTGCACCTGGCCGAACCAGCCACCGAGCCTCCTTAGCACCGATTCATCGGACAGCACCGAGTTGGCGAGAAGCCGCGAGAAGCCCACGTCGTTGCCGCCGATGGACACAAGCAAGAGGTCGATCCTGCGCGCATTGACCGGGTCGCACTTGCGCAGCACGAGGCCGCCCTTCAACTCGGGGATCGACCCGTTCATGTGGTAGGCCTCGGGCAGATCCTGCATGGGTGCCTCGTGCGTGCCGCACTGGGCCGAAGCGATCAGCGAAATCTGCGAGAGGTCGGGCGGATTGGGCACCCACTCGTTGCCCGTGTAGCGCAGGAACAGGCCGAAGGTGACCTCCGAGCCCGAGCACGCGACACCTACGTAGGTGACGGCGCGGTGCGGATCTTCGACCCCGAGCTGCAGAGCCGCGCGCAGCTGATGCGAGTAGAGCGAGCGGTGACAGGCCTGGTCGTTCCAGAGCGCGCTCTCCTCCATGAAGGCTTTATCGCCGATCTGCTGCCACGACCCGACGCGGGCCGGATAGCCCCCGAGGTCGGCGCCCTCGCTCTTGCGCTTGCCGTAGCTCGCCGCGCGCTCGCGCGAGAAATGCACCGGCACGTCGGGGTTGCCTTCGCCCGAGGCGATGCTGTCGCCCATGCCGACGATGAGCACGTCGCGAACCTCAATGTCCTCTGTGGCCACCGTGCGGCCGCCGATCTGCACCTCCACGGACAAGCCCGCGGGGTACGGCACGTCGAGCTTCACGGCGTCGCTGCACGGCTGCGTCACCACCTTGCCGCGCAGCTGGCCGCCGCCATGCGGCGCGGTAAGCCACGTGCAGCCCAAACCTGATGCCTCATCGACGTTGTTGATGCGCGCGATCACGCGGTGCGACCTGGGGTTTATGTAGTCCTTGCCGTCGGGACAGACGAAACGGTTGACGCGCGCATCCCAGCAGGTGTTGCGGAACATGGTCTCCGCCCAGCCGTCCTCATGCCGGCGGCTCAAGGCCTGCTCAGCCGCGAGCACCGGATGCTGCAGCCGCTGCTCGGGCGTCAGTGCGAGGTAGGTCGCGCGGTGCACCTCGGTATCGGCGGCGTCGGTAAAGAAGCGGAACGGATTCTCGACGCGCCAGGTGATGTCCGGCACCTGCAAGGGCGGGGCCGGTGCATCGCCGGAAGGCGTCGGCGCCGGCGCGGGCGGGGGTGCCGATGCCGCCGGCAACGCCTCGGTTGCGGAACTGGTCTGAGCCGCGGCAGCAGCGGCCAGCAGAAACGCGAGGGCGCCCAGCGCCAGCAGCCGACCGCTCGATCGGATCATGCTTCCCTCCGCCTCGCTGCGTAGCCCTAGATTTTCCCGCGCACACTCGCCAGCCAGAGCCGCCAGACTCGCGTCAGCGGTGAAATGTCGGCCCGCTCACGAACCACCTCCGGCCCGAGCCTTTCCAAAGCTGCCAAATAGGGCTCCACGAGGGCAAGCGGGAGCACGGCAGGGATTGCCGCACCAGCGGCACGCAACTGCAGGCGTGCCGCGCGCAGCCAGCCGCGCGCGTCTTCACACAGGATTGGCGCCAGCGCTGCCCAATCGTTAATCAGCGGCGCGTGCAGCAGGTGGCTACGTGCGGCGTGAACGAATGGCAACGCGCGCAATAGTTGAATGCGGCCGTAGGCCTGGCCTGCCGCGCCGAGAAGCTTTGCGGCCGCATCGTCCGCGGGAACGCCGAGGATGCGCGCGGCGAGACGGAATGCTGCCGCATCGGTGTCATCGAAATACTGATCGAGCCCAGTACCGGCCACGCAGAACTCCGCGTCGAGCGCGCGCAAGCGGGCGTCGAGCAGCACGGCGAACGGCTCTGCCGGCAAAGCATGCCGGGCTATCGTTGCGCGCAAGGCATCCGCGATAGGGCTTCCGGTCGCCTCCCCGCCGAGGCGCGAGGGGTCGAGCGCGTCGCGCCACCATTGCAGGCGTATCTCGCCCACCAGAGACTCGCGCGCCGTGGCGAGGACGCGCGCGGTCTCGCCCACGAAGGCTGCAAGCGCCATGAGATCGCGACGCGCAGCGCGCGGGGCGAGGCGCGCCGTGAGGTAGAGGTCGAGGGCGTTGGCGCGGGCGGCAGCCTCCACCATGGCGTCGCGATCGCTACCGTTGTCCTGCTCTGCCATCGGCAATCCGCCTTACTCGACGGCGATGAGGCCGGCGCTCACGTCGCGCTCTTCCGCGAGGAGCACATTGAAGGTGCGGGCGGCGGCGCCCGTGCTCATGGGCTCGAGCCCGATGCGCGCCTCGGCGAAAAGCCGGCGCACCTCGACCGAGGGAAAGGCCTGGGTCGGCCCGGTGCCGAGCAGGACGAACCCTGGCGGCTTGACCTCTCGCAGGAACACCGCGCAGCGCTCGACCGTCACCTCGGCGATGCTCGTCACGTCCCAGGCATAGATGCCGCTCGGTAGGATGAGGAGCGAGCCGCGGTGGCTCATGCCGGCGAAGCGGAAGCCGCCGTTGCCGTAAGCGTCGATCGGCGCGCGCTGCGGGTAATGGGCGGGAGCTGGGCGCATTGCCTCTCCTCGCGCCGCCGCACCGCTAGGTCTGCCGGGAGGCGGCCTTGGCCTTCGCGGGCGACGGCTCCTTGGCTTTCACGGCGGCGGCTTCCTTCGCCCTCACCGCTTGCCCGACCGTCTCGCGCTTGACGCCGAGGTAATCGAGCAATGGCGCGGCGATGAAGATCGAGGAATAGGTGCCGATGATGATGCCGAACAGCATCGCGAAGCTGAAGTTGCGAATGACCTCGCCGCCGAAAATCAACAGCGCCAGAATACCGACGATCGCCGTGAGGCCGGTGAGGATCGTGCGCGAGAGCGTCTCGTTGATGGAAATGTTCAAGAGCTCGTTGAGGTCCATGCGCTTGAACTTGCGCAAGTTCTCACGGATGCGGTCGGAGACGACGACGGTATCGTTGACCGAGTAGCCGAGAATGGTCAGGAGCGCGGCGACGATTGATAGGTCGAAATCGAGCTGCAACAGCGAGAACACGCCGACCGTCACCAAGACGTCGTGGAACAGCGCGACGACTGCGCCCAGCGCGAATTGCCATTCGAAGCGGAACCACACGTAGACGATGATGGCCAGGATCGAGGCGCCCACCGCGATTATGCCCGTGCGTCGCAGCTCGCTCGACACCGCCGGCCCCACCACCTCGATGCGCCGCTGCGCATAGCCGTCGCCCAGCGTCTCGATCACCTTCTTCATCGCGGCTTGCTGGTTGGTTTCACCGCCCGGCTGCTGCTCGACGCGGATCAGCACGTCCGTATCGGCGCCGAAGCTCTGGATCTGCACGTTGCCGATGCCCAGCGCGTTGAGCTTGGTGCGGATGTCGTGCAGGTCGGCGGGGCCGTTCTTGGACTGCACCTCGATCAGCGAGCCGCCCTTGAAGTCGACGCCGTAGTTGAGACCGCGCGTGAAGAACAGCGCGAGGGACAGCGCCATGAACAGTACGGAGAGCCCGAAGCAGAGGCCCTTGAAGCGCATGAAGGGAATCCGCAGGTCGTGCGGGAAGAAGTCGAAACCCTTGAAGTTGGGAAGGGGAAAGAACATCGCTGCCTCTCTAAACCGGCACTTCGACGATACGGCCCTTGCCCTTCTGAGCATTGAGCCACCAGACGACGAGAAGCCTCGTCACCGTCACCGCCGAAAACACCGAGGTCAGGATGCCGATGGTCAGCGTCACGGCGAAGCCGCGGATCGGTCCCGAGCCGAGCCAGAACATGATGACAGCGGCGGAGAGCGTGGTGAGCTGGCTGTCGAAGATGGTGATGAACGCGCGCTGGAAACCCTGCTCGATGGCGGCGATCGGCGTCTTTCCGGTTCTTAGCTCCTCGCGGATGCGCTCGTAGATGAGCACGTTGGCGTCGACCGCCATGCCGATGGTCAGCACGAAGCCGGCGATGCCGGGCAGCGTCAGCGTCGTACCGATGATCGTCATCGCGGCGATGATGAGGAAGCCGTGCACCAAGAGGCCGATCACGGCGAAGACGCCGAATGTCCCGTAGGCGAGGATCGTCAGGGCGCCTGTCAGAGCGCAACCGATGAGGCCCGCGAGCTTACCCGCCGCGATCGAGTCGGCGCCGAGCGAAGGCCCGACCGTGCGCTCCTCCACGATGGTGAGCTTGGTCGGCAGCGCGCCGGAGCGGAGCTGCACGGCGAGCGTGTTTGCCGTATCGACGGTGAAGCTGCCGGAGATCTGGCCCGAGCCGCCCAGAATCGGCTCGCGCACGACGGGCGCCGACAGCACCTTGTCGTCGAGCACGATGGCGAACGGCGAGCCGACGTTGTCCTTGGTGAAATTGCCGAACTTGCGCGCACCCGATTGGTTGAAGCGGAAGGAGATGATCGGCTCATTCGTCCGCGAGTCAAAGCCGGGCTGCGCGTCGACGAGGTCCTCGCCCGAGACGACCGGCGTCTCCTGCAGCACGTAGGAGGGGCCGTTCTCACCCTCGGCGGAGGGATAGATCTTGTAGCCGATGGGCACCCGCGTCTGCTTCGCCTCTTCCGCGGTCAGCGTCGGGTGCACGGCGTGGAAGGTCAGCTTCGCGGTCTGCCCGATGAGGTCTTTGAGCTGCTTGGTGTCCTGCAGGCCGGGGAACTGCACGAGAATGCGATCGCTGCCCTGGCGCACGACGGTCGATTCCGCCGTGCCGAGCGCGTTGACGCGGCGGTTCACCGTCTCGATCGCCGCGCTCGCCGCGCCGGAGACGCGCTGGCGTAAGCCCTGCTCGGTGGGGCGGATGGTGATCAGGTCCGGAGGCGTCTGCTCGACGGTGATGTCGTTGCCGCCGGTGCCGAGGATCGCATTGCCGATGGGCTGTATGAGCTTCTTCAAGGCCGCGTAAGCCTTGTCCATGTCCTCGGGCTTGGAAATCTTCACCTGTACCGAGTTGGCGGCGACACCGAGGCCGGTGAAGCCGA
>DATIZL010000047.1:0-2346 GCA_035517115.1 Hyphomicrobium sp.
AGAGCCCAGCAGGAGAGGGGAAGCTAGCCGAGCCGATTACCGCGACCGAGATGACTTTCGAGCGGTCCGTCTTGGCAAAACGAGGGCTCAGCGCGCGGCAGTGGACCGCAGCTGTTCAACCGGTGCGGCTTTCGAGGGGCCGCGCCGGCGGTCGTGCGCATCGGCAACCGCGGTTGCCTCGAGCAGGTCGTAGGTCACGCACAAGGCCGCACCACGATTGATGCGGCGCATTGGACTTCCTCCGGTTCGTCCCTATGTTCTTGCGTCCATGGCGCCGCCGCCGTTGAGGGCGTGCGGCGAAGCGCCGTGCCAAGGGGAAGCCCATGAACGACGATTTTCCCGACCGTTGGATGTGGTCCGAGGCCTGCGCGATGCTGGCGCGGGCCGACCGCCTGCATCGGCAGATGTTTCAACCGGTCCGATCCGCTTCCCGGCTTCCGGCGTGGGAGCCGCCCGCGGACGTGCTCGAGACCGAGCGCGAGGTATTGGTGATCGTGGCCCTGCCCGGTGTCGACGCCGACCGCGTCGAGGCGAAGATCGAAGGCCCCGAGCTCGTGCTCAAGGGAACACGCACGCTTCCGCGCGAGCTTGCGACCGCCGTCATACATCGCCTCGAGCTGCCGCAGGGCCGCTTCGAGCGCCGGCTGCGTCTGCCGAACGGGCGCTACAACGATATTCGCCGCACCTCGGCCGACGGTTGCCTGGTGGTGGTGTTGAGAAAAGTGGAGGCCCCGCGTGGCTGAAATGGAATCTAAGGGTGCAAGCGGCGCTGCGGGTGAGCGGCTGGCCTCGAACCTTCCGCCGCTGCCCGCCGATGCCCTCGCCATCATTCCGGTGCGCGACATCACGCTGTTCCCGGGCGTGGTCATTCCGGTGACGGTCGGACGCGAGCGCTCGATCGCCGCTGCGCAGCACGCCGTGCGCGAGCAGCGCCAGATTGGGCTTCTGATGCAGCGCGACCGCGAGGTTGCCGAGCCGCAGCCCATCGATTTGCACCGTATGGGCACGGCGGCGAACGTTGTGCGCTATGTGACCGCGCCTGACGGCTCGCACCATCTCGTCTGCCAGGGCGATGAGCGCTTCCAGGCCATCGAGTTCCTCTCCGGCTGGCCGTTTCTCGTCGCGCGCGTGCAGCGCGTGCCCGATCAGGAGCCTAAGACCCCGGAGATCGAGGCCCGCTTCTTGAACCTGCAGCGGCAGACGATCGAGGCGCTCGAGCTCTTGCCGCAGGTTCCGGCCGAGATGACGGCGGCCGTGCAGAGCGTCCGCTCACCCGGCGCACTCGCCGATTTCGCCACCGCTTACATGGATCTGAAGCCCGACGAGAAGCAGGAGATCCTGGAGACGACCGACGTCTCCGCGCGCATGGATAAGGTCTCGCGCCTGCTTGCGCACCGCATCGAGGTATTGCGGCTGTCGCAGGAGATCGGGCGTCAGACCAAGGCTGCGCTCGATGAGCGCCAGCGAGAGGTTTTGCTGCGCGAGCAGATGGCGGCAATTCAACGCCAGCTCGGCGAGGGCGAGCAGGGCAAGGCGCAGGAGATGGCCGAGCTGAGCCAGGCCATCACCAAGGCGCAGATGCCGAAGGAGGTCGAGGAGCAGGCGCGCAAGGAGCTGCGCCGGCTCGAGCGCATGCCGGAGGCTGCCGCCGAGTACGGCATGGTGCGCACCTATCTCGACTGGTTGATCGAGCTTCCGTGGGCGCTTCCTGAGGAGCAGGAAATCGACATCGCGCAGGCGCGCAAGATCCTGGACGAGGACCATTACGGTCTCGACAAGATCAAGCGCCGCATCGTCGAGTACCTTGCCGTGCGCAAGCTTGCGCCACAGGGCAAGGCGCCGATCCTATGCTTCGTCGGTCCGCCGGGAGTCGGCAAGACGTCGCTCGGCCAGTCGATCGCGCGCGCCATGAACCGCAAGTTCCACCGCGTCAGCCTGGGCGGCGTGCACGACGAGGCGGAGATCCGCGGGCATAGACGCACCTACATCGGCGCGCTGCCGGGCAACATTATCCAGGCCATTCGCAAGGCCGGGTCGCGCAACTGCGTGATGATGCTCGACGAGATCGACAAGCTCGGCGCCGGCATCCAGGGCGATCCGCGCGCGGCGCTTTTGGAGGTGCTCGACCCCGAGCAGAACAACACCTTCCGCGACAACTACCTCGGCGTGCCGTTCGACCTGAGCCGGGTGGTCTTCATTACGACGGCGAACGTGCTCGACCAGATCCCGGGCCCGCTGCGCGATCGCATGGAGGTGATCCAGCTCTCCGGCTACACGGCGGAGGAGAAGTTTGCCATCGCCAAGCGCTACCTGATCGCGCGCCAGCTCGCCGCCAACGGGCTCAAG
>DATIZL010000048.1:0-30465 GCA_035517115.1 Hyphomicrobium sp.
CGTCCGTGCGCGTCACCTCGCCCACGGCGAAGCGGTCCTGCGCCGCCTTCAACTCGCGCGAGAGCACGTTGACGTTGTTCTCGTTGAGGCGCACGAGCTCCTGGTCGCGCACCACGTCCATGTAGGCCGTCACCGCCTGCAGGAGCACCTGGCGCTCCACGTCGCGCAAGTTCTCGCGCTCGGCGCGCACGGTGGCTTCCGCGTTGTTGACCGCGTTATAGGTGCGAAACCCGCGGAACAGCGGCTGGATGCCCTGGATCTGGTAGCCGCGCGGCTTCGTCACGCCGTCGAAGGGCGAGGATGGGCGCTGATCGTTGCGCTCCCAGTTAATGTCGGCCTCGCCGGTGAAGGTCGGGCGGTAGCCCGACATGGCGCGCGCCACCTCCTCGTCCGTGCCGCGCGCAAACGCACGCTCGGCGTCGAGCCGCGGGTTGTAGCCGTAGGTCGCCGACAGCGCCTCGAGCAGGCTCTCTGCGCGGGCGGGGGCAGAGCCGGACAAAAGGCCGAGCGGAAGCGGCATACCAGCGAGCAGCCAAGCAAAAACGATGCGGCACGACCGCTTGGTCGGCCACCAGAAAGACCGCCCCGTGAAAGTGCCCCTGCTACTCACGCCTCGCCCCGCGGGTTTGTCGACCGCATTACTTTCTCCAAGCAACGAGCCACGGGGCCCGCCATCACGGCGGACCACGCAGCGAATCGCCGGTTTTGCACAGACTGTGGGGAACCGATTCGGCTTTGTGTAGGGGTTGCGCCCTCCCCGGGGGAAAACCCTTCCCAGAGCGTGGCTTCAATCCCACACACGTGCGCGTCGGGATGACGCGGCAAGGGGATCGCGGGGCGCGATTGTTCACATGTCAAGGCTGAGCGAGACGGGGTAGTGGGTCAACCCACTACCCGAGACGGGGTGGTGCATCAGTTTGAAATTGCACCGCTCTCGCACAGGTTATGCGCATCCGTTCCGAGATGACGTGACGCGTATCTGATTCCTGATGCAGTGTCGTCGGGATGCGCGACCGCTCCACAATCACCGATTTCGTGCTCGCCTTCCGCGAAAAGTGGCTTGCAGCCATGACCGGAGGCTTGAGCGTGCCGTTCGCGGCTCTTGCCGCCTGGGCCGACAATCAATACGCGAAACTGACGTTCGCGGCGTTGGCGTTTGCGGGTGTGTGGTCTGCCGCCTATCAGGTTTGGAAAGTCGAACGCGAGCGGGTTGTCAGCCTTGAGCGCCAGCTCGCCGACCGCGCAACCAAGGAACAAATTCTCAACGCGCTCGACAATCTTATCGAGCAGACGAAATCGTTTTGGAGAAGGAGAGTGGCCAGCGACGTCGAGCTGGCTGAGTATGCAGCCCAGTTTGATGCTTTTGACGCATCCTTGCGGTCGATGCTCTCTCCCCTGCTTTCCTCTGCAGAGATTGGAGCGCTAAACGCTCCCACGAGCTCGCCCCTCACCTTTTCCCACGCGTTCAATACGCGGCACAATCAATACTTGGTCCGCGTCGAGATGCTGCTTCAGAGGCTCTCGCGTCTCGTCGAGCGCTATAGCTAGATCAATGGAGGCGCACTGCCGGCTTTGACTGCGCTCCTAGAGCGTGAAGGCCGGCACCCGCTCGAAGCCGGGCAGCTTGGGCGCCGCGGCATCGAAGGCGGTCCATTGATCGTAGGAGCGGCCGAGCCGCCGCCAGATCGTCGCCTTGCCGAGCCCGCCATCGCCGCGCGCGACCGCAACGAGGCGGCCGCCGTCTTTAAGCTCGTCGAGCAGCGCCTCGGGTGAGATGGCGATCGACCCTTCGAGCACGACGACGTCGTAAGGGCCGTCGTTGGGGGCGCCCGCGGGCAACGGGCCCTCGACGATGCTGGCGTTGGCAAGGCCTAATGCCGCAAGGTTGAGGCGCGCCTCCTCCGCCAGACGTGGCTCGCACTCGAGCCCGACGACCACCTTGGCAATCTTGGCGAGGACGGCGGTGGAGTACCCGCTGCCGCAGCCGACATCGAGCACGCGGTCCTCTTCGCCGATCTCGGCGAGCTGCAAGAGCTTGGCGAACACGCGCGGCGCCATCAGCATCCTTCCGGAGACCGACAGCGGGACGGCCTCGTCCATGTAGGCGAGCGCCGCCCAGGCGGCCGGCACGAACCGCTCGCGCGGAAGCGCGCCCATCGCCTGCAGGATGCGCCTGTCGGTCACGTCGCTGGTGAGAATCTGGTTCTCGACCATGTTCGTGCGCTGGCGCGCGGCCTCCGTCATCGTGCCCTCTCCAATGCTTTGCGATTGCCGTCAGTTACTGCCGTCGGCGCGGGGGGCGTGCCTAGAGCCGCCATTTCACACCGCTCTCGATATCTTTGCACGCTGCCGGGGGTGTGATAAACGGCCTTTTTCCGATTGCGCTTAGTGTGCGCGGCCGGGTAGGGGCCACGTGGCGGAGTGGTGACGCAGCGGACTGCAAATCCGCGCACCCCGGTTCGATTCCGGGCGTGGCCTCCATTGCTCGCCGTCGCCTGCGGCGGGTAGCCCCTGGTTCGGGGGAGCGGTTTCTGCTATGAGCCGCGCGTCAGCCAAGCATCGGCTATTCCGCGGTAGCTCAGTGGTAGAGCCACCGGCTGTTAACCGGTTGGTCGTAGGTTCGAATCCTACCCGCGGAGCCAGCTTCCAATCCTCGCCGGCAGCCTCTAGGACCAGCTCGACCACGCGAGCAGGCCCACGGCGAGCGCCATCATGGCGGTCGCGGCCCATCCGAGCAGCCCCACCCATCGCGGCAGCGCGAGCGTGAGCTTCATTCCCGCGCTGGACACCAACACCATCATCGCCGCCATGATCGGCACCGCGACGATGCCGTTGAGCACGGCGGTCCAGAACAACATGGTGACGGGATCGACGTTGGTCATGGTGAGCGCAGCGCCTGCGAGCGTTGCGGCCCCGACAATGCCGTAGAACCCGAGCGCACGGCCCGCGGGAAGCTCGAGGCTGCCGCGCAACCCGAACGCGTCGGCTACGGCGTAGGCCGCGGACCCCGCGAGCACCGGGACCGCGAGCAGGCCCGTGCCGATGATCCCGGCCGCGAACAACACAAACGTCAGCTCGCCCGCGATCGGGCGCAGGGCTTCGGCCGCTTGCGCGGCGGTTTCGATCTTGGTGATTCCGCTGGCGTGCAGCGTCGCAGCCGTGGTCACGATGATGAAGAAGGCGATGAGATTGGAAAAGAACATCCCGATCCAAGTGTCGAAGGAAATCCGCGAGAAGAAATTTCCAGCCGGCGGCGGCGATTGAGCATGGCGTCCGCGATGACTGAGGCGCGACTCCTCCGCCTCCTGCGAGGCCTGCCAGAAGAAGAGGTAGGGGCTGATGGTGGTGCCGAAGATGGCGACGATCACCAAGAGAAGCTCATGGTCCAGGGAGATGGCCGGAACGACGAGGGCGCGCAGGACCGTCCCCCACGCAATGTGGAGGCTGAAGGCCGCTGCTACGTACACGAGCAATACCAACGTCATCAGCTTCAAGTAGCCGGCATAGCGGTGGTAGGGGATGAACACCTCCGCAACGAGGCAGCCGAGGCCGAACAGCACGGCATAGAGCAACGCCGGCCCGCTCACCGCAAGCCGCAAAGCCTCGCCCATGGCGGCGAGATCGGCGGCTATATTGACCGTGTTGGCGACCACCAGCAGCAGCACGAGGACATAGAGGACAGCCCGCGGCAGCTCGCGCCCGATGTTATGGGCGAGCCCGCTCCCCGTGCGCCAGCCGATGCATGCACTGATGATCTGGATCGCCACCATGAACGGCAGCGTCAGAAATACGGTCCAGCCGAGCGCGTAGCCGAATTGGGCGCCGGCCTGCGAGTAGGTCGCGATGCCGCTCGGATCGTCGTCGGCGGCGCCGGTGACCAATCCGGGCCCCAGCGCCTGCCAAATCCTAAGCAGGGCGCCCCCGCGCGGTTTGCGAAGTTGCATGCTTTCTGCATTCTCCGGGCCGCCGTTGCGGCCGTGCGAGATTACAGCAGAGCCCCGGCAAAATGCGAGCTGCAGGCCATCACGTGGGTGATGGCGGCCTTGTCGTAATCGTCGCCGGACCGGTAGCCCTCGAAGAACTCGTTCAGCCGCTCGACCCGCTCGGGCATCGCGTTCACGGCCTGCAAGCCGACGGATACGCCGTAGTTGGTGAAGGCGAATTTCAAGCCCCGCGACGCAGGCTCCCGGCAGAAAAAGCCCTCGCCGACCCACATGGCGTCGAGCATGTGCAGACAGCGCTGCCTCTGCACGCGGGCCCACGGCTCCTCGGGAAAGAAGTGGCTCATCCACAGCATCATGCCGAGACCGAGGTCCTGCGTGATGACGAGCTTCCCCGCCTCGCGCTCGATGAGCTGACGCATCTCCCCGATCTCGGGCGCAAGCTCCGTCTCGTCGAGCATCCGGTAGGAGACGTAGCCGTCGAAGGCATCGAGCGCGCCAAAACCGTATCCGGGATAAGGTCCGCGCAAGTCCTCCGTCATCTTCCAGAGCACGCCGCGGCCGGGGAGCACGAAGGGGTCGTGAATCTGGTGCACGAGCTCGATGCCCTTGGTGCGGCAGCTCGGCTCGTAGCGCGCCAGCATCGCGAGCGCGTAGAGCCACATGGCGAGGTAGTGGAAATATTGCCCGTCCCGGTCCGGTTCCTCGCCGATGCGGATGCCGCGCGGCCGCCCGAGCACGCGATCGACCTCGGTCACCACCGATTGCGCCTCATCGATAAAATTGTCACCACCGAGCACCTCGTGCAGCGAGACGAGCAGCACCACGCCGAAGGCGTCGGTCCAAAGGTAGCGCAGTCCATTGGGCCAGATGCGCTGCTCGCGCATCCAGCGCAGCTTGGCCAGCACGTAGTCGATACTCCGGCTCGGCATCGGATGGCACCGCCGCGAAGCTCATGCTGCGCAATACTTGAGCGGAACATTCACCGGTGGAATTGATTTCGGTCATGTGCGCAGCCGGCCTGGACGCGGTTTATTATTTTACCGGGCCGCAAGCACGAGAGGCTCAAAGCTATCCCGGTAGCCGGCACATGGAGGGCTCGATGCAAGTTCCACTGCAGATCGTTTTTGAGGGCATCGGCCAATCCGATGCGATTGAGGACCGCGTTCGCGAGGAGGTCGCCAAGCTCGAGAAGTTCTACGACCGCATCACCGCCACGCGCGTCGTCGTTGGCAGGCCGCAACATCGCCACCTCAAGGGTGACACCTACCAGGTGCGAGTCCACCTCACCATTCCCGGCGTCCCGGACATCGTGGCGAGCGTCGATCCCTCGCTCGACCATGCGCACGAGGATGTCTACGTGGCCATTCGCGACGCCTTCAAAGCCGCGCGCCGGCAATTGCAGGATGCCCTGCGCGAACGTGAACCGGGACACAAGACGAGAGCGGGCTGAGGAGGACGTCCTGTCAGTTCCAGCACCCATCGCCGATTCCGTGCAGCATGCGCGCACCTGGCTGAAGGAGCTGCGCAAGACTGCGGGCCTCGCCGACGAAGCGGCGGCATTGAGTGTGCTGCGCGCGGTGCTGCACCAGCTCCGCGACCGGCTCTCGGTGGAGGAGGCCGTGGATCTCGCCGCGCAACTGCCCATTATCGTGCGCGGGATCTACTACGAGGGGTGGCGTCCGGCCCGGGTGCCGCAGAAGATCCATTCCAAGCAGAAGTTTCTGGATCAGGTGACGCTGAAGCTGTTGCCGCGCCCCATGCCGCCCGAGGCCGCGGTGACGCACGTTTTCGCACTGATCGCGCACCACTGCGATCCAGGCGAGATCAGCGACGTGATCGGCCAGATGCCCAAGGAGCTGCAGGAGCTGTGGCCGGAGGCGGCGCGCACGTTCAAAAAGCGCGCCGCGGAGGAGAGGGCCAAGCGGCGCCACTGAGAACCGAAATAAACAAGAGCGAGGCGGCGTGAGTCCGCCTCGCTCGCGTTTGCAGTTTACGCGTGGTGCGCGGACACTGCCCGCATAACCTCTCCGGCCGCCTTCTCGGGCATAGCCCTCGAAATATCACCGATGCTCACCATGCCGACGACCTGCGCGGCCTCGTCAACGACCGGCACGCGGCGGATCTGCTTCTCTTCCATCACGTGCAGGACGTCGCGCACTTTCGCCGTGTCACTGCAGCAGACGACGCCCTTGGTCATAACGTCCTGGGCGGTGAGCTTGGATACGTCCTTGCCATTCGCCACGGCTCTAATGGTGATGTCGCGGTCGGTGACCATACCCACGAGCTTGCCGTTGCTGCCGACGGGGATTGCGCCGACGTCCTTATCCAGCATCGCCTTTGCGAGCTTAGAGACAGGGGTGTCAGGCGGCATGATCTCGACGCCTTTGTGCATCAAATCGCGGACCTTCATTGCTCAACTCCTCTGAACAGCTTCAACGGGACACCACGACTTCAGCCGGCCCGGCGGCCCTGGCGGTCTCGCGGCGCATACGGGCTAGAACGCCTTGCGCAAACGAACGTAGGCATCCTTAAGATCGGCCCCGAGCTTCTTGACGTTGCCGCTGAGCTCGCCTGCGCTGCGCTCGAGCTCGGCCTTCGCCCGGAACGCGCTCCAGCGCTTCTCGAGCTCGGCCCATTCGGACTGCGCCTCCTTCGATCCCAGGTGGATTTGCAGCTTGACCTCGTCGCGCACGGTTTTGAGGTCGTCGACGAGCTTATGGATGTCGGGCATCTGTCTACTCCGGCTAAGTCGCAACCGATGAGCAAGGCTCGTTGATCCGAAGCGGCGCCGCACTGACGCAGGTCAACTGCGGCGATCAGAAAGAAAATGGCGCCGGCTTGAGGGTGAAGCCGAGCGCCAATCATCGCCAGTCGGAGCCCAAGGGGACGGGGCCCTCCACGACCTCTCCGGGGGAAGAGAGGCTGGACCTCTCCGGGGGAAGGAGAGGCTGGCTTGAGCACACACTGCCAAACCGCCCGGCAGCCCGAATTGACCAAAGTCAAGAGCGATTGTCGCACCCCCGCGGCGCCCAATCGGCGGCCAATCGGAGACGCCCGATTGACGGCAATCAACGTTGCTTGCCGCCGAAAGAGCGATGGTCGCCTTCGAGTCCGCCCGTAAGAAAGCCGATGACCGATCATTCGAAGCAGCGCCAATACCGCCAATACATGGTCGAGCACCACATCGCCGCCCGCGGCGTGCGCTCGCCTCTCGTGCTGCAGGCCATGGGGACGGTGCCGCGCGAGGAATTCCTGCCCTCTCACCTGCGCGAGTACGCCTACGAGGACACGCCGTTGCCGATCGGCGAGGAGCAGACGATCTCCCAGCCCTACATCGTTGCGTTCATGACGGAAGCGCTCGGGTTGTCGGGCGGCGAGAAGGTGCTCGAGATCGGCGCCGGCTCCGGCTATGCCGCGGCCGTCCTCTCCAAGATCGCCGGCGAAGTCTACACGGTCGAGCGCATCGGCGAACTCGCGGCCAAGGCCTCCGAGAGGCTGGCCGACCTCGGCTATCAAAATGTGCATGTGCTGCATGCCGACGGCACGCGCGGATGGCCCGAGCACGCCCCCTACGATGCCATCATCGTGGCGGCAGGCGGACCGGAGGTGCCAAAGTCGCTGAAGCAGCAGCTCAAGGTCGGCGGGCGCATGGTCATCCCCGTCGGCACCGATCCGCGCGCCCAAGAGCTGGTGCGGCTTACGCGCGTCAGCGAGGATGAGTTCAAGTCGGAGGACATCGCCGACGTGCGCTTCGTCCCTCTGCTCGGCGAGGAGGGATGGGCGGAGGGTCCGGCCGCGCGGCGCCCGGCACGTCCGCCGCGCGAGCGGGGTACCGATCGAGCGTTGATCGACGCGCTAGCCGCCAATGCGGAGCCGTTCGGCTCGACCGATCTCGCCGATCTGCGGCCGCTTCTGCGCCGCATCGGCGAGGCGCGCCTCGTGCTGATCGGGGAGGCGACGCACGGCACCTCGGAATTCTACCGCATGCGCGAGAAGCTCACGCGCGCCCTCATCACCGAGAAGGGGTTCCGCTTCGTCGCCATCGAGGGCGACTGGCCCGACGTCGCACGCATCGACCACTACGTGCGTCATTTCGAGTTTCCGCCTTCGGAATGGACCGCGTTCGCCCGCTTCCCCACGTGGATGTGGCGCAACCACGAGGTCAGGGCCTTTGTCGATTGGCTGCGCGCGCACAATGCCGAGACCGAGCCCGGCCGGCGCGCGGCGTTCCATGGGCTCGACCTCTACAGCCTTCACAACTCCATCCGCTCGGTGCTCGACTACCTCGACGACATCGATCCCCGCACCGCGAAGGTCGCGCGCGAGCGCTATGGATGCCTCACGCCGTGGCAGTCGGATCCTGCCACCTATGGGCGTGCGGCGCTGACGGGCAGCTACCGTTCCTGCGAGAACGAGGTCGCGCTGATGCTCGCCGGCATCCTAGCTCGCCGGCGCGAGTATGCGCTGCGCGATGGCGAGCGCTATTTCGATGCCGTGCAGAATGCGCGGCTGGTGGCGAACGCGGAGCGCTATTACCGGACCATGTACTACGGGTCGCGCGCGTCTTGGAACTTGCGCGATTCTCACATGTTCGGGACGCTGAAGACGCTGCTCGATTTCTATGGCCCCGACAGCAAGGCGGTCGTCTGGGCGCACAACTCGCATCTCGGCGACGCATCCGCCACAGAGATGTCCATCCGCGGCGAGCACAACTTGGGTCAGCTGTGCCGGCGCGCGTACGGCAACGGCGCCTACCTGATCGGCTTTGGAACCGACCGGGGCACGGTGGCGGCGGCGTCCGAATGGGACGGTCCCATGCAGGTCATGTCCGTCCGGCCGGCGGTGGCGAAGAGCTATGAGCGGCAATTCCATGTCGCCGCGGGGGAAATGGGTGAGCCGCGTTTCCTGCTTCCCATGCGCGGCAAGGGTTCTGCGCTCATCGAGAGCCTCGCCACGCCTCGCCTGGAGCGTGCCATCGGGGTGATCTATCGGCCCGAGACCGAGCTTGCGAGCCATTATTTCCAGGCCGTTCTCCCGCGCCAGTTCGATGAATACATCTGGTTCGACGAGACGCAGGCCGTCACACCTATTGCGACAAGAGACCTCGAAGGCATGCCGGAAACCTATCCCTTCGGGCTCTGACCTCGGGGCTCGTCTCCGGCTCGAAACGAGGACGTCGCGCACTTAAGAGGAGGCGCAAATGCCCTACGCAACGAATGCAGCCCTTCCTGCCTCGGTCAGGAGCCATCTCCCCGGACACGCGCAAGACATCTACCGCGCAGCCTTCAACCACGCCTTTGCCGCGCATGCGGGCGACCCGCGGCAGGAGGAGGCCGCGCACCGCATCGCTTGGGCGGCCGTCAAGCGCGAATATGTGAAGGCCGGCGATGCTTGGGTGCCGCAGACGAAGTTTCCCTAGCGGGCTCGCGCGCACGAGCGCGCGAAATTTAGGGCCTGCGTCCTCGTTATGGCTGCTGACAGGAGCTCGCATCCCTCAATTGACAAGGATCATGGTTGGGGCATTGCTTCTGTAGTAACAAACTAGCGCGCGGCAACCTGCGTCACGGAGCCGCCAAGAACCCCAAAAAAACCGCGTGTCGGGAGGACGCCTCGGAGCCTGCAGGTGCGGAGAAGAATCCGATTATGAGCAAGACCGAGACGACCGGCAGCCCGTCAGAGCTGACGGATCGCACAACGCCTCCAGCGGCCGCGAACCTCCCTGCGGTCGTGCCGCGCCAAGAACTTCCGGCCGCCGCCCCGAGCTCCCGGCTCAGCGTCTGGTCGAAAGGGCGGCGCAGAACGGCCGCGCTCATGCTGGCGCTCGCCGGCGTTGCCATTGCCGGCGGCCTCTACTGGTGGACCCATCGCGCCCCCTCGCTCCCGCCCGGGATCGCCTACGGCAACGGACGCCTCGAGGCGGACCCGATCGACATCGCCACCAAGTTCGCCGGGCGCATCTACGAGCTCAAGGTCGACGAAGGCGACATGGTGAAGGCCGGCCAGGTGGTGGCCGTGATGGACACGCGTGACCTCGCCGCCTCGCTGAAGAAGGCGGAAGCCACCGTCGAGCAGGCACGCAAGGCCGTGGCCGAGGCCAACGCCAATATCGAGCAGGCGCAGAGCCAAGTCACCTTCGCCAGCCAGGAGATGGAGCGCGCGCGCAAGCTCGTCGAGCAGGGATGGACAACGCGCGAGACGTTCGATCAGCGCCGGCAGCAGCTCGATGCGGCGCAAGCTCTGGCGACAGCCGCCCGGGCTAGGATGATCCAGGCGGAGCACGCTCTCGACGCCGCGACGCACGACGTTGAGCTCTACCAAGTCAACATCGCCGACAACACGCTCGTGGCGCCGCGCGACGGCCGCATCGAATACAGAATCGCCAACGTGGGCGAGGTACTGCCCGCAGGCGGCAAGGTCTTCACGATGCTCGACATCGCCTACGTCTATATGGACATCTACCTCCCGACCGCGGAGGCGGACCGCGTCAAGATCGGCAACGACGCGCGCATCCTGCTCGACGCTTTTCCCGACCGGCCGATACCCGCGAAGGTGAGCTACATGGCGAGCCAGGCTCAATTCACGCCCAAGATGGTCGAGACCCAAACCGAGCGCGAGAAGCTCATGTTTCGCATCCGCGTGCGCATCGATCCCGACCGCTCGCGCGCCCACGCCGATGCCGTGCGCAGCGGCTTACCCGGCGTCGCCTACGTGAAGTTCGATCCGAAATTGGCGTGGCCGGAGCGGCTGCAAGGAAAGCCGTGAACATGGCGGGAACCGGCCGCGCGATCGCCCGCCTCGAAGGCCTCACGCACCGACACGCTGGCACACTGGCTCTCGACGCCCTCTCGCTCG
Organism: Hyphomicrobium sp.; assembly: GCA_035517115.1. Lineage (GTDB taxonomy): Bacteria > Pseudomonadota > Alphaproteobacteria > Rhizobiales > Hyphomicrobiaceae > Hyphomicrobium_A. Next base: position 10,797 of record DATIZL010000048.1, read on the forward strand.
AGATCCCGGGCGACTGCCTCGTCGGTCTGATCGGCCCCACGGCGTCGGCAAGTCGTCGCTGCTGGGGATCGTCGCCGGCGCCAAGCGCATCCAGCAAGGCAAAGTCGAGGTGCTCGGCGGCGACATGGCCGACAGCCGCCATCGCTCGGCCATCTGCCCGCGCGTCGCCTATATGCCGCAGGGGCTCGGCAAGAACCTCTATGCCGACTTGAGCGTGCGGGAGAACATCGAGTTCTTCGCCCGCCTTTTCGGCCAGGACCGCGACGAGCGCGAACGGCGCATCGCGAGCTTGCTCGCCAGCACCGGGCTTGCGCCGTTCGACGATCGCCTGGCGAAGAACCTGTCGGGAGGAATGCGTCAGAAGCTCGGGCTGTGTTGCTCGCTGATCCACGATCCCGACCTCCTGATCCTCGATGAGCCGACGACGGGCGTTGATCCGCTTTCGCGGCGTCAGTTTTGGGAGCTCATCGCGCGAATGCGCCGGCGCCGGCGGGGCATGAGCGTCCTCATCGCCACCGCCTACATGGAGGAGGCCGAGCAATTCGACTGGCTCATCGTCATGCATGCCGGCCGCATCCTCGCCGTGGGAAGCCCGGCCGACCTCAAAAAGGAGACGGGGGCACGATCGATCGAAGGCGTGTTCATCGCCTTGCTTCCTCCGGAGCTGAGAGCACGCCACCGCGTGTTGACGATTCCGCCGCGCGACGCCGACGACCACGACGCCGTGATCGTCGCGCGCAATCTCACCCGCCGGTTCGGAACGTTCACGGCCGTCGACCGCGTGAACTTCGAGATCGAGCGCGGCGAGCTGTTCGGGTTCGTGGGCTCCAACGGATGCGGCAAGACGACGACCATGAAAATGCTGACCGGCCTGTTGCCGGCAAGCGAGGGCACGGCGACTCTGCTCGGAGTTCCGATCGACGCCGGTGACATGCGCTCGCGCACCCGCGTCGGCTACATGTCGCAATCGTTCTCGCTCTACACGGAGCTCACCGTCCGCCAGAACCTCGACCTGCACGCACGCCTGTTTCAGCTGCCCAGGGACAAGGCCGCGAATCGGATCGCCGAGCTCATCGCCCGCTTCGGACTGACGGACTACGTAGACCAGCTTGCCGCCGATTTGCCGCTGGGCATCCGGCAGCGGCTGTCGCTGGCGGTCGCCGTCGTGCACGAGCCCGAGCTGCTCATCCTCGATGAGCCGACGTCCGGCGTCGACCCTTTGGCCCGCGACAGCTTCTGGGAGCTGCTGATCGACCTCTCGCGGCGGCAGGGCGTGACGATCTTCGTCTCCACGCATTTCATGAACGAGGCAGCGCGCTGCGATCGCGTGTCGCTGATGGACGCCGGGCGCGTGCTGGCGACCGACACGCCTGCAAACCTCGTGCGCGCGCGCGGCGCTGCCTCGCTCGAGGATGCGTTCATCGGCTTCCTCGAGGAGGCAAACGGATCTCGGGCCCTCTTGGCGCATGAGGGCGGCGAAGGCGCCGAGCTCGTCCCCGTTGCCGCGCCGGCGGAGGCCAAAGAGCCGCCCTTCAGTCCCCGGCGCATGCTTGCCTACACCATCCGTGAATCGCTCGAGTTGATGCGCGACCCCATCCGGCTCGGCTTTGCGCTCTTGGGAACCGCCTTTCTCATGCTGATCTTCGGCTTCGGCATCACGACCGACGTCAACTCACTGACTTTCGCCGCCCTCGACCGCGACAACACCTACGAGAGCCGCGCCTACCTCGAGGAGCTACGCGGGCTCGCGCTATTTCGTCGAGGCGCCGCCGCTCAAGGACGCAAAGGATCTGCAGGATCGTTTAAAGAGCGGCCAGGTCGCCGCCACTCTCGAGATCCCGGTGGGGTTCGGCCGCGACGTGAAGCGCGAACGCCCGACCGAGGTCAGCGCCTGGATCGACGGCGCCATGCCGTTCCGCGCCGAGACCATCCGCGGCTATCTGGAGGGGGCGCATCAACAGTATCTCTCCGACCCCGCCATTCGCGGCAAGGGCGAGGCCTCGGCGCCGCTCGCCCGGACGGAGATCCGCTTCCGCTACAATCAGGATTTCGACAGCATCTACGCCATGGTTCCATCGACGATCGCCATGCAGCTCGCGCTCATACCGGCGATCCTCATGGCGCTCGCCATCGTGCGCGAGAAGGAGCTGGGGTCGATCACCAACCTCTACGTGACCCCGGTCACCCGCCTCGAGTTTCTGCTCGGCAAGCAGCTGCCGTACGTCGCGGTGGCGATGATCAACTTCGCCCTCCTGCTCACGATGGCGCTCCTCGTCTTCAAGGTGCCATTGAAGGGCAGCTTTCTCGTGCTGATCCTCGGCGCGCTCATCTACGTCACGGCGACCACCGCCTATGGCATGCTGATTTCGACGTTCACGCGCACGCAGATCGCGGCCCTGTTCGGAACCGCCATCCTGACCGTCCTCCCGGCCACCATGTTCTCAGGGATGATGACGCCCGTTTCCTCGCTGACGGGCCTCGGCGCCGTCATGGGGCGCCTGTTCCCCATGGCCTACTTCGTCCCCATCAGCGTGGGAACGTTCACCAAAGGCTTGGGCTTCGCCGATCTCGCCGGCTATCTGGGGGCTCTCGCACTGTTCGTCCCGGGCCTCACGCTCTTGAGCCTCGTCCTGCTCCCAAAACAGGAGAAGTGAGGAAGTCCCGTGCGCATGCTCTCCAACATCTTCTGGCTCGGAACCAAAGAGCTGCGCAGCTTCTTCAGCGATTGGGTCCTGCTCGGGCTCGTCGTCTACTCGTTCTCGATCGCCGTGATCGCGCAGGCGCGCAGCAACGCGCAGGAGCTGCACAACGCCTCCATCGCCATCGTCGATGAGGACAACTCTCAGCTTTCCCAGCACATCGCCCACGCGTTCCTGCCCCCCTACTTCAAGACGCCGCAGTACGTGGGGGAGAGCGACATCAACCGGCTGATGAACACGGGCCAGTTCACCTTCATCATCGACATCCCGCCCAACTTCGAGCGCGACGTGCGTGCCGGGCGCAGCCCCGCCCTGCAAGTCAATGTCGATGCGACCGCCATGGTGCAAGCCGGCATAGGCTCAGGCTATGCGACCGAGATCATAGCGACCGAGGTCAACAACTACATCTCGCGCACAGAGGGCAAAACCGTGCCGCCCATAAATCTCGTCGTGCGCATCGCCTTCAATCCCAACGTCATGACGGCTTGGTTCACCAGCGTGATGGGCATCATCAACAGCGTGACCATGCTTGCGATCATCCTCGCCGGCGCCGCCGTCGTGCGTGAGCGCGAGCACGGCACCATGGATCACCTGCTCGTCATGCCGCTCACTCCCTTCGAGATCGCCATGTCGAAGATCTGGGCGAACGCGCTCGTCATTACCGTCGCGGTCGGACTGTCGCTCGCCATCGTCGTCAAGGGGCTGCTCGGCGTGCCCATCGCGGGCTCGATACCCCTGTTCCTGTGCGGGACGGCCATCTACCTCTTCTTCTCCACCGCCATCGGAATCTTTCTCGCCACCATCGCGCGCACCATGCCTCAGCTGGGGCTGCTGTACATTCTCGTTGCCGTCCCGTTGAACTTGCTCTCGGGCAGCAATACGCCGCTCGAGAGCATGCCGCCGCTCCTGCGCACGCTCATGCAGACATCGCCGTCGACGCATTTCGTCGCCTTCGCGCAGGCTATCCTCTATCGCGGTGCCGGCTTCGACATCGTCTGGCCGCGCTTCCTCTTGGTGGGCGTGATCGGCGCCCTCTTCCTCGGCTTGGCGCTGCTGCGTTTCCGCCGCGTGGCCGCAGAGGCGAGCTAGCGTGCCGCCGAATGACCTGCATCAAGGCCCGTGCCGCGACGGGCCGCTATCAGCAAAGAGCGCTGGCCACGGCGCTCACAATGGTCATGGAGGACATTATGGGTCGTATCCTGATTTTCGCCGCCGCTTTGGCGCTTATGGGCCAGCTAACGGCGGAGCCGTCGCAGGCCGGCAGCGCGAGCCTGCTCCTCGGTGCCACAACGCCGTCCGCCCAAGGCTCTCTCACCCAGCCGGTCCGTTGGCGCTCTTGCGAGTTTTGGCGCGACCGCTGCGCCTGGCGTTGGGGTCCGGGCACGTGGCGGTTTGCGCGCTGCATGTGGCGCCACGGTTGCTGAGCGCGAGGCTCGAGGGCCAAGCCCCAGGCGAAGGGGCTTGGCTCGAAGGCCAACACAATCAGCGGCAAATGAGGACTGGTACTTTGGCGCGCGTCAGCACCTCGGTTGCTTGGCTGCCGAGCAAGAGCTTGGCGATCCCGCGGCGCCCATGCGAGCCCATCACGATGAGGTCGCAGCCTGCTTCCTCGGCCGCCTCGAGTATCCCGTCGGCAGGAAAGCGGTCGCGTACGTGCGCGGTCCTGCACTGAACGCCGGCTGCCTCCGCGGCTTCGTCGACCTCCGCTAGAATGCGGGCGGCTTCCTTTGCGCAGATCCGCTCGAAGTCCTCGACGGTCGGGGCAAACACCATCTCGCCCAATACGGCCTCGCTTCTAGGCTCGGTGACGGTGATAACGGTGACGTTGGCCGCAAGCGCCCTCGCCAGCGCAAGCCCGTCGTGCAGCGCCTTTCTCGCGATCTCCGACCCGTCGGTCGCTATGAGAATGTTCTTGTACATGGCGCCCCTTGTGGCTTACGCGGCTGGGAAACCAACGCTTTGCGCGGCGATCACGCGTTGCTCGGCCGCAGCCGCAATACCTTGGCAAGCTGTTTACGGTCCACGAGGCCGCGCACAACCGTCGCAAGCCCTTCGGATGCACAAAAGAGATAAACATTTTGGGCAATAAACCCGGTATCGATGGCCGAATAGAAGCGCTGCTCGGTGCGGTCCTGCGCATCCATGCGCGCTAAATCGGCCACGTAGACGAGGTTTACCGGCGCCGCCCCCACGAAATCCTGCATGCCGGTTGCGGCCCGGATGTCCTCATCAATGACCGTATGAAGCGCGTGCCGGCGCGGCTCGTAGACATAGGTGCCGTCGTGCATGGCGACATAGATGTCGATCTCCTGCCAGTTGCGTGCCGAGGGAGCCGTCCTGTGCCCGTCGCTGCGATTCACACCAAAAGCGGCCCAAAGCAGATTTGACATCGTCTGCGCCCCGAGCTCCTCGCCTCGGAACTCGCGCGTCGAACGCCGCATGCTCAGCACATCGAGCAGGGGCTTGCCTCCGGACCTCCTCGGGGCAGGCAACTCGATGAGCCCCGTCGCCTCCGGCTTCCGCAGCGGCTGCATTGTCGTCTCCTTAGTCATGCTGGCCATGTAAAAAACTAGGAGCGGCTCGGCTGGCCGGCTTTGAGCTGAATCAACGACGGAAAGGGGGTGCGTGGTCCGTAGTTGACGCGGGCGGACAGGAGAGAAATTGACATGAGACGCGTTGTGACAATCGCTGCCGCCGGACTCTGCCTGACGACGCTAACCGGGCACGCGAGCGCGCAGGAGGCCTCGCAAGAGGCGGACGTGCAGGTCCGTCGCGGACGCGAGATCGCCGACAAGGTCTGCTGGGTTTGCCACGTGACCGGGCCCGACCAGGAATACTCGCCCATCCTGCGCGCACCAGGCCCCGACTTTCGCGCCATCGCCGCGAGGCCCGGGACGACGGCCGCGTCCTTGACCGCCTTCCTGCATACCGCCCATCGCACCGAGGACAAGCCGTACACGATGCCCAACCCCCGCCTCAGCGACGAGATGATCGACGCGGTCGCTCACTACATCATCAGCCTCAAGCCGCGTTCCTGACGCAAGGAGTGCACGCTCGCCATGAAGGACATGCCGCTAGCGAAGGCCTACCAGCTGCTCGAGCCGGGTCCGGTCGTTCTGCTCACCACGGCTGCCGGGGGCAAGGCCAACGTCATGACCATGTCTTGGCACATGATGGTCGACTTCGAGCCGCCGCTCGTCGCCTGCGTCGTGAGCACCGGCGATCACTCCTTCGCGGCCCTGCGCAAAAGCAAAGAGTGCGTAATCGCGATCCCTTCGGTGGAGATCGCCGATCTCGTGGTCAAGATCGGCAACTGCTCGGGCCGCGACGTCGACAAGTTCGCGGCATTCGGGCTCGCCGCAAAAAAGGCCGAGCGGGTGGCAGCACCGCTGCTGCCGCAGTGCTTTGCCAATCTGGAATGCCGGGTGGTCGAGACGCGCCTCGTCGATAAGTACAACCTCTTCATACTCGAGGTGGTCAAAGCATGGATCGACCCCAAGCGGAGGAACGCCAAAACGATCCATCACCGCGGCTACGGCACGTTTGTCGTCGATGGAGAAGTCATCAAGCTCAAATCGCGCATGCGATGAGGTTGCCCCTCACTCAGTCCAAATCGGACAAGCCATCCAGGGCGCGGACATTCGTGAGCCTCAGCCCACCCGCTTCCCCCTGGGTCTGCCCTGATGCTCCAGCTCAAGGAGCCACTCAGCCAGGTCGGACACCCTTGCTCCCAGCAGCTCCGCGACAAACCCGGACGTCAGCGAGTCGGGAATGAGCAGCGGATCGCGGCCTTCATAAGAGTTGTTGCGCGAAATGCCCGACAAGAGGGCGGCGAGACGCTGCGGCCCGCTGCGGCTTGCCGCCGACGCCCGTTTCAAGGCGACGTCGGTACTCTGATGAGGCGCTTCGGACGGCATCGCGCGGGGTGCACGAAACGTTTGCGGCTTCACGTTCTGAAGCGTCGAGATCGGCATCATCATTGCTTGCCCCGTCCCTGCAGCCCTCGCGCCCCACTAAGGCAGCACGGACGTCTCAGGACTTGCCGAAGCCGGTGCCAAAATGTCGATTTTTGTAACCGCGGATCGCCCGGCTGATGCCTTGACGCCGGTCAAAGCATGCCTCCTGTGCCGATGAAATCCTGCAAACCCCGAACTCAAATGGGAAAAACAGAATGACTGAGGTCGATTGCAACAAAGCCGGTTTGGCAGTGGGGCTGCTCCTTGGCGGCTGGCACTTGCTTTGGTCGCTATTGGTTCTCGTCGGCTGGGGGCAGCCCCTCATCGACTTCGTGCTGTGGATGCACATGATTCATCTGCCGCTTGTCGTCGGCCCCTTCGAGCTTATCGCCGCGGTGGTTCTCGTGCTGCTGACCAGCCTGACCGGCTATGCCATCGGCTGGGTCCTCGCCTACATTTGGAACGCTCTCCATCGCGCGGCGGTATAGATTGGGGCGGAGGAGGCTTGGATGTTGAAACGTACTGTGTTGCTCGCCGTTGCGGCGGCCGCTGGCGGCCTTCCCCTCAGCTCGGCCCTCGCGCGCTCGGACGTCGAGCAGGGGCGCGAGCTCGCCGAGCGTCTTTGCGCCGGCTGCCACATGCAGCCGGGTCAAGGGGAGAAGAGCGGCCACTCCGGCATCCCGAGCTTCCGCGCGGTCGCCAACCGGCCCGGGCAATCCGTCGATGGCATCGCGAGCTGGCTCAAGATCGCGCCGCCCACGATGCCGAACCACCATCTGTCGCAAGAGGAGAAGGCCCGGCTCGCGGCCTTCATCATGTCGTTACGAGAAGGGGACCGCTAGGTCCTACCTCCGCAGAGAGCCCGACGCCTGCTTCTGCGCGCCAAGGGGCGCCGCGAGCCGCTCAGATATGCTCTCCGGCGTGAGGTAGCCGACGAAGCTTCCCGAGCCGTCGACGACGCCGACGCAGCGGGCGCGCGAGCTAACGAGCAGCGGGATCGCCGTCTCGAGGCCCGCCGACTCCGGCACCGTCGGGACATCGCTCACCATCAGCTCCAGGACCGGCGTGGTGCCCGCATTGCGCTTGGCCGCCTCGACGGCCTTCCCGCTCGGCACCACCCCGCGCAGTCGGCCAGCCCCATCGAGCACCGGCAGCACACGCTGCCCCGAGCGCGCCGAAAGGGCCGCCGCATCGTTGGCCGTCGCCATCACGCTCAGACCCGCCGTCGGCGCGATCATCGCGTCGGTGACCGGGCGCCCGCGCGCGAGCTCCCGCAGCTTGACGTAGCGCGCCTCTCCGCCCGCCGCCGCGAAGATGAAGATGGCGATCAGCACGAGGATGGGGTTGCCCATAAGGCCAGCGGCGGCGAGCACGATGGCCAAGCCCTGCCCTATGCGCGCGGCCACCTGGGTCGCACGGGGAAAGCCGAGCCAAATCGCCAACACGCCGCGCAAGACGCGGCCGCCGTCCATGGGAAATGCCGGGATGAGATTGAATACCAGCAGGACCAGGTTGGCGGCGGCGATCTGGGCCAAGAAGCTGCCTTGGACCGCCCCCAGGGACAATGTCGAGAGGTCGAGCCGCAGCAGAAGCAGGATGACAAAGGCGATCGCCGCATTGACGGCGGGCCCGGCGAGGGCCACCGCGATCTCCTGCGTGGGCTGCTCCGGCAGACGCTCCATGGAGGCGACGCCGCCGATCGGAAGCAGGGTGACGTCGGGCGTGCGGATGCCGTAGCGCCGGGCCGCCCAAATGTGTCCGAACTCGTGCAGCACGACGCACGCGAACAGCACGAGGATGAAGAGAACGCCGCGTACGGCATCCTCGGGGGTGCCATGCTGCCACTCGATCACGGCGATCCAGGCGACCAGCAGCAGGAAAGTCAAGTGCATGCGGACGGCGGTGCCGCCGAGCGTGAACAGCTTTATCGACCAGCTCATGAGACAACGCGAGAGTTAAGCCCACGCCATCATATAGGAATGCGCGGGCGCTTGGGCGAGCGCGCAGTGCGTCGGCTATGGCGCGAGTGTCGGCGCTGGAGGCGGCTCGTTGGGGTCGCGGTCCATCTCGGCGGTCCTGTCGACGGATCCATCGCGCCCGTAAAGGTCGGGCCGGAAGGCCACGGTCCCGTCGCGCTCGGCCCAGGCCGTGATGTAGGTGAAGAAGACCGGAACCGGCCGGGTGAGCGTGATGTCGACCGGCTGGCCGGCATCGACGGTCTGTTGCGCACGCCCCTGCGTCCAGCCGGGCTCGTAGCGCGCGATCCAGTCGACGAGGTCGAGCACATCCTGCACCCGCACGCAGCCGGCGCTGAAGGCACGCGCGCGCTGCGTGAACAACGGCTTCATCGGCGTGTCGTGCATGTAGACGGTCTGGTCGTTGGGCATGTCGATGCGCACGACGCCGAGCGCGTTCTGGGGACCGGGGTCCTGGCGGAACTTCAGCTTCTGCGCCTCCGGGGAGTTCCAGTCGACCGCCGCCGGATCGACCTCGGGACCGTCGACGCTGGTGAAGACGCGGATCTTCTCCTCAGCCAGGTAGCCAGGCTCCTTGATCACATGAGGAATGAGATCGAGGTGGGCAATGCTCTCCGGCACCCGCCAGTAGGGGTAGAAGTTCAGCGCTTTCACGGTCGCCTTGACCGACGGCGAGGGGCGCTCGGTGCGTCCGACGATCACGCGGTGGCGCTGCTGAACCTCGAACCTGTCCACGGCCTCGAGTTGGAACGCCGGGAGGTTGACGAGGATGTAGCGGTCCGTGATCGGCTGCGACATGAGCTCGCGAATGCGCCCGAGGTTGAGCCGCAGCTGCGCGAGCCGTTCTTCGGTCGTCATGTTGAGCGCGGGATAGGTCGAGCGCTCGATGCGGCCGGTCGGGCGCAGGCCGTTGCGGCGCTGGAAGCGGCGCACGGCGGCGGTCACCTCCTCATCAAAGGTGTAGCTGTTGTAGGGCGCGGCGCGACGCGGAAGGTCCCCGCTCATCTGCAGGCGCTTGCGCAGGATCGGCACGCGCTCGTCGTCCTCGCCCTCGCGCATCATGCGTCCAACAGGGACGAGCGGCCAGCCGCCGGCGGCGGCGATGGCCTGATAGCGCTGGATGGCATCCTCCATGGCGGCGATCATCTCGTCGCTGCGCCACGGAGTGGCATCGGAACGCAGATCGTCGAGCGGCTCGACCGCGGCCTGAGGCCGGTCGCCGGAATCGTGCTTGCGCCGGTTCGAATAATCGGGCTGCCCGAAGCCGGTGATACCTTCCCACCAATTGGCCTGTGCAGCCTGCGCGCAGGCTGGCATGGCGAGCATAAAGAGCGCCATGATGAATCCGCTCACGCCCGCGGCTCGTGGACGGCGCAAGCTCCCGGGGAGGTTGGCAATCTGCGCCCCGCGGGGCTGCGCGGGCGCGCGCAATGCCGGCATCGATCCATCCTGACCGTTGCTCTCGCGCACGAGAGCCGAGCTTTCGGGCTGGCGGCAGGGCTGCCCAAGCTTCGCCTGGCCACCAAACGTCTTCACTGCCGACCGGATATGGCCAAACAAAGACGATCCCCCGCTTCCAGACGCCGTCTCCCATGGCAACGAAGCCAATCGGCCGCCTCAGGATCTCGACCGCCGGCTGCCGAAGGAGCTAACCTGAAAAATGATCCCACCCGGTCCTCGTGAACGCCATGGGCCGTCCGCTTCCGTCGCGCACGCGCACCCCGTGCGCGGCCTCATCGATGAAGCCTATGCGCGTAACGGGAGTTCCCGCGGCAGCGGCGGCGGCTTCGAATTTCCCCGCCTGCTGTGGCGCAATCGCCGCCAGCACCTCGTAGTCCTCGCCGCCGGTGATGAGATCGGCGAGCGTGGTGCAGCCGGCGGCTAAGATCACTCGCGCCGCCGTAGAGAGCGGCACGGCGGCGGCATCGATCCGGCCGCCGGCTTCTGAAGCGCGGCACAGCCGATCGAAATCCTTCACGAGGCCGTCAGAAATGTCCATCGCCGCGCGCGCATGGTCGAGCAGCGCGGAGCGCAGACCCGCGGGCGGCCTGGGTTGCCGATACCGGGCGTCGAGATGGGCCTGTGCCACGGCGTCGAGCCCGCAACGCACGGCAAGCGCCGGATCGCGCCGCAAAGCGAGACCCAGCGCCGCATCCCCGATCGTTCCCGACACGTAGACGGCATCGCCCGGCTTGGCCGCCGACCGGGGTACCATGCGGCCCAATGGCACCGTCCCCAATGCGGTGATCGAGACGCTGAGCGGCCCCGGCGTACGGTCGGTGTCGCCGCCGATGAGCGAGCAGCCGAACGCGGCTTGCGCCTTTCGCAGGCCATCGGCGAAGGCCGCGAGCCACGTGCGCTCGGGCGTGTCCGGCAACGCCAGCGCCATCACGTACGCGAGCGGCGCGGCGCCCTTGGCGATGAGATCGGAGACGTTGACCGCGAGCGCCTTCCACGCGATGGCACCTGGCTCCTCGCCGGGATAGAAGTGCACGCCCGCGGTCACGGCGTCCGTCGTCACCACGAGATCGCAGCCGGGCGGCGGCGTTATCGCCGCGCAGTCGTCCTTGAGCCCCATCGCGCCGGGAAAGCCGGCCGCGAGCGGGGCCCAGAACTCGGCGATGATCGCCTCCTCGCTATCGGGCTTTTCGGCTGTCATTGCCGTTGAACTCGGCCGGCCGCAACCGGCGTGCCAGCTTGTCCAGCACGCCGTTGACCACCTTGGGCTCGTCCTCCGCGAAGAACGAGTGCGCGACGTTGATGTACTCATTGATCACGACGCGGGCCGGCACGTCGGGACGTTCCATAAGCTCGAACACGCCGGCGCGCAGGATGGCGCGCACGATCGCATCGATGCGAATGAGCCGCCAGCCCTCGGCGAGTTGCTGGTCGATAAGGGGGTCGATGTCGCGTTGGCGGCGGACGACACCACGCAAGAGCTCCGTGAAGAACGCGGCGTCCGCGCCGGACGCCACTTCATCCCCCGGCGGCCGCGGAAAGCGCAGGCTGACGAACTCGTCGATCACCGCGTTAAGGTCGGTTCCGGCCATGTCCATCTGATAGAGCGCCTGCACCGCCGCCACGCGTGCGGCGGTACGCGGCTGCAGCTGGGCCGCGGATTGGCTCTGGTCGCTGCCGCTCATGCGCTCTGTCCTGCGAAGGTGCGCGCTAGCTCGATGAGACTCAAGCATGCACGCACGGCGGCACCGCCCTTGCCGACGGCCCCATGCGCGCGCGCAAGCGCCTGCGCCTCGGTGTCCACCGTCAGGATACCATTGCCGAGTGGCACTCCATTCCGGATGGCGACCTCCATGAGCCAGTGGTTGGCGTTGTTGCAGACGATGTCGTAGTGCGAGGTCTCACCGCGGATCACGCAGCCGAGTGCGACCGCGCCGTCCCAGCGGCCGCTATCGGCTGAGCGCGGGATCAGGCCCGCGGACACCGCCTCAGCCAGCGCTTGCGGAATCTCGAGCGCACCCGGCACGGTAATGCGGTCGTAACCCACGCCCTGCGCATTCAGCGCGGCGATGGCGCCGTTGGCGAGCGCATCGGAGATCTCGTCGTAGAAGCGGCCCTCGATGATGAGTACGCGCGCCTGATGTTCATGGCGGGTCATCCTGGGCGCGCTCTGCACCGGCGGTTTGGTCTTGAGGGTCATGGCGTTCACTCGATCCTTCGCGTGCCGACGATGCGCAGCCCGAACCCTTCGAGGCCGACGTAGACGTGGGCGGGCGTGTTGGTCAGCAGCACCATATCGTGCACGCCGAGATCGGTGAGGATCTGCGAGCCCACTCCGACCTCCACGCGGCGGCGCTCCCGCGCGCCGTCAGATGTCTTGGGGTCGCGCGCGCGCCGCTCGATCCATTCCGACACGGATTTCGCACGCAGATCGCGGATCAGCACCACGACGCCACGTCCCTCGCGCTCGATGGCGCGCAGAGAAGCGTCGATGACGCGGCACCCCTCCCCGGTCTCGCCCGCGCCGAGCAGATCGGCAAGCGCGTTGACGGCGTGCACGCGCACGAGCACCGGGCCCGGCGCCGACAGATCGCCCTTGACGAGGGCGAGGTGCTCGCCCGGCTCGACCGTGGTCTCGTAGACGTGAAGGTCGAAGGCACCCGCCACGGCCGTCGTGATGCGCGTGCGCGCGACCGGACGCACCAAGTGGTCGTTCTTCAGGCGGTAGGCGATCAGGTCCTCGATGGCGCCGATCTTGAGACCGTGCCGTTGCGCGAAGGCGACGAGGTCGGGCATGCGCGCCATGGTGCCGTCGTCGTTCATGACCTCGCAGATGACGGCGGCAGGAAAAAGCCCGGCTAGGCGCGCAAGATCGACGGAGGCTTCCGTGTGGCCGGCGCGAATCAAGACGCCGCCCTCGCGCGCGATGAGCGGAAAGACGTGGCCCGGGGAGACGATATCGGCCGCACCCTTGGTGGCATCGATGGCAGTCGCGATGGTGCGCGCGCGGTCGTGCGCGGAAATGCCGGTCGAGATGCCCTCGCGCGCCTCGATCGACTGAGTGAAGGCGGTGCGGTTGCGTGAGTCGTTCCGCCGCACCATCGCCTCGAGCCCAAGCTCGTGCGCCCGCTGCTGGTTGAGAGAGAGGCAGATGAGGCCGCGCCCGAAGCGGGCCATGAAGTTGATCGCATCGGGCGTCGCCATCTGCGCGGGAATGACGAGATCGCCCTCGTTCTCGCGTTCCTCCGCATCGACGAGCACGACCATGCGCCCGTTGCGCATGTCCTCGAGGATCTCGGGGATGGCGGACAGGCAGCCGCGGCCTTGCGATATGGCCGTCGCGCCGGCTTCGTGCGTCACGGGCGGAACTCCAAGAGCCGCGCGACATAGCGCGCGAACACATCGACCTCGATGTTGACCGATTGCCCGGGGGTTTTCGCGCCCCACGTCGTCACCGTCAAGGTGTGCGGGATGACGTTGACACCGAAGCGGTTGTCGCTCACCTCGTTGACCGTTAACGAGACCCCGTCGAGCGCGATCGATCCCTTGGGCGCGATGTAGGGTGCCAGGTGATCGGGCACCTCGAAGGAGAAGCGCCGGCTCTCGCCGTCGGGGTGCACCTCAAGGATGCGCGCCAGCCCATCGACGTGACCCATCACCACGTGGCCGCCGAGCTCCGCCCCCGCCTGCAGCGGACGCTCGAGGTTGATGCGGCGCCCGGGCTTCCAATCGGCAATGGTCGTCTTGGCGCGCGTCTCATTCGAGGTGTCAACGGTGAAAACGCTGCCCTTTGGGTCCTCGCGCACCGATGTCATCGTCAAGCAGCAGCCATCGCATGCCATCGAGGCACCGACCTCCAGCGTTGCGGGAGCGTAGCGGGTGCGGATCGAGAAGCGCCCGTCCTCGCGCGCCACGACCTCGCCGATGTCGGAGACGATGCCGGTGAACATGGCTTCCTTCCTTGCTGCCTATCGTTGTTGCGCGCGCGAACCGGTGCTGCGCCAGTGACGGCGGAACACCATCATATCGTCGCCACCGACGCTACGATGCTCGCATGCCTCCAAGCTTTCCGTCGCGACGTAGCGTGAAAGGGCGGCTAATCCTTGCTCCGCCGTGAGCGGCTTACTGCCGGCTGCACGCGCATGGAACAGCACCGCCTCGTCGACGAGCCCCGCGCGCGAGAATAAGGCCCAGGTTCGCGCGCCGCCCTCGACCAACAGCCGCGTGATGCCGTTGGCGACGAGCGTCTCCATCACCGACGGCAGCCACAGCTCGCCGCCGATCTCGGGGGCGCGGAAGATGCGCGCGCCGGCGCCCGCGAGCGCGGCGGCGTCGGCACTCTCACCGCAGAACACCCACAGGGGGTGCGTGCGCGTGCTGTGCGCAAGACGGCTTCCCGCGAGTCCGTCGAGCCGGCGCGCGAGCACGACCCGCACGGGTGAGCGGTCCGCAAGGCCGGGCAGCCGGCACGTGAGCAGCGGGTCGTCGTCGAGGACCGTCTGCCGCCCGACAAGGACGGCATCGGCGCGCGCGCGCATCAGATGGCCCTGCGCGCGCGCTTCCGCGCTCGTTGCCCACGCGGGCTGCCCCCCTGCTCCGTGTGGCATGTCTCCCTTGGCGTCGAGCGCCAGTTTCACCTGCACGAAGGGACGCCGCTCGGTGACGCGCAGGATATGCCCGATCGTCATCCAGTGCGCTTCGCGGGCCATCAGCCCGCGCTCGACGGCGATGCCAGCCCCCCGAAGACGCGCGAGCCCGCGCCCGGCGACGCGGGGGTCGGGGTCCTCGATGGCGCAAACGACGCGGGCGATGCCCGCGGCAATGACGGCGTCCGCGCACGGCGGCGTCATTCCATGATGCGAGCACGGCTCGAGCGTGACGTAAAGGCTCACGCCCCTTGCATGCGCCCCGGCGCGCAGCAACGCTTCGGTCTCCGCGTGCGGGCGCCCGCCGCGGGCAGTGAAGCCGCGCGCGATGACCTCGCCCGTTGCCTCATCAGCAATCACCGCACCTACCGAGGGGTTGGGCGCCGTAGTGCCGAGGCCGCGTTCGGCAAGCCTCAGCGCAATCGCCATCATGGAAAGGTCAAACGCGGCACCGGCCGAAGCATCCATGAGACGTCAGTGCTTCTTGAGCGGCGCCGTCTCGACGACCGGGCTCTCGAATGCGATGCGGGGAGGCGCGCGCGATGCAACCGGCTCCCCCGCGATCTCGCTCAGCACCTCCTGGAAGTCGGCGGCCTCCCGGAAGTCGCGGTAGACGGAGGCAAAGCGCACGTAGGCGACGGGATCGAGGCCGCGCAGCGCTTCCATGACGAGCCCGCCGATGGTGGAGGTCGCGACCTCGGTCTCGCCGGAGCTCTCGAGCTGGCGCACGAGGCCCGAGACCATGCGCTCGACGCGCTCCGGATCGATGGGGCGCTTCCTGAGCGCCACCTCGACCGAGCGCATGAGCTTGTCGCGGTCGAAGGGCACCTTGCGGCCCGAGCGCTTGACGACCGTGAGCTCGCGCAACTGCACGCGCTCGAAGGTGGTGAAGCGACCCCCGCAGTCGGGGCAGATGCGCCGCCGCCGGATCGCCGCGCTCTCCTCGGTGGGGCGGCTGTCCTTCACTTGCGTATTTCCGCCCGCGCAATAGGGGCAACGCATGAGAGCGCTCCGTTCGGGCCCGCGCGAGCGCTCCCAGTCGGCGCCGCACCATCAGTATTAGCCGCTCGGGCGTGACAGACGCAACGAGGTGCCCGCGGATATCCAACGGACACCTGCGGGCACCTCGAATTAGGGCTCAGGAAATCAGGCGTAGATCGGGAAGCGCTTGCAGAGGTCGAGCGCCTGCCCCTTGACCTTGGCCTCCACCGCCCCGTTGCCGGCCTCGCCGTTCTTGGCGAGCCCCTCGAGCACCTCCGCGATCATGCGGCCGACCTCGCGGAACTCGGCGACGCCGAAGCCGCGCGTCGTCCCGGCGGGAGCGCCGAGGCGGACGCCCGAGGTGACCATCGGCTTCTCGGGATCGAAGGGCACGCCGTTCTTGTTGCAGGTGATGTGGGCACGGCCCAGCGCCTTCTCCGAGATGTTGCCCGTGAGCTTCTTGGGCCGCAGATCGAGCAGGATCAGATGCGTGTCGGTGCCGCCGGATACGAGCGCGAAGCCGGAGTTGACGAGCACCTCGCCCATGGCCTTGGCGTTCTCGATCACGTTCTTGGCGTAGACCTTGAACTCGGGCCGCAGCGCCTCGCCGAAGGCGACCGCCTTCGCCGCGATGATGTGCATCAGCGGACCGCCCTGGATGCCCGGGAAGATCGCCGAGTTGACCTTCTTGGCGATGTCCTCGTCGTTGGTCAGGATCATGCCGCCGCGGGGGCCGCGCAGCGTCTTGTGCGTCGTGGTGGTGACGACGTGCGCGTGCGGGAACGGGCTCGGGTGCGCGCCGCCGGCGACGAGGCCGGCAAAGTGCGCCATGTCCACCATCAGGTAGGCACCGACCTCGTTGGCGATGGCCCGGAAGTCCGCGAACTCGATGTGGCGCGGATAGGCCGAGCCGCCGGCGATGATGATGCGCGGCTTGTGCTCGAGCGCGAGCTTGTAGACCTCGTCCATGTTGATGCGGTGGGTGTCGGGCTTCACCATGTAGGATACGGCCTTGAACCACTTGCCCGACTGGTTGACGGGCGCGCCGTGGGTCAAATGGCCGCCAGCGGCGAGGCTCAAGCCCAGGATGGTGTCGCCGGGCGTCGCCAGCGCATTGAAGACGCCCTGGTTCGCCTGGCTGCCCGAGTGCGGCTGCACATTGGCGAAGCCGCAGCCGAACAGCTTCTTGGCGCGGTCGATTGCGAGCTGCTCGACCACGTCCACGTACTGGCACCCGCCGTAGTAGCGCTTGCCCGGGTATCCTTCCGCATACTTGTTGGTGAGCACCGTGCCGGCCGCCTCCAGCACCGCCTTGGAGACGATGTTCTCGGACGCAATGAGCTCGATCTCGTTCTGCTGGCGCCCCAGCTCCTTGCCGATCGCGTCGGCGACTTCCGGATCGCCGTCGGCGATCGAGGCGGTGAAGAAGCCGGACTTCGAGGCGGCGGGGGCCTTCATCGTGAACATTGGGTGTTTCCTTGTTGTCGCGCGCGAGAGACGTCGGGAATTCAAAAGGGGCGCTGCCGCAGCCCCGGCGAGGCTAATCAAGGCATAGTAAGGTCGAGCCGCCTCCGGCTCAACCTCTCTGGCAGCACAATAGCCGCTTTCTCGCTATGGCCTTTTTTGCCGCTGGCAGGAGGAAAGGTCCCGCCTTTATTCCGCGGCGAGGCGAACGGTCTGCCCCTTGGCGAGCGGGCAGGCTTCCCACAGCTCGGTCAGCGAGCGCACGAGGTGGTCCATCTGCTCGTTGGTGTGCACCGGCGAAGGCGTGAGCCGGATGCGCTCGGTGCCGCGCGGGACCGTCGGATAGTTAATCGGTTGCACGTAGATCGCGTAGCGGTCGAGCAAGGTATCGGTGACCGCCTTGCAGTGCACCGGGTCGCCGACCGTCACCGGAACGATGTGGCTCTGACCGGCGACGAGCGGCAGGCCGGCTTCCGACAGGCGCCGCTTCAAGGTTTGTGCGCGCTCGTGCAGGCGGGCCCGCTCGATCACGCTCGTCTTCAGGTGGCGGATGCTGGCGAGCGCACCGGCAGCCAGCGCCGGCGCCAGCGAGGTGGTGAATATGAAGCCCGACGCGTAGGAGCGGATGGCGTCGCAGCAGTCGCGGGAAGCGGCGATGTAGCCGCCCATGACGCCGAAACCCTTCGCCAAAGTGCCGTTGATGATGTCGACGCGGCCCATGACGCCGTCGCGCTCGGCAATGCCGCCGCCGCGCGGGCCATAGAGGCCGACCGCATGCACCTCATCGAGATAGGTGAGCGCGCCGTACTTCTCGGCGAGATCGCAAATGGCCGCGATGGGCGCAATGTGCCCGTCCATGGAGTAGACGCTCTCGAACGCGATCAGCTTGGGCGTCGCGCGATCGTACTCCTGGAGCTTCGCCTCGAGGTCGGCGAGGTCGTTGTGGCGGAAGATGTGCTTCGGACCGCCGCCGTGACGGATGCCGGCGATCATGGACGCGTGGTTCTTTTCGTCCGAGAAGATCACGAGCCCGGGCAGAAGCTTGGCCAGCGTCGACAGGGTGGCGGCGTTGGCGACGTAGGCGGAGGTGAAGAGGAGTGCGGCTTCCTTGCCATGCAGGTCCGCAAGCTCGGCCTCGAGCTCGACGTGGTAGTGGCAGGTGCCTGAGATGTTGCGGGTGCCGCCGGAGCCGGCGCCGACCTGATCGATCGCCTCGTGCATGGCGGCGATGACGGCCGGGTGCTGCCCCATGCCGAGGTAGTCGTTGGAGCACCAGACGGTGATGGGGTGACTCTGCTCGTCGGCCGTGAAGTGCTCGGCGGCGGGAAACGCACCACGGCGGCGCTTCAAGTCGGCAAAGACGCGGTAGCGGCCTTCCTGGCGGATGGCCTCCAGCGCTTCCTTGAATTTACCTTCGTACTCCATCGAGCGTCCTTCACTCCCCTACGCCTTTTTTACTTAGCATCATTCTAAAGAGCGTCGAGGGCAATGTGTCTATTGTCGCGCCACGGCCGTTTGGGGGCGCAGCAAAGTGTTAAGGGCCTGCCGGCAGTCGGCCCTTGATGCCGATCAACAGTGCGGAGTTTGGCCTAATATGCCGCAGCGACCTCGCCCACGCCGTCCTTCTGGTAGACGTCGGGCCGGAACTGGATGACGCCATCCTCCGTCGCCCAGGCGGTAACATAGGCAAAATACAGGGGAACGGGGCGTTTCAGCCGTACGACCTTAGTCTGGCCGTTCTCCTTCATGGCCTGGACCTGCTCCTGGGTCCAGCCTGGCTGGCCTTGAAGCAGCCAGGTCGCGAGCTCCTCGATGTTCTGCACGCGCACGCAGCCGGAGCTGGCGGCTCGGAAATTGCGGCCGAAGAGTGATTCCTTCGGCGAGTCGTGCATGTAGACCGAGCTTGCGCTCGGGAAGTTGATCTTCAGGAAGCCCAGCGGATTGTCCTTGCCCGGAGCCTGGCGGTAGGAGAGTTGCAGGGGTTTGGCCGAGCTCCAGTCGATCGACGCCGAGGCGATCTTCTTGCCGCCCTCGTAGGCGTCGATGCCGAACTTCTCCAAGACGTTCTGCCCCTTCGCCTGCATATCCTGGCCCTTGGGGATCAGATCCTCCTTGATGACCGTCGGCGGCAACGTCCACACCGGATTGAAGTTGAGGTCGGTGATGGTGGAGCGCAGTTGGGGGGTCGGCCGGTCGGGCTTGCCGACGACGCCGGAGTGCCGCGAGATGACGGTGTTGTTCTGGATGGCCTCGACCTGCGCGGCCGGGATATTGACCAGCACGTAGCGCTTGCCGGCAATCTTCACGAGATCTGTGAGGCGCTCGAGGTTCACCTTGAGCTGCGTTAGGCGCACCTCGGCCGGCACGTTGAGCGCCGCGATGGTACGCTTGTCGAGGATCCCGGTGGGAGCAAGCCCGTTGGAGGCCTGAAAGCGCATGACCGCCTTCTCGACCTCGCTGCTGTAAAAGTTCGGGTAGCCCGTCTCCTC
>DATIZL010000049.1:0-12985 GCA_035517115.1 Hyphomicrobium sp.
CTGTCATGACGGGACGAGCGGTGGCCCCAACAAGGTGGGTCCCAACCTGTGGGGCGTGGTCGGGCGTCCCAAGGCAAGCCACGAGGGCTTTAACTATTCCGACGCCATGAAAGCGAAGGGCGGCAATTGGACGCCCGAGGACCTCGCCCAGTTCGTGCACTCGCCCAAGACGTTCGTTCCAGGAACGAAAATGCTGTTTCCGGGCATCGCCGATCAGGGCGAGCTCGCCGATCTCCTTGCCTATCTGAACACTTTGAAGTGAAGTCCCCGAGGGACACAAATGACAGCAAGTTAACTCGCGCTTCAGCCCGGATTTTGCGACGCTCCAGGGTATTCCCGTCTCAATCGGAGGCGTCGCCGGCCGGCCGCCCCGCTTTCCCGCGATCGTGAGAGGAAGGAAAAGTCTGGTGCTTGCGCGTCCGAACGTTCCTGCAATTCTGCTCGCGACCTTCCTCGGCGGTGCCGCTGCCGCGATCGATCGAGCGGCCGCGCAGACCGATCCGCCCCCTTCCACCACTGCGGCGGCTGCGCAGACGCGCCACCATGCGCTCTCCCTCGTCGGCGAGCCCAAGTACGGGCCCGACTTCAAGCACTTCGATTGGGTCAATCCGGATGCGCCCAAGGGCGGCACGCTGCGGGCGTTCGCCGAGGGATCGTTCGACAGCCTCAATCCGTTCACGGTGAAGGGCGCCCCGGCCGGCGACCTTGGCCTCGTCTACGATGCGCTCATGGCCTCGAGCCCGGACGAGGCCTCCGCCGAATACTGCCTCATCTGCGAGTGGGTCTCCTATCCCGCCGACTATTCCTCCGTCACCTTCGGCATTCGCCCGGAGGCGCGCTTTCAGGACGGCTCACCCATTACCCCCGAGGACGTAATCTTCTCCTTCGAGCAGCAGAAGAAGGCGCATCCGCGCACGGCCTTCTACTACAAGAACGTGGTCAAGGCCGAGAAGACGGGTGAGCACGAGGTCACCTTCACCTTCGACGTGAAGGGCAACCGCGAGCTGCCGCAGATCGTCGGCCAGCTCAACATTGTGCCGAAGAAGTTCTGGGAAGGTACCGGCGCCGACGGTGAGCCGCGCGATCTCACCAAGACGACCATGGAGATTCCTCTCGGCTCGGGCGCCTACAAGATCAAGGAGTTCGACGCCGGCCGCTCCATCACCTACGAGCGCGTCAAGGACTATTGGGCAAAGGATCTCCCGGTGTCGAAGGGCCAGTGGAACTTCGATGAGCTCAAGCTCACCTACTTCCTCGACCGCACGCCCGCCTTCGAGGAGTTCAAGTCGGGCAAAATCGACTTCTGGAGCGAAATCTCCGCGAGCCGTTGGGCCACCGCCTACGACTTCGACGCCATCAAGAAGGGCTGGGTGAAGAAGGAGGCGATCCCGATCAAGCGCGTCGCCCCCATGCAGGCGTTCGTCTTCAACCTGCGGCGCCCTCAGTTCCAGGACCCGCGCGTGCGCAAGGCCTTCAATCTCGCCTTCAACTTCGACGAGGCCAACAGGAAGCTGTTCTATAACCTCTACGTCCGCGTGGAGAGCTACTTTGACAACTCCGAGCTCGCCTCGAAGGGATTGCCGCAGGGGCGCGAGCTCGAGATCTTGAACGAGATGCGCGACGAGGTGCCACCCGAGGTCTTCACCACCGAGTTCAAGAACCCGGTCAACCACACGCCCGAGGAGTTCCGCGATCACATGCGCGAGGCCTCCAAGCTGCTCGCGGAGGCCGGATGGACGCTGCAGCAGGAGACCGCGGCAGATGACAGCTGTGGCACGTTCTGCAGCATCCTGCGCACGGTTGGGCTTTCCTCGGGGCGCAAGGAGAACGTCCTGCGCAATGCGAAAGGGGAGCCGTTCGAGGTCGAGTTTCTGATCGATTCCCCCGACTTCGAGAGGATCGTCATTCCCTACGCGCAAGACCTGCAGAAGCTCGGAATAAAGGCTAGAGCTCGCGTCGTCGACAGCGCCCAGTACAAGCGCCGCACGGACGCGCACGACTACGACATCATTGTCGATAACTTCGCGCAGTCCGAATCCCCGGGCAACGAGCAACGCGACTTCTGGGGATCGGCCGCCGCCGACAAGGACGGCTCCAACAACACGGCGGGGATCAAGAACCCCGCGATCGACAAACTCATCGACAAGGTCGTGTTCGCCAAGGACCGCGAGGAGCTGCTCGCCGCCACGCACGCGCTCGACCGTGTGCTCTTGTGGAACTACTACGTCGTGCCCCAGTGGCACTATCCTTTCGAGCGGGTCGCCTATTGGGACGTGTTCGGCCGGCCGCAAACGCTGCCCTCGCGCAACTCTGCAGTCACGCAGGTCTGGTGGATGGATCCGGATAAGCAAAAGGCGCTCGCCGCCGCACGGGGTCAATGAAGGCAAACCGTACTTCTATAAACAGGAGCGCGACCGCAAGCGCGCTCGTTGCGGCACTGGCGTCGCTCCTTCTCACCTCGCCCGCGTACGCCGAATTCCGCCACGGCCTCTCCGCCTTCGGGGACCTCAAGTACCCTGCCGACTTCAAGCACTTCGATTACGTCAATCCGGATGCGCCGAAGGGCGGCCGCCTTTCGACCATCGGCACGTCGGGCGCCAAGACCTTCGACAGCTTCAACAACTTCATCCTGAAGGGCGATGCGGCGCAGGGGCTCGACTACCTCTTCGACAGCCTGATGACGCGCGCCAACGATGAGCGCGATGCCGTCTACGGTCTCGTCGCCGGCAGCGCCGAGGTCGCGCCCGGCGGAAAATCGGTCACCTTCAAGCTGCGCCCGGAGGCGAGGTTCGCCGACGGCTCGCCGGTGACGGCCGACGATGTCGTCTTCAGTTTCGATACGCTGAAGGCCAAGGGCCACCCGCGGTTCGGATTGGCCCTGCGCGATGTCGTCAAAGCCGAGGCGCGCGATCCCGAGACCGTGCGCTACACTTTCACTGGCGCTCTTACCCGAGACCTGCCGCTGACCGTCGCCCAACTCCCCATCCTGTCGAAGGCCTACTACTCCGCGCATCCCTTCGACCAGACTTCGCTCGAGCCGCCGCTCGGCTCGGGCCCTTATGCGATCGCCGACTTCAAGCCCGGGACCTACATCACGCTCAAGCGGCGCCCCGACTATTGGGGCAAGGATCTCCCCGGCAACGTGGGCCGCTTCAATTTCGACGAGCTGCGCTATGACTACTTCCGCGATCGCACGATCGAGCTCGAGAACCTGTTCTCCGGCAATGTGGGCCTGCGCGAGGAGTTCACCTCGCTCGATTGGGCCACCGCCTATAGCAACGTGCCCGCGGTCAAGGACGGCCGCATTCAGCGTGCCACGCTGCCCGACGAGCGTCCCTCGGGAGCCCAGGGCTTCTTCATCAACACCAGGCGCGAGCAATTCAAAGACCCGCGCGTGCGCGAGGCGCTCGACCTCGCCTTCGACTTTGAATGGTCGAACAAGAACCTGTTCTATAACCTCTACACGCGCACGCAGAGCTACTTCGAGAACTCACCCATGAAGGCTTCCGGCCCGCCGAGCCCGGAGGAGCTGAAGCTGTTGGAGCCGTTCCGGGACAGGCTCGCGCCGGAGGTGTTCGCCAACCCCTACGTGCCGCCCGTGACCGACGCATCGGGCAGAAACCGGGATAGCCTGCGGCGCGCGAAGGAGCTGCTGACGGCGGCGGGCTACGGCGGACCCGAGGCCGGCGGCAAGACGCTCAACGTTGAGATCCTCATTTTCGAGGACGGCTTTGAGCGCATCATCGGGCCCTATATCAACAACCTTAAGAAGATCGGAGTTAACGCCACGCTTCGTCTCGTCGACGCCTCGCAGTACGAGCGGCGCATGAAGGCCTATGATTTCGATCTGGCCGTCGAGCGCTATTCGCTTCCGCTGACACCGGGCGTCGAGGTCAAGGCTTATTGGGGCTCGGACGCCGCAAAGATGGACGGCAGCTTCAATCTCGCCGGCATCCAGGACCCGGTCGTCGACGCCCTGATCGACCGTATCGTCGAGGCCAAATCCCGCGATGAGCTCGTCACCGCCTGCCGCGCGCTCGACCGCGTGCTGCGCGCCGGCCACTATTGGGTGCCACAGTGGTATAAGGCCGTGCACAACCTCGCCTTCTGGAACCGCTATGCGTGGCCCCAGGTGGCGCCCAAATTTGACGACGGCATCGTCGACACGTGGTGGTACGACGACGCCAAGGCCGCGAAATTGAGCAACAACTGAGCTCTCCCCGATGCTCCACTACCTCTTGAAGCGCCTGTTGCTGATCATCCCGACCCTGTTCGGCATCATGCTGATCAGCTTCACCATCGTGCAGTTTGCGCCGGGCGGCCCGGTCGAGCGCATCATCGCCCAGCTCACCGGGCACGAGAGCTCCATGGTCACACGCATCGGCGGTGGCGGGGGCGAGACGGTGGGCGGCGCGCAATCGCAGCTCGGTCAGGGCGCCGCCGACGTGGTGACGTCGAAATACCGTGGCGCGCAAGGCCTCGACCCGGAGTTCATCAAGAGCCTCGAGAAGCAGTTCGGCTTCGACAAGCCGGCGTACGTGCGCTTCTTCATCATGATGAAGAACTACCTCACCTTCGATTTCGGCAAGAGCTACTTCCGCGACGTCTCCGTCCTGCAGCTCATCAAGGAGAAGCTGCCGGTCTCGATCTCGCTCGGGCTGTGGATGATGTTTCTCACCTACATGATCTCGATCCCGCTCGGCATCCGTAAGGCGGTGCAGGCGGGCGAGCCCTTCGACGTGTGGTCGAGCACCATCCTCGTCGTCGCCTACGCTATCCCGGGCTTTCTCTTCGCGGTGCTGCTGCTCATCCTCTTTGCCGGCAGCTCGTTCTTTCAGTGGTTCCCCTCGCGCGGGCTCACCTCCGACAACTGGAACCAGCTCTCGCTCGCCGGAAAGGTGATCGACTACTTCTGGCACCTCACGCTGCCGATGATCGCCATGGCGCTGACCTCGTTCACCACCTTGACGTTTCTCACCCGCAACTCGTTTCTCGATGAGATCCGCAAGCAGTACGTGATCACGGCGCGCGCCAAGGGCTTGAACGAGGGCCAGGTCCTCTACGGTCACGTCTTCCGCAACGCCATGCTCTTGATCATCGCCGGCTTCCCGGGCGCCTTCATCAGCGCGTTCTTCACCGGCGCCATGCTGATCGAAACGATCTTCTCGCTCGACGGCATGGGCTTGCTGTCGTTCGAATCGATCGAGAAGCGCGACTATCCCGTCGTCTTCGCCACGCTGTGGATATTCTCGCTCTTGGGCCTCGTCGTGAACCTCGCGTCCGACTTCATCTATACGCTCGTCGATCCGCGCATCGATTTCGAGAGCCGGGAGGTCTAAGGCTTGGATATCCGCGCGATCGAGACGCCGCTGCCGCAGAACCAGCCGCCGCCCGAGCTGGAGAGCCCGCGGCCGTTTTGGTTTGCGCGCGCTCACCGCTGGCGCGAGCGCTTGCAGCTCAGCCCCATCAACGCGCGCCGCTGGGCGAACTTCAAGGCCAACCGGCGCGGCTACTGGAGCCTCATCATCTTCTTGACCCTGTTCGGCATCTCGCTGTTTGCCGAGTTCCTCGCCAACGACCGCCCCATCGTCATGAGCTACAAAGGCGAGATCTTGTGGCCCGTGCTCGTCGATTATCCGGAATCGAAGTTCGGCGGCTTCCTCGCCGTGACCGACTTCAAAGAGCCCGAGATCCTCAATGAGATCTCCGAGAACGGTTGGGCCCTGTGGCCGCCGATCGGCTACTCCTACGACACGATCAACAAGGACTATCCGGGCCGCAAGGGGCTGGAGGGCCTGTGCCTCGGCTATCCGGCGCCGCCGCCCTGGGCCTCGGGGGCGCCCTTGTGCGAGGCCCCGCCCGAGCAGCTCGCGCGCTTCCACGCGATCGGCAACTACAATTGGCTCGGTCTCGACGACCAGGGCCGCGACGTGGTCGCGCGCGTCATCTACGGCTTCCGCATCTCGGTCTTGTTCGGCCTCATGCTCACGATCCTGTCCGCCGGAGTCGGCGTGACGGCCGGCGCCATACAAGGGTATTTCGGTGGCCGCACCGACCTCATCTTCCAGCGCTTCCTCGAGATCTGGTCCTCGGTGCCATCGCTGTTCGTTTTGATCATCATCTCCTCGGTGCTGGTGCCGGGCTTTTGGACGCTGCTCGGCACGCTGTTGCTGTTCGAGTGGGTGAGCCTTGTCGCCGTGGTACGTGCCGAGTTCTTGCGCGCCCGCAACTTCGAGTACATCAGGGCTGCGCACGCGCTTGGGCTTTCGCATGCCAAGATCATGCGCAAGCACATGCTGCCGAACGCTATGGTGGCGATGCTGACGTTCCTCCCCTTCCAGCTTTCCGGCTCGATTGCCGCGCTCACCGCACTCGACTTCCTCGGCCTCGGGCTGCCGCCCGGGTCCCCCTCGCTGGGTGAGCTCCTGCTCGAGGGCAAGCGCCATCTCGAGGCGCCCTGGCTCGGCCTCACCGGCTTCTTCTCCGTCGCGCTCATGCTGTCGCTGTTGATCTTTATCGGCGAGGCGGTGCGCGACGCGTTTGATCCGCGCAAGACGTTTCGCTAGGGGCCCGCCGTGACAAAGAACGCGCTCTTGGATGTCAGGGACCTCTCCGTCGCCTTCAAGGCCGGCGGCAGCGAGTTGCTCGCGGTCGATCGGGTCTCGTTCCGCATCGGCCGCGGCGAGACGGTGGCGCTCGTCGGCGAATCCGGCTCCGGCAAGACCGTTTCTGCGCTGTCGATCCTGAAGCTGCTCCCCTACCCGCCGGCGTCTCACCCTTCCGGCGAGGTCTGGTTCGAGGGGCGCGATCTGCTCAAGGCTTCCGAGCCCCAGCTGCAGTCCATCCGCGGCGACCGCATCTCCATGATCTTTCAGGAGCCGATGACCTCGCTCAATCCGCTGCACACCATCGAGAAGCAGGTGGGCGAGGTCCTGAAGCTGCACCGCCACATGGACGACGCGAGCGCGCGCGAGCGCGTGCTCGAGCTCCTGCGCAAGGTGGGCGTGCGCGAGCCGGAGAAGCGGCTCGGCGCCTATCCCCACCAGCTCTCGGGCGGCCAGCGCCAGCGCGTCATGATCGCCATGGCGCTCGCCAACGAGCCCGATCTCCTGATTGCGGATGAGCCTACGACCGCACTCGACGTGACTATCCAGGCGCAGATCCTCGAGTTGCTGCGCCAGCTTCAGCGCGAGATGGGCATGGCGATGCTGCTCATCACTCACGACCTCGGCATCGTGCGCAAGATGGCCGAGCGCGTCTACATCATGCAGGGCGGCAAGATCGTCGAGACGGGCGCCACCGAGGAGATCTTCACCGCGCCGAGGCACCCCTACACGAAGCACCTCCTGGCGGCCGAGCCGAAGGGGGCCCCCCCGGCCCCCAATGATTCCGCTCCCATTGTCGTCGAGACCGACGATCTCAAGGTCTGGTTCCCGATAAAGAAGGGCGCGCTGCGGCGCACGGTCGACTACGTCAAGGCCGTCGATGGGCTGTCGCTCAAGCTGCGCGCCGGCCAGACGCTCGGCATCGTCGGCGAATCCGGCTCGGGCAAGACCACGCTCGGGCTCGCGATCATGCGTCTCATCTCATCGCAAGGCCCGATCGCCTACGTGGGAAAACGCATCGACGCCCTCACCCAGCGCGAGATGCGCCCCTTGCGCAAGGACATGCAGATCGTCTTCCAGGATCCCTATGGCTCGCTGTCGCCGCGCTTGTCGGTCGGACAGATCATCGAGGAAGGCCTACTGATCCAGAAGCCCGAGCTCGACTACGCCGAGCGGCGCGCCCAAGTCAGCGACGCGCTGCGCGAGGTTGGGCTCGACCCCAAGGCCCAGGACCGCTATCCGCACGAGTTCTCCGGCGGCCAGCGCCAGCGCATCGCGATAGCGCGCGCCATGGTGCTGAAGCCGAAATTCGTGATGCTGGACGAGCCGACGAGCGCGCTCGACATGTCGGTGCAGGCGCAGATCGTCGATCTGCTGCGCGACCTGCAGAAGAAGCGCGACCTCGCCTACCTGTTCATCAGCCACGACCTCAAAGTCATCCGCGCGCTGTGCAACCACGTCATCGTCATGCGCAACGGCAAGGCGGTCGAGGAAGGCCCCGCGAAGGAGATCTTCGCGCACCCGAAAGAGGACTATACGCGCGCCCTGCTCGCCGCGGCGCTCAACTTGAGCGTCGTCAAGACCGCTGCCCCTGCCGTCTAATCTCCACCCCACTCCAGCGAGACTGCTGCCATGGCCGAAGGCTCCCCGAAGCTCACGCTCTTTCACGCCGCGCCGTCGCGATCCTCGATCGTGCACTGGATGCTGGAGGAGCTGGGCGAACCCTATCGGCTCGAGATCCTGAGCCTCAAAGCCGGCGATCAGCGCAAGCCTGCCTTCGTTGCCATCAATCCGATGGGCAAGGTGCCAGCGCTGAAAGACGGCGACGTCGTCGTCACCGAGGTGGCGGCCATCTGCTGCTACCTTGCCGACACCTATCCGAAAGCGAAGCTAGCGCCGCCCATCGGAGACAAGCGCCGCGGCGAATACTTGAAGTGGCTGTTCTACGGTCCGAGCTGCGTCGAGCCGGCGATGATCGACAAGGCGCTCGGTCGTCCGCCTGCCCCGCGCACGACTGCGGGCTGGGCCGACTACGACACCGTCGTCGAGGTTCTGCGCAACGCCGTGGCAGGACGCGATTATCTTTTGGGTGAGCAATTCACGGCGGCCGACGTTGTCATCGGCTCCGGGCTTCGCTGGGGCATGTTGTTCAAAATGATGCCGGAGTTGCCGGAGTTCACGAGCTACGTCGCTCGACTGAAGGCGCGCCCCGCCATGCAGCGGCAGTTGGCGAAGGACGAGGAGATCGCCAAACAGCAGTCCGCTTGAGGAAATCGGCACATTCCGCTTGCAACTCCCGGGCGTTGCGGCATCGTGGCCGCGACCCGCTATACGATCCGGCCGACATGCTGCCCGACGACGTCTTCCGCTCCCGCCTGCAGTCGACGATCACGGCGCTGCGCTATTGGGCGCCGTCGATCGCGGACGCTGCGCACGTCGAGGAAACGGAGACCGGCTACTACTGGAAGATCATCGTCACGCCTGCGCTCGCGCAGGCATGCCCCTTCGAGCTGATCTTGCACTTCGACCAGCGCTACGATCTTGCCGTCGGGGAGGAGACCTACGAAGGCCTCCCCATCGAGTCCTTCGACATCTTCCTGCCGTTCGCCGAGGCCATCTCCGAGGGAAGCGTCGTGCAGCGGCGCTGGATCAGCCGGCTGACGGGCCTAGAGCGCTCCATCGAGACGCTGGTGACGCTGCCGGGTGGCGGCATCTGGCGCGAGGCGCGCGGGGAACCCCATCTCATGCCCTCGCTCGAGGACGACGGAACCGAGCTGCGCGAGCGCCGCTTCCTGCCCTATCGCCGTTAGGCGCCTAAGCCGGGAAGCCGCTTGATCGCCGCGATATCGGCGCCGAGCTTGGCGATGCGGTCCACCGCCTCGGGCAGGGTCTCCGCCGTGACCGCCATGTGGTGCGCGTTGGCGTGCACGAGCGTCACGCTGTCGACCATAATGCCGACGTGCCCCTTCCAGAACACGAGATCGCCGCGGCGCAGGCCCTCGGCGGCGTCCTCGACCGGCACGTCGCGCCCGAGCTCGTCCTGCTGCATGTCGGTGTCGCGCGGCGCGGAAATCCCGGCCGCCTCGAGCGAAATCTGCACGAGACCCGAGCAGTCGAGCCCGAGCCGCGTGCGCCCGCCCCACAGATACGGCGTGCCGATGAAGCGCTCGGCGATCTCGACGAAGTCCGGCGCATGCCGCCCGACCTCGGTCACGTGGCGCGAGACGACGTAGCCGCCGCCCTCGAGGACACAGAAGCGCTCGTCACGATCGGTGACGCTGAGCTCGGCGTTGAGGCTCAGGTGCATCACCGGTGGCGATTTGATGTCGTGGAGCGCGTAGACGAAGGTGCCCAGCGCGCGCACGCGGTGCGTAGGCGCTAGGATCTCGCGCGAGAGGGAATCGAGCGGCACGTAGCCGACGTACTTGTCGCGCTGAAGCTGCACCCAGCCCCAGCCATCGCGCTCGTCGTAGATGGTGACGAGCTCGCCGAACAAGGCCTCCGTCTCAAAGCCGTTCGACAGCACGGGCCGGCTGCGCACTGGCACGGCCGAGCGCGCAACCTGCGCGGGAAAGCCCGTCGCGTAGTTCGGGGCGCTGACCCTGCCGTAGAGGCTCTTTGCCGCCAGGTCGGGGCGGAAGACGTTGCGCCGCGGATCGAGCCCCGGCGCCGCGGCCTTCGCTTCGCCCGCTCCTTCGCTCATCGAGCGCACTCCTCCTTCAACAGAGCAAACACAGCCCTCGCCGCCTGCGGCTCGCCGCCCTTTGGCCCGAGCGCGATCGCCGACGGCCGCCATGCGTAAATGTCGAAGTGGGCAAAACGACGTGCACGCTTGGCAAAGCGCTTCAAGAACAGGGCGGCGATGATGGCGCCGGCGAAGGGCGCGTCCCAGATGTTGTTCATGTCGGCAACGCTGCTCTCGAGCTTGCTGTCATACCCGGTCCAAAGCGGCAGCCGCCAAACCGGGTCGCCTATCTTGGCGGAGACGCTCGTCAGGGCGGTCGCGAAGGCCTCGTCGTCGCTGAAAAAGGCGGGGACATCCGGCCCGAGCGCCACGCGGGCGGCCCCGGTGAGCGTTGCGAACACGATCATGTTGTCGGGCCCCTCCTCATCCGCAAGCGCAATGGCATCCGCAAGGACGAGCCGGCCCTCGGCGTCGGTGTTGCCGACCTCCACCGTACGGCCGCCGCGTGACTGCAGCACATCGCCCGGCCGGAACGCATTGCCGGACACGCTGTTCTCGGCCGCCGGGATCAGGATGCGCAGCCGCACGTCGAGCTTCTGGCCCATGATCATGTGGCCGAGCGTGAGCGCCGTTGCCGCCCCGCCCATGTCCTTCTTCATGAGAAGCATGCCGCTCGCGGGCTTCAGGTCGAGGCCGCCGGTGTCGAAGCAGATGCCCTTGCCGATCAGCGTGACGGTCGCGGCGCCCTCGCGGCCCCAGGTGAGGTCGATGAGGCGCGGGGCGCGCGAGCTCGCCCGCCCGACCGCGTGGATCATGGGAAAATTCTTGGCCAGAAGATCGTCGCCCTCGATGACCGTGACGGCGGCTCCGTGACGCGCGGCGAGCGCGCGCGCGGCCGCCTCGAGCTCCGCCGGCCCCATGTCGGATGCCGGCGCGTTGATGAGGTCGCGCCCCTGCCAGACCGCGTACACGGTGTTGAGGACGGCGGCGCGATCGGCGCCGCGAGGCATGCGCAGCTGCGCCGGGCTCGTTCCCTCGGCGCTCTTGTAGCGCGTGTAGCGGTAGGCGCCGAGGCCCCAGGCAATGGCGGCAAGCGTTGGATCCTGCACCTGGCTTTCGAGACGGTAGGCGCCGGCAGGCAGTGCTTGCGCGAGCTGACCGAGGAGAAGCTCGGGCGGCCCGCAGGGCTCGGCGGCGGCGCCCGCCTCCCCGATCCCTAAAAGCACGCCGGCGAGCCGTCCATCCGCCGAGGGAACAGGCGCGTGCTGCTTGGCGGTGCCCTTAAATCCGCTCGCTGCAACCCAGCTCCGCTGCGCGGCGTCGAGCGGGATCGGCTCGAGCGAGGCTCCTTTTTCGACGAGCCAGATGGGGATTTCCGCCGCCTCGGCCTCTTCGGCCACGAACGCATCGGCGGGATTGAGAGCATTGGCCATGAAGACTCGCCCGGTCCTTGCTACAGAGGGTGCCGGCACGCAGGGATATGCCCCGCGGCGACTCGCGGCAGGAACAGAACAGAATCACGGAGGGCAACGCAAGAGCATGGCTGCCAATCGCTACCGCCTGGTCATCGGCAACAAGAACTGGTCGAGTTGGAGCTTGCGGCCGTGGCTCGCCATGCGGCGGGCGGGGCTGCCGTTCGACGAGATCAACGTGCGGCTGCGGCTCCCGGACTCCAAGGCCGAGATCCTGAAGCACAGCCCCTCCGGCATGGTCCCGACGCTCATCGACGGCGACCTTGCCATCTGGGACAGCCTCGCCATTCTCGAATTCCTCGCCGAGCGCCACCCGGAGGCGGAGCTGTGGCCGCGCGATTGGGCTGCGCGGGCGATCGCGCGCTCCGCTGCCGCCGAGATGCACTCTGGCTTCATGCCGCTGCGCCAGCACTGCTCCATGGAAATCCTCGCGCGCTCCCCGCAAGCGACCTTGCCGCCCGAGGTCGCAGCCAACGTGGAGCGGATCGTCGCGCTGTGGCGCGAATGCCGGGCGAAGTTCGGCCAGGGCGGTCCGTTCCTGTTCGGCCGCTTCTCCAACGCGGATGCGATGTATGCACCCGTCGCCGCGCGCTTCCGCACCTATGTCCCCGACCTTGGCAGCTATGGCGACGACGGCACGGCCCAGGCCTACGTCGCCGCGATCTTCGCCATGCCGGAGATGCAGGCTTGGGAGGAGGGCGCCCGGGCCGAGACTGCGGCCGCGAGCTGACGCAGCTTGGCCTTTACCACTGGTTTAATCCGGTTAATCGTTTGTTGACGAGTGTCTCACAAGCTGACGGACAAGGGACAGATTCGCGTCCTTGAAGTCCGTTCAGGGAGACCACGATGGCGCTCGTCACGCACCGCCGCAGG
Source organism: Hyphomicrobium sp. (assembly GCA_035517115.1). Classification (GTDB taxonomy): domain Bacteria; phylum Pseudomonadota; class Alphaproteobacteria; order Rhizobiales; family Hyphomicrobiaceae; genus Hyphomicrobium_A. Next base: position 12,636 of record DATIZL010000049.1, read on the forward strand.
GCACGGCACCGCCTGAGCAGGACTCGGGGCCTCTTTGGCCTCGCGGCGTGCCTAATGGCCGGCGGCTGTGCTCAGCTCCCCATCCCCGGCGCCCCCGACCCGCTGACGCTCGACGGCGCCAAGGAGGCCGCCAACAAGGACGCGCTCAAGGAAGGCACCCCGCAGACGCAAAGCGAGCTCGAGAAGGCGACCGACTACTGGGGCAAGCAGTACGCGGCGAACCCTCACGACCTCAAGATCGCCCTCAATTTTGCCCGCAATCTCCGGGCCATGGGCGAGAAGCAGCGGGCGCTGGCCGTGTTGCAGCAGATCTCTATTTTCCACGGCGACAGCCGGGAGCTTGCCGGCGA
>DATIZL010000050.1:0-2124 GCA_035517115.1 Hyphomicrobium sp.
GCACGCGTCTCGGCGGTGAGCGCGGACGGCATCGAATTGGCGAGCGGCGAATTCGTGCCCGCGGAGCTCACGGTCTGGGCGGCAGGCGTGAAGGGGCCGGAGGTATTGGCGAATCTCGCCGGGCTCGAGGTCAACCGCGCCAATCAGCTCGTTACGGAAGCAACGCTGCGTACCACCCGCGATCCGGACATCTTTGCAATCGGCGATTGCGCGGCCGTTCCGCGCGAAGGGTTCGAGGCTCCCGTCCCCCCGCGCGCCCAGGCCGCCCACCAGGAGGCTTCGCATCTCGCCAAGCAGTTGAGGCGCCGTTTGCAGGGAGCGCCGATGGAGCCATACGTCTACCGCGACCTCGGCTCGCTCGTCTCGTTCGGCCGCATGGGCGCGATCGGCAATCTCATGAACCTCGCCTTCGGGGGCCATCTCTTCATCGAAGGCGTTCTTGCTCGATGGATGTATCGATCGCTGTACAAGATGCACGAGCGGGCGCTGCACGGGGTCATGAAGACGACCCTCGACACGCTCGCGCGCGGTCTCTCACGCCGTGCCGAGCCGAAGGTCAAGCTTCATTAGCCTAAGCAGCCAACCAGCGCGCGCGGCGCGCCATTATGAGTGAAAATGGGTGTGGCGGCGCGGGCCGATTTGTCGGAACCCTGGCAACGGGCGACCGTGCTGAGGCTGACAGATTCTGCGGTGGTTCGCGACCCCGATAAGCAGTCCGGCCCGCGCTGCATAGAGGCGCCATTCTTTGTCGCCCTCGGAAACGGGGAGCACGCATGGCAGTGTCTCGTACGTACCTGCAGCGTCACGGTCGCCTTCTGACGAAGGGAGGCGATGGTGCAGGCGATCATCGAGCGGTGTTGTGGTCTGGACGTGCATCAGGAGACGGTCGTGGCTTGTCTTCTGGTCGGCGCGCCCGGGGCGCATCCGATGAAGGAGGTGCGGACGTTTCGCACCGTGACGCGGGACCTTGAAGCGTTGCGGGACTGGCTGCTGGAAGCGGGCGTGACGCACGTCGGGATGGAGAGCACGGGCATCTACTGGCGCCCGGTCTACGCCGTCCTGGAAGGGCATTTCGAGCTGATCGTCGGGAACGCACGGCGCATGCGCAACGTGCCGGGGCGCAAGACCGACGTGAAAGACTCCGAGTGGATCGCCGATCTGGTTCGGCACGGCTTGATCGCCAAGAGCTTCGTGCCGCCCCGGCCGCTGCGGGATCTGCGCGATTTGCTGCGCTATCGCCGCAAGCTGGTGGAGAGCCAGGCGGCCGAACGCAACCGGCTCCTGAAGCTCCTGGAGACCGCCAATATCAAGCTGGCGAGCGTCGCCAGCGACGTCTTTGGCGTGTCTGGCCGCGCGATGCTCCGGGCGCTGATCGCGGGCGAGGCCTCTCCCGAGGCGATGGCCGATCTCGCCAAAGGACAGTTGCGCCGCAAACGCACCGATCTGATCCTGGCGCTCGACGGGCGCCTCGAGGCGCATCACCGCTTCCTCCTGGCCATGCAACTGCGCCGGCTCGAAGCCATCGAGGCCGACATCGCAGCGCTCGACCTGCGCATTGGCGAGCGGCTCGAGCCCTATAGCGCGCCGCACGCGCTCCTGATGCAGATTCCGGGCGTCGACTGGGTGGTTGCCGCCGTGCTGATCGCCGAGATCGGCGTCGACATGAGCGTATTCTTGAGCGTCTATCATTTGGCCGCCTGGGCGGGCGTCTGTCCCGGCAACCACGAGAGCGCCGGCAGGCAGAGAAGCGGCCGCGCCCGGAAGGGAAACGTCCATCTGCGCACCATCCTGGTCGGCGCCGCGATGTCTGCGTCCCGGACAAAGGGCAGCTATCTCAAGGACAAGTTCCACCGCCTCAAGGCCCGCCGCGGCGGCTTGCGCGCGGCGCTCGCCATCGCTCACAAGATCCTCGTCTCCGCCTATCACATGCTCGCCAGGAGTTTGCCCTACCGCGACCTCGGCGAAGCCTATCTCGACCAGATCACCCAGACCCGGACCGTCGCGAACCTCAAACGCCGCCTCGAACGCCTCGGTTATCGCGTCATCCTCGAACCCAACGCCCAGGCCACGTGACGCCGACGCCTATGCGGCTATTTTCATGGTAGCCAACCAGCGCCGACGGCG
>DATIZL010000051.1:0-2928 GCA_035517115.1 Hyphomicrobium sp.
TCCTCGGGCGTCCAATTGCCGCCCTTCGCTTTCATGGCGTCGGAATAGTTAAAGCCCTCGTGGCTTGCCTTGGGACGCCCGACCACGCCCCACAGGTTGGGACCCACCTTGTTGGGGCCACCGCTCGTCCCGTCATGACAGGCTTGGCATTTCTTGAAGGTTGCGGCGCCGTTTTGCGCATTGCCCTCGATCGAGGCCTTGACGACGGCAGCCGCATCGAAGGCCGGCAGCGCGACGGGCGCGGGCACCGCTGCGCCTCCGCCGGGCTTGACGGGTGAAGCCTGCTCGGCCGGCGGGGGGAGCGTATAGCCCGGCTTCTCGGGTGTGCGCGATTCCTCGGAGATCTCCAAAGCCGTGCGGAAGCCGACAATGACGAGGAGCGCGGACAGCACCGCGCCAGCGATCTTGGCAACTTCGAAGGTATCCATAGCACCCCATGCCGCTGCTCGCGCCTGGGCCGCCGGCCCGGCGAACTGGCGCGACTATAGGAATTCCGCTTCGGCTTGCAACAAAGGTCGGCGCCGTTCTAACTGCGTCGGCCCGAGACCAATTGCCACCGGTCAAGAGTTGAGCAGAGCTGCCGCGATGACGCGCACATTGATCCTGATCCCTGCGCGCATGGCGGCAACGCGACTGCCCGGCAAGCCGATGGTCGACATCGCGGGCGAGCCGATGATCGTGCACGTCTGGCGCCGGGCCATTGCCGCTCAAGCGGGTCGCGTGGTCGTAGCAACCGACAGCGAGGAGATCGTCGCCGCTATCGCAGCCGCCGGCGGCGAGGCTCTGATGACGCGCGCCGACCATGCCTCGGGTTCCGACCGCATCTTCGAGGCCGTAAGCCGCATCGACCCCGACGCGGAGGCCTCACTCGTGGTCAACCTCCAGGGCGACCTGCCGACGCTCGAGCCACACCTTATCGAGGCGTGCCTCGAGCCGCTCGCGACCGAAGGTGTCGACATCGCCACGCTCGCCGCCGAGATCCGGGAGCCCGAGGACCGGGAGAACCCCAACATCGTGAAGGTCGTCGGCACGCCGGTCGGAGGGGCGCGGCGGCTGCGCGCGCTCTACTTCACGCGCTCGACCGCGCCCCATGGTGAAGGTCCCCTTTATCATCACATCGGCATCTACGCCTATCGCCGTGAGGCGCTTGCCCGCTTCGTCGCCCTAAAGCCATCTCCCTTGGAGCGGCGCGAGAAGCTCGAGCAACTGCGCGCACTCGAAGCCGGCATGCGCATCGACGTCGAGATCGTTGACACCGTTCCGCTCGGTGTCGATACTCCCGCCGAACTCGAGCGGGCGCGACGCCTCATCGGGAGCGCCAATTCGCCCGCAAGCTGACGTCCGCTAACCGGGCGCGGCTCATTCAGCTTAAGACCCATGCCCAATCCCACCCGCCAGACGAGCGCGGCGACGCAACGCGGCGGAGCCGCGGCTACCAAGACGCCCGCCGCGCGCATCGCCTATCAGGGCGAGCCGGGTGCCAACTCCCACCTCGCTTGCCGCGAGGCCTATCCCGACTACGAGGCGGTCGCCTGCGCCACGTTCGAGGATGCGTTGCTGGCGGTGAAATCGGGCGACGCCGCGTACGCGATGATTCCCATCGAGAACTCGGTTGCGGGGCGCGTCGCCGACATCCACCACCTGCTGCCCGAGGCTGACCTCTACATCGTAGGTGAGCACTTTCTGCGCGTGCGCCATCAACTTTTGGCGTGCCCCGGGGCCACGTTGAAGACCATAAAGCGCGTCTTGAGCCATACGCAGGCGCTCGGCCAATGCCGGCGCAAGCTGATCGAGCTGGGCTTGAAACCGGTCCCGGAGGCCGACACCGCAGGCTCGGCGCGCATGGTCGGCGAGTCGAAGGATCTCTCTCTTGCCGCCATCGCGTCCTCGCTGGCGGCGGAGATCTACGGCCTCGATATTCTTGGGCGCGACATCGAGGACGAGGTGCACAACACCACCCGCTTCGTTGTGCTGGCGGCCGAGCCCGAGGATGCCGAGCCCGGCAACGGCCCGGTGATAACCACCTTCATCTTCCGCGTGCTCAACATTCCGGCCGCCCTCTACAAGGCGCTGGGTGGCTTCGCGACCAACGGCGTCAACATGACCAAGCTCGAGAGCTACCAGCTCGAGGGCACCTTCAACGCGACCATGTTCTACGCCGACATCGAGGGGCATCCGGCCGATCCCTCCGTGCAGCTCGCGCTGAAGGAGCTGTCGTTCTTCTCGAGCGAGAAGAAGGTTCTCGGCACCTATCTGGCGAGCCCCTATCGCGCGGAGGCGGCGCGTCTTGCGGCCACCGGCCAGATTCCGGTCAAGCGCCGCGGCATTTGAGCAGGAGGCGGCGTGAAGCTCGAGCACAAGGTCGCGATCGTGACGGGTGCCGCCTCGGGTTTCGGGCGCGCGATCGCGGAGCGGTTTGCGCTCGAAGGCGCGCGCGTGGTGGCTGCCGACATCAACGGGGAAGGCGTGCGCGAGCTGGTGGCCGGCTTCGTCAAGAGCATGATCGCCGTTGCCTGCGACGTCTCCCGCAAGGCCGACGTGGATGCCATGGTGCGTGTGGCGACGGAAGCCTTCGGCGGCCTCGACATCATGGTCAACAACGCCGGCATCACCCACCGCAACCAGCCGCTGCTCGAGGTGGGAGAGGCGGAGTTCGACCGCATCTATGCCGTCAACGTGAAGTCGATCTATCTGTCGACGCTCGCCGCGGTCCCGAAGATGGAGCGGCGCGGCGCCGGCACCATCATCAATATCGCATCGACGGCGGGCGTGCGCCCGCGTCCGGGCCTCACTTGGTACAATGGAACGAAAGGCGCGGTTATCACGCTCACGAAGTCGATGGCGGCGGAGCTGGCGCCCAAGAACATCCGTGTCAACGCCATCAACCCTGTGATGGGCGAGACGGGCATGCTCGAGCAGTTCATGGGG
>DATIZL010000052.1:0-31155 GCA_035517115.1 Hyphomicrobium sp.
CTTCGGCCCGAGCGTGCCCGACCAGAAGCACACGGGGTAGGTGGCGAAGAGGGTGTAGGCGCCGGTGTTGGTGGTCATCCACACCTCGAGCTCGGACTCCGCCTTGAAAATGCGGATCATGATGGAGGCGTCGCGCGTCACATGGTGCGTGGCGAGGCGCTCATCGAGCTTGGTCAGGTCGGGCGTCCCCGGCAGCGGCAGCTTGCCCTCGTCCGCGAGCCGCTTGCGCTGGGCGCGGTCGACGGCGCCCGCGGGAAGGTCCGGCGCCAGCGGAATCCCGGCGTGGGCTTGGCCGACCATGACGACCGCCGCACACAGCCCGAAGACCCAATGGCTTAGGTGTCCAGAGAACAGACGCATTCACCACCTTTTCAAGATCGACCCCGAGGGCGCGCCAGCCGGAAGAGGGGCGGGCTGCCCGTTTGCTGCCGGAATTGAAGGGCGCAAATGGACATTATCAAGTCACCACAGGCAGTTGCGGCGATTCGCCCCCGACGGGGCCAACCCCCGCATTCACGGGTTATGTGCGCGAGGTTGTGCTCGGGCAGGAGTTTTCAATCGGCGCGCTGCCGTCCTTGTCGCCGCCGGCGGCGCGGAACGCGTAGCGGTCGCGGCAGACACTGACCTCGGGCGGAATCTGCGTCTGCGCGAAGAGATCATGCCCCTGCTTGAGCTGCTGCCAGAACGGCGCCTCGGGAGCGCGAGCATGGCGTGCCATGTTGTCGTCCGTCATCTGGAACGGGAACACCTGCACCTGGAACCGCTTTTGACCCGCCTGCAGTGCGGCGGTGACGAGGGTCCAGATCTCGTCGATGACGGGGTCGGTCATGGCGTAGCAGCCGATCGAGCGGCAATCGCCGTGCACCATCAGCAACGAGCCGGTGCGGCCGTGCGCGCGATCGAAGGCGTTGGGAAAGCCGAGATTGAACGAGCGGTGATACTTGCTGTTTGGATTGAGCTGCGAGGCGTCGACCGTGTAGAAGCCCTCCGGCGCTTGGCGATCGCCCTGGCGCTCCTTCGGCCCGAGCCCGCCCGACCACATGCAGATCGGATAGGCGGCGAAGCGCTCGAAGCGGCCATTGTGCTTCAGCCATACCTCCAGCTCGAACTCACGCTTGAAGATGCGCAGGAACACCGGATCGCCGAGCTTGGCGCCTTGGGCGGCGAGCCGGCCGGAGAGGTTCTCCAGATTGGGCGTGCCGGGCAGCGTCTTGCCGCTGGAATAGAGCTGCCAGTGCTCGGCCTTCTTGGACCAGATCGCCTCCTCCTCGAGGAAGGCGAAGATCTGCGGCCAGAACACAAACATGCCGCCAGCGATGACTGCAATCAGCACGCCGAGAACGGCGAGCGTCTTCAGCGTGCGGCTCTTAGACATGGCTTATTGGGGTGCCGTCGTGCTGCCGGTCGATTCCGAGACGCCGAGCCCGTACGAGGTTGCGAATGCGGCGTCGGGCTGGGCCGGCGCCGGCTTGGCGGCGGCGAAGTCCTGCATCTCCCGCAACTTCGGTCCCGGCACGACGATGCGCTCCTCGGCGAGCTGTTGCTCGGACGGCTTCGGCACGAAGGGGGCGACGACCGGCCGCGTGAAGCGCGGGCAGGCCGCATCGGGGTGCACGAGCGCGTTGGGGGGCGCCTTGACGTTGACGACGTAGTGGTGGTCGCACACCGCGATCGCCGGCGGCAGGCGATACCGCTCGAAATAGTCGTAGCCCTGCTTCAGCGTCTGCCAGAACGGGTAGTTGGGGTTGTTCCGGTAGCGCGCCATGTTCTCGTCCGACATGCGGAACGGGAACGCGTGCACCTCGAAGCTCTCCTGGCCGCCTTTCAGCGCTTCGCGGGCGAGGCCGTAGATCTCCTCGATCAGCGCGTCCGTCATGGCATAGCAGCCGACCGACTTGCACTTGCCGTGCACCATCAGCGCGTCGCCCGTCCGTTGCAGCGAGCGGTCGTAGGCGTTCGGATAGCCGAGGTTGAAGGCGAGGTAGTACTGGGAGTTCGGATTCATCTGATTGGCGGAGACGCGGTAGAAACCCTCCGGTGCTTGATGGTCGCCGTACGTCGTCTTGGGGCCGATGACGCCCGACCAGTTGCAGATGGGGTAGGTCTTGAAGTGATAGAAGCGGCCGTCGTCGCGCGCCTTCCAGACCTCGAGCTCCGACTCTTCCTTGAAGATGCGAACGAAGATGGGCGCGCCCTGGTCCATGCCCTTGCGCCCCAAGAGCATCATCGCCTCGCTGCTCAACGGCTGGTCGGCGGCAGGGATGGTCGGCGCGCCGCCGCTGCAGGCCGCAAGCGCAAACGCACCCGCGAGCGCCGCGATCGCTGCGCACACACGGGCTCTCATGCTCGAGCCAAGGATGGTCATACGCATACGCAGTGCCCCTGGCGCACGGTGATCACCATCGACGTCTAACCCTTAAGATATCGTTAAGGTTACGAAATTCCTAGCGCGCCGGCAGAACTTAGCTGCCATGGTGATTCTCGCCCAGTATGCCGAGGAGTTGGACGGCAATTTGACGGTTAACGAGCGGTTTCGGCTGAAAAAATCGCCCCTAGAGCGCCTGCCCGATCTCCATGAAGCGCTCGCGCCGCTGGCGCACGATCTCCTCCGGGCTCTTGCCGTCGAACTCCGACAGCGCACGCGCGATCGCATCCCCCGTCGCCTTCATGATCTGCTCCCGGTCGCGATGAGCGCCGCCGATGGGCTCCGAGATGATCACGTCGATGACGCCGAGCTGATCGAGGTCCTGGGCGGTAATCTTCATGTTGGTCGCCGCATCGATGGCCTTGGCGGAATCCCGCCACAGGATCGAGGCGGCGGCCTCGGGCGAGGCGACCGTGTAGATCGCGTGCTCGAGCATGAGGATGCGGTTCGCCGTGGCAATGGCGATGGCGCCGCCCGAGCCGCCCTCGCCGATCACCACCGTGATCAGCGGCACGCCGATGCGCAGGCAGCAGTCGGTGGAGCGGGCGATCGCCTCGGCCTGGCCGCGCTCCTCCGCACCGATGCCGGGATAGGCCCCGGCGGTGTCGATCAGCGTGATGACCGGAATATTGAAGCGCTCGGCGAGCTCCATGAGCCGCACGGCCTTGCGATAGCCTTCGGGCTTGGCCATGCCGAAGTTATGACGAATGCGACTCTCGGTATCGGACCCCTTCTCGTGCCCCATGACCATGACGGAGCGGCCGCGGAAGCGCCCGAGCCCGCCCACGATGGCCTCGTCCTCGGCAAAGTAGCGGTCCCCCGCCAAGGGCGTGAAGTCATCGATCAGCGCGTTGACGAAGTCGAGGCAGTGCGGGCGCTCGGGATGGCGTGCCACTTGCGTCTTCTGCCAGGGGGTAAGCTTGCCGTAGGTATCGACGAGGGCCGCCCTCGCTTTCTGCTCGAGCTTCTTGATCTCGTCGGCGATGGAGACCGGCCGGTCGTCGCCCTCGAGCGCGCGCAGCTCGGCGACCTTGCTCTCGAGCTCGGCGATGGGCTTCTCGAAGTCGAGATACGTGCGGATGGTTGTTGCAGGACGGTCCAATGCTCTTCTCGCGGGGATTAAGGGCTGCGGACAATCGCGCCGCGGCTTTGCGCCGTCAAGACCGATACCCGGTCCGGATTAACGCACTCTAATGTCCTCTACGGGCCAAAGGATGGTGCTCCTCGACGAGCTTCTTCAGCCGCTCCTCCAGCACGTGCGTGTAGATCTCGGTAGTTGAGATGTCGGCGTGCCCCAAGAGCTTTTGCAGCGAGCGCAAATCGGCGCCGCGGTCCAAGAGGTGGCTCGCGAACGCGTGGCGCAGCACGTGCGGGCTCACGCGCTCCGGATCGAGCCCCGCCTCGACGGCAAGCTCCTTCAAGTCCTGGGCGAAGCGCTGGCGCGTGACGTGGCCTTGAGCGCTGCGCGACGGGAACAGCCACTTGGTGGCAACCGTCGGCGTAAAGCCTTCCGCCTCGGAAGCGCCTACACCCAGGTAACGGTCGAGCGCCTTGCGGGCGGAGGCATTGAGCGGCACGAGCCGCTCGCGGCCGCCCTTCCCCTTGATGGTCAGCACGCGCTCATCCCCGGAGAGCACGGCGCGCGGCAGCGAAACGAGCTCGCTGACGCGCATGCCGGTGGCATAGAGCATCTCGATGAGGCAATGCAGCCGCAGCGCCCGGCGGCGATCCGAGCCGGTCGCTGTTTCTGCGCGCTTCGCCGCGGCGCTGATGAGCCGATCGACCTCGGCGACGTTGAGCGTCTTGGGAAGCGCACGGCTTTTGCGCGGAGCCGCCTGGCCGAGCGTGGGATCGTTTGCAGCGACGCCCTCGGCGAGGAGGAATTTGTAGAGCTGCCGCACGGCCGAGAGCCGGCGCGCGCGAGAGGCTGGTTTCAGCCCGGCTGTGGCCGCCTCTTTGAAATAGTCGGAGATGTCGGTGCTCGTAGCGGCAGCGAGCCTTACGCTGCGGCGCTGCAGGAACTGAGCGTAGTCGGCGAGATCGCGCCGGTAGGCCTCGATCGTATTCGCCGCCGCGCCGCGCTCGGCCGCGAGCATGGCGAGGAAGGATTCGATGTGCTCTGGCGCTTGGACCATCCCGCCTCGGCCCGGCAAACCTCAGCTAGTTGACGATCGCGCGCGGCCAGCTCGCAAACAACGCCTCGAAACCGAGCCTGCGCGCATCTGGCTCGAGCCCGGCGCGTTTGAGCGCGCGGATCGAATCGCCGAGAGCGATCATGTGCGCGCCCTCTGCGCCGTTGGGCCCCAAGGTCTTCATGGCGAGCAGCACCGTGTGGCCGAACTCGCGCTTCTTGGCCGCATCCTGCAGCTCGGAGAGGATACCGGTCTCCGGCAGATAGCCGCCGGCCGGCTGCGGCGTGCGGCTCGCGGCCTCCCATAGCGGAATGGGCACGTCGTACTCCAGCGCATCGAGCACGGTGGCGATCCGGTGGAGCAGCGTCGGATCGAGACGTCCATGCACGGCAAGATCCTCGATGTAGTGCAGGCTCGCGCGGCGGTCTCCCGGCGCGTTGCTGTCGGCAATATCGATGAGGGCAAGCCAGTGCGTGAGGCTCCCTTCCGGCCCCCCTCCCTGCGTAGCGCCAAAGTTGGCCCAGCTGCGCGCCTTGTCGTACTCACCCGCCGCGAGCGCGACTTCGATCGCAGTCTCGGCGTACCAGCCGATCTCGGGGACGGGTTGGATCGTGTCGCTCGCCCGCGCCGACATGCGCAGGGCCGCGAGGTAGAAGCCCGCCCGCCGCGATTCATCGAGGAAGGAGCGGATGAGCCGCACCTTCTTCAGGGGCGTGTGCTCGACCTCCGCCGCGACAAACAACTGCGCGCGCCGCTCGGCCGTGTTGGGGGCACCCCCGGCAGGGCCGAGCGAAGCATGGCGCCGGTAGATATCGGCGAGCTCGTCAGGCGTGATGGCGTTGAGCTGCGCTGCGCCCTCTGCCGCCGGCAGTTTGAGGGCGGGTGGCGTGTTAGGGTCGAGGGCGAGGGCGCCCAGCAGCGACGGTGCGCCCTGCTTCAGAAGAATAGCGGGCTCGACGGTGCCGCCGGCCGCTTCGACCAGCCGGTAGTCGAGCAGCGAGATGGTCTCCTTGCTGGTGATGTTGGGCTTCGCGCCGACGGAAATGGCGTCGAGCGCTTCAAGTCCCGCCGTGGTCTTGAGCCCCTCCTCGCGCGCCATCTCGGCCGCGAGCCCCGCCGCTGCAGCGTCGCCGGCGACGGCCGCGCAATAGCCGGAGATGATGGCGGATTGCGCCCTCAAGGGCTTCGGCAGGTCCGCGGGAGGTGCGCCTGCGCTCTGGGCCTCAGCGCAGCCCTGCTCCTTCTTGCCGAGGCCGATGTCGTTGCGTGCGGCGAGCGTGCCGACAACGCCGCTCGAAGCCGGCATCTTGGCGAGCTCTTGCCCCGCCTGCTCGAGCAGGCCGGAGCGATAAAGCATCTCGAGCCTCAAGGCCATGAACTGCTGGTTGACGTCGCCGCCGCTGGGTGGCGTCACATCGGAGGTGACGAGCCGCAACCACAGCGCGTGCAGCGTCGGCGAGCGCGGCGGAATCTCGATCTCGGCGACAAGGCGCTCAAACGTCCCCACATCGAGCCCGCGCCACAGCTCATAAGGCAGGCCCGAGCCGTCGCTCGCCATCACCGGGGCAAGATCGATGCGCTCGACCGCCTGGCTCTTGGCTTCACCGGGTGACGGCGCGATGGTGTCGGGACCCTGCGGAGGCGGAGGCTGCCGCTGCGGCTCGGGCCGCTTTTTCTCGGTGAATAGGTCTAAGGGGTCCCAATCCTGGGCGACGGCATCATGGACGGGAAGCGTCTGCGCCAGCGCCGCGACCACCACGATTGCGAGAGCCGGATTGCGCATGGCGGATGAGCTGGCTACTCGGTTCGAACTTTGACGCCCGGAACGGGCTTGGTGACGGTGCGCGTCTGGGGCTCGAATTTGGTAGCAAGGATGTAAAGCACGCCCAGAATGATGGCGCCAATGGTGCCAACGACCGCAAGAAACCGGAACAAGCTCGGCATTTTGCTATCCCGCGTCCTGTTTTAAGTCTCTTTGCATGGTGGCGCCATTATGACTTGCACTTGGGCACAATCCAAAGTAGGCGCCCTTTAACCGCAAGGCGCTCCACAATGCCTGTTGGAGCCGCCGCGAGCAGTCAATTCGAATCGGGCTCGATCGCAAGAGTAAGACAAGATGTGCGAGGCTCAATCGCTTGAGGCGATCAAATCCGCACTTGGCGACAAGTCGATCGTCATGGTCGGCCTGATGGGCTGCGGCAAATCGGCTGTCGGCCGCCGGCTCGCCGCCCGCCTCGGCTTGCCTTTCGTCGACGCGGACGAGGAGATCGAGAAAGCGGCCGGCCAGAGCATCGAGGATATATTCACCGAGCATGGCGAACCTTATTTCCGCGAGGGCGAGCGCAAGGTCCTTACCCGCCTGATGCGGTCGGGGCCGCAGGTCCTGGCCACGGGCGGCGGCGCCTTCATGAATCCCGAGACGCGCGCGGCCATAATGGAGCGCGGCATCTCGGTGTGGCTCAAGGCGGATCTGCCCCTGCTCGTGCGCCGTGTGGGCAAGCGCAACAACCGGCCGCTCTTGAAGGGTGGCGATCCCGAGGCCGTGATGCGAACGCTGATGGACCTGCGCTACCCCATCTATGCGCAGGCCGACATCACAGTAGAAAGCCGCGACGTGCCTCACGAGGTGATCGTCGCCGAGATCATCGAGCGGCTCGCCGAAGTGCCGCCGGCACCGGTGGAGGCGCCATGACCGCCGTATCGGAAAGGTCCGCTTCCCCGCGCGCGCCGGCACATACGGTGCCGGTGCAGCTTGGCAGCCGCAGCTACGATGTCATCATCGGTGCCGGCCTGCTGGCGAAAGCGGGTGAGCTCATCGCCGCGCGCCTCGGCACACCCAAATGCGGGATCGTGACGGACGAGAACGTCGCGCACTTTCATCTTCCCGCGCTCGAGGCTTCGCTGAAGCGCGAGAAGCTGCACGCCGGATCCATCGTCTTGAAGCCCGGCGAGGCGACGAAGAGCTTCCGCGTGCTCGAGCCGCTCGCCGAGCGCCTGCTCGAGATGGGGCTCGAGCGCGGCGATCTCGTCATCGCCTTCGGGGGCGGCGTCATCGGCGATCTCGCCGGTTTTGCCGCGGCGATCCTGCGGCGCGGCGTGCGCTTCGTGCAGATCCCGACCACGCTCTTGGCGCAGGTCGATTCCTCCGTCGGCGGCAAGACCGGCATCGATACCCCGCAGGGCAAGAATCTCATCGGGGCCTTCCATCAGCCGAGCCTCGTCATCGCCGATGCGGGCACGCTGCGCACGCTGCCGCCGCGTGAAATGCGGGCCGGCTACGCCGAGGTCGCCAAGTACGGCCTGCTCGGCGATGCGGCGTTCTTTTCGTGGCTCGAGCAGAATTGGAAGTCCGTGTTCGCTTTCGAGGAGGCCGCGCTGACGCGCGCGATCGAGACGAGCGTCAGGGCCAAGGCCGGCATCGTCGGGCGCGACGAGACCGAGCAGGGCGAGCGCGCGCTCTTGAACCTCGGACACACCTTCGGGCATGCGCTGGAGGCGTGGTGCGGCTACTCCGATCGCCTTCTGCACGGGGAGGCCATCTCCATCGGCATGGCGATCGCGTTCCGCTTCTCGGAGGCGCTCGGACATTGCGCCGCCGGCACCGCCAAACGGGTCGCCGCGCACCTCACTGCCGTCGGCCTGCCGTCGCGCATCGCCGACATCCCCGGTGCAAAGCCCGGCGTCGACGCGCTCATGCGGCTGATGGCGCAGGACAAGAAGGTGCGCCGCGGCAAGCTCACGTTCATCCTCGCGCGCGGCATCGGCGAGGCCTTCATCACCAACGACGTGCCGGAGGCGAGCGTGCGCGAGTTCCTCGAGGGCGAGGTCGCGGGTGCCAACCGCTAACCTGCCGCTCTCCTATGTGTGCTAGGCTGCCCGCCTTTGCCGGCGCCTAGGCCCAAAATGCAACGGCAACCGCCAGCCAATCGGAACCCCTGCTAGCCCCCAAGCCCCCATGCCTATCGCGATCACCGCCATCGTCATCGCCATCATCGTGCTCGTCGCACTGTCCGCTTTCTTCAACCTGGGCGAGACCGCGCTCACGGCGGCGTCGCGGGCGCGCATGCACGCGCTCGAGCAGGACGGCAATGCGCGGGCGACGCTCGTCAACAAGCTCTTGCGGTCGCCCGAGAAGATGATCGGCACGATCCTCATCGGCAATACGCTCGTCGACGTGCTCGCCTCTGCGCTCGCCTCCGGGCTCGCCGTCGTGCTCGTGGGCGAGGTCGGCGTCGTCTACGCAACCGTCATCGTCACGTTCCTGATCGTCGTCTTCGCTGCTGTGCTGCCCAAGACCTACGCGCTCGCCTATTCGGACCGCGTCGCGCTCTTCGTCGCTCCGCTTATGCGGGCCGTGATCGTCATCCTCAATCCGATCACCGTGGCGATCGAGTTCATCGTCCGCCAGCTCCTGAAGCTCACCCCGGGCAAGGCCGACGACGAGGCCAACATCCTCGCGGCGCACGAGGAGATCCGCGGCACCATCGAGCTGCAGAAGAAGGAGGGTGCGGTCGCTCGCCTCGACGCCGACATGCTGGGCGGCGTCCTCGACCTGCGCGATCTGCAGGTGGCCGACATCATGGTTCACCGCACGAAGATGGAGACGATCGACGCCGACGAGCCGCCGCAAAAGATCGTCGACGACCTCCTGCGCACTCAATATACGCGCGTCCCCATCTGGAAGGACGAGCCCGAGAACATCGTCGGCGTGCTGCACACGAAGGATCTCTTTTCCGCGTTGGGGCGCGCCGGCTGGGACGTCTCCAAGCTCGACATCATGAGCTTTGCGGTGGAGCCCTGGTTCGTGCCCGACACGACGCCGCTGAAAGCGCAGCTCAACCAGTTCTTGAGGCGCAAGGCGCAGATGGCTCTCGTCGTCGATGAATACGGCGAGGTGCAGGGGCTGATCACGCTGGAAGATATTCTGGAAGAGATCGTCGGTCAGATCGCGGACGAGCACGACACGCACGAGGCCGCGATTCGCCCGCAGCCCGACGGCACCGTCAACGTCGATGGCACTGTTGCGATTCGCGATCTCAATCGCCAGATGAATTGGACTCTTCCCGACGAGGAGGCGACCACGATTGCGGGTCTCGTCATCCATGAGGCGCAAACGATTCCCGAGCCCGGGCAGGTTTTCACGTTCTACGGATATCGGTTCGAAATCCTGCGCAAGACGCGGAACAAGATCGCGGCCCTGCGCATTAGTCCCGCGGCCGGAGCCGGGCCCCGAGTCAAACGGGAAAGCGGCGCAGAGTCACGGAAGTCTTAAGTCTTTCGTTCGCTTTACCGTTTTTTGGAATCCGGCCGGCATTGTTCAGCTTAGGTTCAGGCGCATGCCCTGAATCTGGTCGAGGCTCACGCCGGGAGGATGCAGATGTGTGCGGTGTCCTCTCGCGTTCGCGACAGGTAGCGCACCGAAAAATGGAAGGAACCGCAATGACCAAGTTGATCCCCCTGACCGTCGCTGCAGGCGCGCTCGCCTGCATCGTCGCCGCCGGCAGCGCGCAGGCTGCGCCTGCTTCGGGCGTCACCCTCGGCAAGCTCGCCAACGTGGCCCCCGCCTCGGCTACGGTTCAGCAGGCCCATTACTGGCGCCATCGCTACTGGCGCTGGCATCACCGCCGCCATTGGCACCGCTGGTGGTGGTAAGCACCACTCGACGCGGCTAGGAGCCGTCGTCAGTCACGCCCCCGCACCATTTTGCGGGGGCGAGATTTTTTTCGGCACCGCTCTTCCCGAGTGTATGGCGCCTCAGCCAAGCGGCTCGTTGGGCGCGCAGGCCTTGATTGCGAGCGCGTGCACCCCACCTTTAAGCTCACTGGCGAGCGCCTCGTTGACCATCCGGTGGCGCTCGACTCGCGTCTTCCCCGCGAACGCTCCCGAGACGATCAGCACGCGGAAGTGGCTCTCACCGGTTCCCGGCGACGAGCCGTGACCGGCATGCAGGTGCGACTCATTGACCACATCGAGGCGGGTGGGGCGTAGAGCGACCGTGAGTTTTTCACGCATCCGGGTCTCGAGGCCCATGAGGGGATCGCCTCCGGTTGAAAAAAAATTTGCTCCGTGCTCGCACGCCTTCGCTGCTTGTGCGGCGGCTGAGCTGAGATCATACTTCTAAGATGAAGCTCGACTCCAAATATTTCGACAGCATCCGCGTCGCACCCAAGCGCGAGCGGGCGGGAGAGGTGCGCGAGGAGCGGCCCTGCTGCCAATGGAAGGGATGCCGGTCGCCCGGGCTCTACCGGGCCCCCCGCGGGCGCGGCCGCGACGGGCAGTACTACCTCTTCTGCCTCGATCACGTGCGCCGCTACAATGCCTCCTACAACTACTTCGAGGGCATGAACGACCGCGAGATCGAGGATTTCCAAAAGGAGGCCGTGACGGGACACCGGCCCACGTGGAACGTGGGGCTCAATCTGTCGAATAAGTCACGGCAGGCGGGCGATGCAAACGGGGGCGCCTACCGGCCCTCCGGCTGGCGCGCGCACGACCCGCACGGCTTCTTCGCCTGGCGCGCCCGTGCCGCGCGCGAGGCCCCCTTCGAGGAGCGCCGCAGCCTGAAGCCGCTCGAGCGCAAGAGCCTGCAGACGCTCAACCTGCCCGACGGCGCCACACGCATCGAGATCAAGGCGCGCTTTAAGGAGCTCGTTAAGATTCATCATCCTGATACCAACGGCGGAGACGCGCGCTTCGCTGACAAGTTGCGTGAGATTATCCAAGCCTATAACTATCTGAGGCAGGCGGGATTGGCGTGACCTTAGAGCGTAGCTCCCGCAATTCCTGAAACCTAATCTCCTCGAAGGCCTCGAAGATGCGAGCGCAATCACCGTCGGCTGGCGAAGCCAAGCTGCCCGGCTTACCGGACTTGAAGGTGTCGGTGCGGCAGGTCTTCGGCATCGATACCGATCTTGAGGTGCCGGCCTACTCCAAGGCCGACGAGCACGTGCCCGATGTTGATCCCGATTATCTCTTCAACAGGGACGTGACGCTCGCGATCCTTGCCGGCTTCAAGCACAACCGCCGCGTGATGATCCAGGGCTACCATGGCACCGGAAAGTCGACGCACATCGAGCAGACGGCGGCACGCCTCAACTGGCCCTGCATCCGCATCAATCTCGACAGCCACGTTTCCCGCATCGACCTCGTCGGCAAGGACGCCATCGTCCTGAAGGACGGCGTGCAGGTGACGGAGTTCCGCGAGGGCATCCTGCCCTATGCGCTGCAGACCAACACCGCGCTCGTGTTCGACGAGTACGACGCCGGCCGCCCCGACGTGATGTTCGTGATCCAGCGCGTGCTGGAGGTGTCGGGCAAGCTCACGCTGCTCGACCAGTCGAAGGTGATCCGGCCGCACCCGGCGTTCCGCCTGTTCGCGACGACGAATACCATCGGTCTCGGTGACACATCCGGCCTCTATCACGGCACGCAGCAGATCAACCAGGGCCAGATGGACCGCTGGTCGATCGTGGCGACGCTCAACTATCTGCCGCACGACGACGAGGCGCGCATCGTGCTCTCCAAGGTGAAGTCGTTCGCGAAGACCGAAGCCAAGCGCAAGCTCGTATCGAACATGGTGCGCGTCGCCGATCTGACGCGCAACGCCTTCATCAACGGGGATCTCTCGACCGTGATGAGCCCGCGCACGGTGATGATGTGGGCGGAGAACGCCGAGATCTTCAACGACATCGGCTTTGCCTTCCGCCTGACCTTCCTCAACAAGTGCGACGAGCTCGAGCGGCCCATGGTGGCCGAGTTCTATCAGCGGTGCTTCGGCGAGGAGCTGCCCGAGAGCGCGGCCAACGTCGCGCTGAGCTAGTGCCCCATGACGACGGGCCCCAAACGCAAGGAAGCGCCCACCGAGCCCTTGAAGCGCGCGATCGGGCTCACGGTGCGCGCCATAGCCGGCCAGCACGACCTCGACGTCGGTTTTGCGCCCGGCCCCCCGGAGCTCGCCGCAAAGCATTTGACCCTGCCCGAGCCCTCGCGCGTGCCGTCGCTGCGCGAGATCGCCGTCATCCGCGGCTGGGCCGACAGCTTCGCGCTGACCGCCGGCTGCCATGACATAAAGCTGCACAACCGGCTGGCGCCCGCGTCGGGGCCCGCACGCCAAGTGTTCGAGGCGGCCGAGCGCGCGCGCGTCGAGGCGCTGGGCGCGAACCGCATGCCCGGCATGGCGCGCAATCTCACCGCGCGCATCGAGGACCATTATGCCGACCGCCGCTTTGCCACTGTCGCCCGCAAGGAGGACGCCCCGCTCGAGGACGCGCTCGCGCTCTTGATCCGCGAGCGCTTGACCGGCCTGCCGCCGCCCGAGACGGCAAAGGCGCTGGTTAACCTGTGGCGCCCTTCGATCGAACAGCGCGGCGCCAAGGTGCTGCGGCGGCTCGAGAGCCTTGCTGAGGATCAGGAGAGCTTCGGGCGCCTGGTGCGCGACCTTCTGCGTGCCCTCGAGCTCGCGGAGGAAAGCGCGGACGCTGAGAACGAGGAGGGCGGGGAGCACGACGAGAACGAGCCCGAGGGGGCCGAAAGCGAAGGTGACAGCGCGCAGGAGGGTGAGGAGGGCCGCGACCAGCCGCGCGAGGAAGGTCTCTCCGAGGGCGAGGCGAGCGAGGCGCACGAAGCCTCCGAGGCCACGGCGACGGACGAGTTCGAGAGCCAGTTCGACGATCTCGAGCAGATCGAGACGCCCGAGCCGTGGCGCCCCAACGTCTCGGTCCTCGATAACCCCGAGGCCTTCGGCTACAAGGTCTTCACGCGCGAGTTCGACGAGGAGATCGCCGCCGAGCAGCTCTCATCGCCCGAGGAGCTCGAGCGCCTGCGCGCCTATCTCGACCGCGAGCTGAGAACCCTGTCGAGCGCGGTTGCCCGCCTTGCCAACCGGCTGCAGCGGCGTCTGCTCGCGCAGCAGAACCGCGCCTGGGAGTTCGACCTCGAGGAAGGGATGCTGGATGCCTCGCGGCTGCCGCGCGTCATCATCGATCCCATGCATCCCCTATCCTTCAAGCGCGAGCGCGACACCGAGTTCCGCGATACCGTCGTCACGCTGGTGCTCGACAACTCCGGCTCCATGCGCGGGCGCCCGATCATGGTTGCAGCCTGCTGCGCCGACATCCTCGCGCGTACGCTCGAGCGCTGCGGCGTCAAGGTCGAGATCCTCGGCTTCACCACCCGCGCCTGGAAGGGCGGCCAGTCGCGCGAGCAGTGGCTCGCCTCCGGTAAGCCGCAGGGGCCGGGACGCCTCAACGACCTGCGCCACATCATCTACAAGACGGCGGACGCACCCTGGCGGCGCGCCAAGCGCTCGCTCGCGCTGATGATGCGCGAGGGGCTCTTGAAGGAGAACATCGACGGCGAGGCGCTCTCGTGGGCGCACCGGCGCCTGCTCGCGCGGCCGGAACAGCGCCGCATTCTCATGATGATCTCCGATGGAGCGCCGGTCGACGACTCCACCCTTTCGGTGAACTCCGGCAACTACCTGGAACAGCATTTGCGCCAAGTGATCGAGGAGATCGAGACGCGCTCGACGATCGAGCTAATCGCCATCGGCATCGGTCACGACGTGACGCGCTACTATCGCCGCGCGGTCACCATCACCGATCCGAGCGAGCTTGCCGGCGCCATGACCGACAAGCTGGTCGAGCTGTTCGAGGAGCAGGGCCAGCGCACGGCCGGCCCTCGGCGGCGCCCGCGCGGACGGCTGCATTGATGCATGCGGTGAGGAGTGCGTCTTGAAGGCCGTCGCGGCGTTGATTATCGGCCTCGTCGCGCTCGGATGTTCCCCTGCGCTCTCCGAGGACAACGCCGCGGGCACCGACCAGGCGTTCAACACCATCACGGTCGAAGCCCACCCGCTCGCAGCGTTCGACAAGATCGAACCCGGCAAGACGCGTTTCGGCAAGCTCAAGTGGCGCGGCGGTCTCGTGCTCACGTCGCCCTCGCGCCATTTCGGCGGCTGGTCGGGGCTGGTGGTCGATGCCGAAGGCCGTAGCTTTCTCTTGATATCCGATGCGGGAAGCTGGATGAGCGGCGAGATCGACTACGCCGGCGATCGCCCCGTGGCCCTCAAAGACGTGCACCTAGGTGCGATCCGCGCCAAGTCCGGCGAGGCGCTGACACGCAAGCGCAACAGCGATGCCGAAGGGCTCACACTCGTCAGCGGCACGCCAGACAAGGGCAAAGTGCTCATCTCCTTCGAGCGCAAGCACCGCATCGGACGTTATGAGATCGGCAAGGACGGACTGTCACCCGCGCTGGGCTACGTCGAGCTCCCGCCGGGCGCCAAGAGGATGAAGGCCAACCGTGGTCTCGAGGCCATCGCGGTGCTGCGCGCCGGGCCCAACCAGGGCTCGCTTGTCGCCTTCGCCGAGAGCCTTCCCGATCGCGCGGGAGATCACACGGGCTGGCTATGGATCAAGGGCAAGCCGGTCGAGATACACCTGACCAATCCCGGCGACTATGACGTCACCGATGCGGCCGGGCTCCCCGACGGCGGCCTGCTCGTGCTCGAGCGCCGCTTTCGCTGGAGCGAAGGGGTCAAATCGCGGCTGCGGCTCGTCCGCCGCGACGAGCTCAAGCCGGGCGAGCGCATCGAGGGTGAAGTACTCTTGGACGCCACCATGGCCCAGGAGATCGACAACATGGAGGGGCTAGCGGTCCACGCCGGCGCGGCTGGCGAGGTCATCGTCACCATGATCTCGGACGATAATTTCAACCACCTGCTGCAGCGGACGCTGCTCTTGCAGTTCGCCATCGAAGGCAGCGATCTTGCGCGCGCGGAGCCGGACCGCCGCGCGGGCGAACATGTCATTGAGAAGAAGTAGGTCAGGGCCCTGGGAGCTAGGCGGCGGCCGGCGCTTTGGCGGCTTTCTGCAGCTCGCGCTTCAGCTTCAGGCAGCGCTCGGAAAGATCCTCGTCGCTCGCCTTCAACAAGAAGGCATCGAGGCCGCCGCGGTGCTCGACCGACTTGAGCGCGTGCGCGCTGATGCGGAGCTTGACCTTGCGACCGAGCGCATCGCTGATCAGAGTGACGTCGCACAGGTTCGGACGAAACTTGCGCTTCGTCTTGTTTTCGGCGTGGCTTCTCAACTGCCCGGACAGGGGCAGCTTGCCGGTCAGCTCACAACGCCTCGTCATCTCAAAGCTCCTTGGCCGCCTCCGAAGGGTGGCTCGTGCACGAAAAATCGGGATATGGAAGGCCGCTCCCGCTGTGGCCGGAGCAACAAGGCGCTGTCTATGCCCGAGGCCTCTTTAGCCGTCAAGGCGTTGCGGCGTTTGAGGGAAAGCTCAAGGGCGGGCCGCTGTAGCGCCCAAGGGCAGTTCCGCGCGCTTGCCTCCCCCGGCTCAGATTGCCTACCGGCTGGGTCTCGAAACAAGCGGCGGGGTCACATAAATGACCTAAAACACGGCTAACCGCCAACCCTGCAGGGGCGCTGCGTTGAGGGGAATATCGGGCAAATGAGGTACGGAGTTCGGCCAAACGGCAGAGGCGGCCGCGCCGCTGCACTTCTGTCGACGGCCCTCGTGCTCGGCGCCCTCGTGCCGGCGTCGCCGGCCCGCGCCGGCGACGGCCCGCTGCCCGCGCATGTGTTTGCGAGCTACAAGATCAGCTTCGGCGTGCTCGGCAACATCGGCACCTTCCGCTTCAGGTCCGACGTCAATGGCGAGTCCTACGTGCTTTCGGCCGATGCCAAGATCGACACCGCGGTGTTCGACTACAAGGGCGCCATGACGAGCATCGGCAGTGTGCTCTCGACCGTCACCAAGCCCTCGCACTACACCTTCCAGTTCAAGCAGAAGGCGTTGCTGAGCAGCAGCCAGGCCAAATCGCTCGGTATCGGCTTCGATACCACGGGCGTGAAGGAGGTGAAGTGGGTGCCTCCTCAAGATATCCCGCCGGGCTTCATCCCGGTGACCAAGGAACAGCTGCGAGACGTGCTCGACCCGCTGACCGGCGTGATGTCGCTCGCCGTCGGCGATACCGCGCGGCCCTGCGATCGCCGGTTGCCGATCTTCGATGGGCGCCAGCGCTTCGATCTCGTGTTCACGCCCGCGAGCAAGCCGGCCTCTCCGACGGCCGATCAGGTCTGCCGCGTCAGGATGATTCCCATCTCCGGCTACAAGCCGGGCGAAGGCGCGGAATCGGTCATCAGTGGCAACATCGAGGTCGTTTTGCGTCCGGTGCCGACGGCCAACATCGTCGTTCCCTATCGCGTGACGGTGCCGACGATCATCGGCTCCGCGGTGCTGTCCTCCGAGCAGGCCGACATCACGATGCCCGATCAGCAGCGCATCGCGATGCGGCACTGACGCGGCGCGCGACAGCGCCGGTCGACAGACTCTAAGGGAAAAACACCCAAGCGCGCGATGACGCTCGCGGTGCGCAGTCGAAGGTTTGAGCACGCGAATATCAATCAGGCTCTTGATCTCGGCCGATCCCTCTGCGATGGCAATGTGCAAGTGAGATGAGGAGGCCTTCGCAAATGGCCAGCGACCTCGAGGCTCGCATCCGGCACACGACCGCGGTGCTCGGGCCCACCAATACCGGCAAGACGCACCTCGCCATCGAACGCATGCTCGGGCACGAGAGCGGCATGATCGGCCTGCCTCTGCGCCTGCTGGCGCGCGAGGTCTACGACAAGATCGCGGCCCGCATCGGAGCCGACAGCGTCGCCCTCATCACCGGCGAGGAGAAGATCAAGCCGGAACGGGCCCGCTTCTGGGTGTGCACGGTCGAAGCCATGCCGCGCGACGTGGACGTCGATTTCCTGGCGATCGACGAGGTGCAGCTCGCCGGTGATCCCGAGCGCGGCCATGTGTTCACCGACCGGCTGCTGCATGCGCGCGGCCGCTCCGAGACGCTGCTGCTGGGTGCGCAGACCATGCGCGAGGCGATCGCCGACCTCGTGCCGGGCGCCAACTTCATCTCGCGTCCGCGCCTATCGAAGCTCACCTACGCCGGACAGAAGAAGATCACGCGTTTGCCGCAGCGCTCTGCCGTCGTGGCCTTCTCCGCGGCCGAGGTCTATTCGATCGCCGAGCTTATCCGCCGGCAGCGCGGCGGCGCCGCAGTCGTGCTCGGCGCCTTGTCGCCGCGCACGCGCAACGCGCAGGTCGCGCTCTATCAGTCGGGCGACGTCGACTTTCTGGTGGCAACCGACGCCATCGGCATGGGCCTCAATCTGGACGTCGACCACGTGGCGTTCTCAGCGGCGCGCAAGTTCGATGGGCAGAACCACCGTAACCTGACGCCATCGGAGCTGAGCCAGATCGCCGGCCGCGCCGGGCGCCACATGAACGACGGCACCTTCGGGGTAACTGGTGCCGCCGAGCCGTTCGATGCCGACACGGTTGAGCGTCTCGAGACGCACAACTTCGAAAGCGTTCGCGTGCTGCAATGGCGCAACCGCAACCTCGATTTCTCCTCGCTCGAAGCCTTGAAGAGCTCGCTGCGCGAGGCCCCGAGCATCAAGCACCTGGCGCGCGCGCGCGCAGCGGACGACGTCATCGCGCTCGAGACCGTGAGCGGCGACAAGGAGGTTGCGCGCGCGGCGCTTGCGCCGGCCGCGGTCGCCCGGTTGTGGGAGGTCTGCCAGATCCCCGACTACCGCAAGATTTCCGGCCAGAACCACGCCGAGCTCGTCGGCACCATCTACAAGTTCCTGCTCGGGCCGGGCGAGCGCATCCCCGAGGACTGGTTCGCCAAGCAGGTCGCCTTCGCCGACCGCACGGACGGGGACATCGACACGCTCGCGAACCGCATCGCCCACATCAGGACGTGGACGTTCGTGTCGAACCGGGCCGACTGGCTGAAGGACCCGCCGCATTGGCAGGCGCGCACGCGCGAGATCGAGGATAAGCTTTCCGACGCGCTGCACGAGTGCCTGACGCAGCGCTTCGTCGACTTGCGCACGAGCGCGCTCATGAAGGGGATGCGCGACAAGGACGAGTTGCACGCCGAGATCGCCGAGGATGGCGCGGTCAACGTCGAGAACCACTACGTCGGCCGCCTCAAGGGCTTCCGCTTTTCTGCCGACGCCAGTGGCGGCGACGGCATTCACGGCAAGGCGGCGCGGACCGCGGCCGCGCAGGTGCTGGCGCGCGAGCTGTCGATGCGTGCACGCCGCGTCGCCGCCGCGCAACCAGACGCTTTCCAGCTCTCTCCGCGCGGAGTGATCGCGTGGAAGGGGCAGGAGATCGCGCAGCTCGAGCCGAGCGACGATCCGTTGAAGCCGTCGGTCAGCGTGCTCGCCGATGAGTATCTCTCTGCGCCCGATCGCGAGAAGGTGCAGGCTCGGCTTGAGGCCTGGGTCACGCAGACCATCGCGGAGAAGCTCAAGCCCCTCGTCGAGATCGGGAAGGCGGAAGACATATCGGGGCTCGCGCGCGGCATCGCCTTCCGTCTGCGCGAGAACCTCGGCATCCTGCGGCGCGAGACCGTCGGCGAGGAAATCAAGGCGCTCGATCAGACGGCACGCGCGCAGTTGCGCAAGTACGGCGTGCGCTTTGGCGCCTTCAACATCTATTTCCCGGTGCTCCTGAAGCCAGCGGCGGCGGAGCTGGCGCTGACACTGTGGTCGCTCAAGAACGCCGGGACCTGCGGGCTTGCGTCCGATGCGATGCCGGAGGTGCCGCGAGCGGGCCTCACCTCCTTTGCGCCGGCGGCCGGCGCGCCAGAGGCATTCTATCGCGCCTATGGCTATCACGTGTGCGGGCCGCGTGCCGTGCGCATCGACATGCTCGAGCGCCTCGCCGATCACATCCGGCCGCTGCTCGCCTGGCGGTCCGGGGCGGAAGGTGCTGCGGCGCCCAAGGGCGCCACCGGCGACGGCGGGTTCACGGCCACGCCCGACATGATGTCGCTGTTGGGCTGCTCGCCCGAGGAGCTCGGCGGCGTTTTGAAAGCGCTCGGCTTCCGCGTCGAGCGCAGACCGATCAAGAAGGCGCCCCAGGCGCCGGCCGGAGAAAGCGCCTCTGCGTCAGCCCAGGATGGCGAAGCGACCGTCGTTGACGCGGCGCCGGAAGTGCCAAGCGTCGCTGCCGAGACGGATTCCGCGGGCAAGGTCTCGGCAAGCGAGCCCGAGTTCGAGGAGATCTGGCGCCCGCGGCGGCACCCGCGCGGCGAGCGCCGCCGGGATGCGCCGCAAAGGGCGAAGCAGCCTCCCGAAGCGCGGGTCGCCGCAGAGGCGGCGTCCGCAAGCCAACCCGTGCAGGAAACACCGGCCATGGGTGCAAATGGCGGGGGGAACGGTCACGACGTACGCTCCCAGGCGCCGCGCGAAATGCGCCGCGAGCGCGGCAAGGAAGGGGCGGAGCGCGGCCCCCGCGAGGCACATGCGCGCCGCTCCAACGTTCCCGAACGGCGGCGCCGGGAAGAGCGGCGCAAGACGGAGGTTCTCAGCGCGGCCCCCCCGCGGCGCGCCGGGGCGGAAGCGGATTCGCCCTTTGCCGCCCTCGGGGCTCTGCGCGACGAGCTCGCCAAGCGCGCCAAGGAGAGCGGCTCTTGAGCCGGGCGGGGGAGGGGGAGACGCCAGTCACCGCCGCAACTCAGCGCATCGACAAATGGCTTTGGTTTTCGCGTCTTAGCAAGACGCGCACGCTCGCTGCCGATCTCGTTGCCGCCGGGAAAGTGCGCCTCAACCGCGCCAAGGTGGAGAAGTCGAGCCAAGCGGTCCGGGTCGGGGACGTGCTGACGGTGACGCTGAACCGCCGTGTGCGGCTCATTAAGGTCACGGGGCTCGGTGAGCGCCGGGGCCCATCTGCCGCGGCGCGATCGCTCTATGAGGAATTGACAGGGCCCGCCGATACGACCAAACCTCTTGCGCAATCGACGGTGCAAATCCCAGGCTTGCAGCAGAACGAGACGGGCCCCGGCCGGCGTGCGGCAGGCAGCGGACGCCCGACCAAGAAAGAGCGGCAGGACATCGATCGCTGGAACGCCAAGAACCGGTAGCCAAGAACCGGTGGCGGTCGGGCACGATTTCGTGCGGGGAGTTGCACAAAATCAGGCTCGCCAAAACGTCCGTCTTGGCCCATATCCCACCCTATTGAGGACCAGCTTCCGGACCCGTCTATGACTTACATCGTCAACGAGAAATGCATAAAGTGCAAATATACCGATTGCGTGGAGGTTTGCCCCGTCGATTGTTTCTACGAGGGTGAGAACATGCTGGTGATCCACCCCGACGAATGCATCGACTGCGGGGTGTGCGAGCCAGAATGCCCGGTTGAGGCCATCAAGCCCGACACCGAGCCGGGGCTGGAGAAGTGGCTCGAGATCAACCGGAAGTATTCCGAGACCTGGCCCAACATCACCTCCAAGAAGGACGCGCCCCCCGACGCGGACAAGTACAAGGACGAGCCGAACAAGTTCGAGAAATACTTCTCCCCGGAGCCCGGCACCGGCGACTAGCGCTTGGTGCCCCAGTAGGCCGCTCTGCCCGGCCTTGCGTCAAAATGTGCAAAGCATGAGGGGAAACCCTTGAATTCAAGGGCCCCCGTTAATCGGCCTCACATCCTGCGGGCCGGTTGGCCTTCATTTTCGATGAAGTTTGTGTTACGGTGCACCCAATTGAAGGCCAGAACTGCATACAAAACCGGAACAGGTGCGGACAAACAGTATCTCTTTATCCCCTGAAACGAACGACGATCCGCCGCACGCGGACCGAGGAAGCGGTTTTGACATAAGCCAATACAACTTGCGGATCGGAAACCAGCCCAGGCGAGTTTCCCGTTCCGGATCCAAAAGTTGCCAGAGCGGCGACTCCCCGGTCGGCGCCCTGGAATGGTGCATGACCTGTATTCGCGTGTGAGTTGAGTATACCCCGACGAGAAAGTGAGACGACCCCTATGGCTCAAAAGAAGAAGGCGCAAACTGCCGGTCGCGCGGCCAACTCTGCCGCTGCCAGCAAGAAAGGTGCCCGCAAGGCAGTCGCCGCGACAAAGGGGTCGGCCCGTTCGGACCACAAGCTGAAGGCCGTTCCGCGCAAGGCCGTTGCCGGCCCGCAGGCATCCGCCAAGAGCGCGAAGTCCATCGGCAAGACAGCAGGAACCGGTGCTGCCGTCAAGTCGGCCGCTCGGCCGGTGAAGGGAGTGGCACCCGCCGCTGCCGCGAAGCCTGCCGGCAAGCCGGGTGTGGCGGTGAAGGGGCCGGGCGCGATCGCCGCGATCCGCGCCGTCGCTGCCGCGATGAAGCCGTCGGGCCAGAAGATCACCGCTCCGGTCGCCCCCGCGACGCCCAAGGCCGTCGCCGAGAAGGCTGCCGCCTCGCGCGAGCTGATGGCGCAGAAGAAGCCGGTCAACCAGCGGCACGGGTTCCGTGCCAACGAGTTCATCGTCTATCCGGCGCACGGCGTCGGCCGCATCATCGGCATCGAGGAGCAGGAGATCGCCGGCATGGCGCTCGAGCTCTTCGTCATCAACTTCGACAAGGAGAAGCTGACGCTGCGCGTGCCGACCGGCAAGCTGCAGAGCGTCGGCATGCGTAAGCTTTCCGATGAGCCCGTCGTCAAGAAGGCGATGGAGACGCTCAAAGGCCGCGCGCGTGTGAAGCGCACCATGTGGAGCCGCCGCGCCCAGGAGTATGTCGCCAAGATCAACTCCGGCGATCTCGTCGCTATCGCCGAAGTCGTGCGCGACCTCTACCGCTCCGAGGCGCAGCCGGAGCAATCCTACTCCGAGCGCCAGCTCTACGAGGACGCGCTCGATCGCATGGCGCGCGAGATCGCAGCGGTCGAGAGACTCGACGAGCGCGGGGCTGTGCAGCGTATCACCGACGTGCTCTCCAAGAGCGCGAAGGGACGCCGCCTCGCGGCCGAGGCCGAGGGTGGAGACGCCGAGACCAAGGCCGCCTGACGCGTAAAGCCGAAGGCGGCCTTACCTAAAGATCGACGCCCGGCTGCTTTTGCGCCGGGCGTTTTCGCTTGTGCGGCTCGCTCGGCTGAACGTTCTGGTGCTCGCTGCTGAGCACGGGTCCCCCGGGCGCGCTGGGCGGTGGATGCGCGCCGTCCTCGATGACGGCGAGCTGGCTCGGATCCTCGACGGCGATGTAAGGACCGTTGCGATACTCGATCCAGCCGCGCACCTCCACACGCCGGCCCTGCAGGCCCTCGAGCGTCTTGGCCCAATCTGGATTTGCATGCAGGATCTTGGCGTCGACGCCGGCGGAAAAATCAGTACGCCAGTCGGGGCCGAAGTCGAGATAAGTGCGCGATTTGGTGGTCTTCACGCGCAGAACGCTCCCTTCCACGATCTGGTAGCTGTTGCGATAGCGCAAGAGCTTGCCGCCTTCGCGCGCGGAGCGCGTGGCGTAGGCGGCATTCGCCCATAGACCCAATTGCGCTTCGCGCGCCACGCGCTCGTGCGCCAAGAGCTCGCGCGCGCATGCGAAGCTCTCCGGCAGGCCGTAGGCGCGCGCGTGCCCCGTGCTCAGGAGCCGGCCCTGCACCCACACCCGCTCGCCGTTCTCCTGGAGGAAAAGATGCGCAAGGAGATGCCCGTAGCGGTCTTGAGTGCGCCCGGACGAGGCGAGCTCCACGCTGTGACCCACGACGAGATCGCGTAACGCCGCGGCGGCTGCCTCTTCCGGCGGCCACGGCGCGGCGTCGGGCTTCAAGTCGGGCGAGCGCGGGGCGAGGGCGCCGATGAGCCGCACCTCCTCGTTGTCGTCGAGCATGACGGTCTCGGCGTCGATGACGCGCACGACGGAGCGGGTGGGACCGGCCTGCAGGGTGCAGGTCTGCTCCTGCTGCGGCTGCTGGTCCTCGGCCTGCGTTGGTCTTGCGGCGGCGGCCAGCAGTAGCGTGAGCATGCCGGCAGCCAAGCGGAATCGAGACGACGCGGTCATCTGCGCCCTACGCAATACGGTGGGTGGAAAGCGGCCCCGCGCTCGCGTCCCCCGAGCCCCTGGGCAGTATAGGCGAGCAGCACGCGTAGCGGAACGCGTTAGAAGACCGTGTTGAGTGCGATGTCTTGCAAGAGGTCGCCGGGTGGCGTCCGCACCGCGCGTGGGTCAAGGGCGGTGACCACGTCGCCCAAGTCCGCGAGCGGGGCGGACGCGCGCGCGGCGTGGTCGCCCAAGTCCGCGAGCGCTTCGCCCGCGAAGCGCCGCTCTTGGACGACGACGCCGGGTCGCGATCGAACACAACGCGTTCGATGCCGGCGGACGGCGAGGCGAGGAAACCCTCGATGAGAATGCTGCCGCCTTTCGCCAATGCGAGCCCCAGGTCGTCCGGGCTCTGCGCCGGCCGGTAAAACGAAACCTCGCGTGGCTCGATGCCGCCGGCAAGCACGAGCTCATCGGTTTCGCCCGGTGCCGCCTCGTCGACGATCACGTCGTTGCCG
The DNA here is from genome assembly GCA_035517115.1 of Hyphomicrobium sp. Classification (GTDB taxonomy): domain Bacteria; phylum Pseudomonadota; class Alphaproteobacteria; order Rhizobiales; family Hyphomicrobiaceae; genus Hyphomicrobium_A. The sequence goes on from DATIZL010000052.1 coordinate 23,899, forward strand.
TCACCGTCGAGATAAACGTAGGTATCGCTGCCGGTACTCCCGATGAGTTCGTCGTCACCGGGGCCGCCGTAGAGCACGTCGTCGCCGCCGTGGCCTACGAGGATATTGTCGGCGCCATCGCCGAGCAGGCGGTTCGGCAGCGCGTTGCCCTCGCCGCGGACGGCCGGCCCCACGAGCTCGAGGTTGCGCTCGCCGTCGGCGAGCACGTAGTCGGCCGTAGATATTATGGGCGCACCGCCGTCGTCGCTTACGAGGCGCGCGCTGTGCACATGCTCTGCCGCACCGGCTCTTCCTCCTTGCGAGGAGTCAAGGCCGCTCGGATCGAAGATGACGTCGTCCTCGATGAGATCGACGCCCTTGCCCAGCACGACGCGGTCGGTGGTGTCGTTCCACTGGATGCGCTCGATGGAGAACAGGTGGTCGACCCCGGCGGGGAACACCACGACGTAGTTCGGCACCTTGTGGGGGATCCAATAGCGGTTGAATGTGATGTGCACCGTCCCTGCGCCGGAATAGTCCATGACGTCCAAGCCGTCGTGCGCATACGGGAGGCCGGGCTGGCCGCCGTGCACGATGTTGAAGCCCGGCGACCAGTGGAAGAGATCGTCGCCTTCGCCGCCGTAGAACTTATCGACACGGTTGCGATCGGAACCGCCGAAGAATTCATCCGTGCCGCGCCCGCCGAGCAGCGTCGTGAAGCTCTGATCGATGCGCAGGATGTCGTTGCCGCCCGTGCCAAGCAGCGTCGTGGTGCCGGGCGACATGTGCAGCCCGAAAGGGAGACCCCCGGACGTCTCGAGCCCTGAGTAGTGGATGAGCGAGGCAATGGCCGAGGAGGAGTTGATGGTCGGCGTCGGCGAGCCGGGGAGCCCGTATGCGATGTAGGGGTAGTCCTGCTCCTCGATGTCGCGCGCGTAGGAGGCCATCGTTTCCCACGCACCGAAAGCGGCGCCGTCGCAGGCGAGGCGGCGGCTGCCGCGCAATTCCGGCGTGCCGATCTTGGCGATGAGCGCCTCGCGCGCCGCGAGGTTTGCCACCGCCAAGGTGGTGCGGCCGTTCGCGCCCTCGATGCCCAGGAACGTGCCGTCGCGGCCGACCTCGCGCACGCCCTCCATCACGTACCAATCGTCCTGGCGTGAGGCAGCACCCAGATCGTCGGGCTGGTAGACGAGTTGCAGATGGTCGAAATCGAGGGCGGAAAGCTGCACGGGGATCCACTCGATGCGGACACACGGCATTGGCAGCAGGGCCTTCAAAACGGCGAGGCGCTCTATTCTTGCGCGCAAATGCATGTTTAATACAATTTTAAGTTGTATTCCAGCCAAACCGACCATCAGGGCCTGCGCAACGAGCCTCACCCTCGGCAGTGCTCGCTCTTGTTCGTCGAGATTCGTTAGCTCGTATCCGCTAGCGTTGATCTGAGCGCGGCAGGGGGCGCGCGCTCGTCGACGCTACTGACCCTGGCGGGAGCATGGGCATCCAATCATCGAGACTGCGCGTCGGCGTGGCCTTCGCGTCGATCCTGTTGCTCGTTGGATGCGGGCAGCAGAACAAGTATCAGCCTCCGCCGCCGGCCGAGGTGACCGTCGCCAAACCCGAGCAGCGCAAGGTCACCTTGTATATGGAGGTGACGGGTACCACTGCCGCCTTCAATCGCGTCGATCTCGTCGCCCGCGTGCAGGGCTTCCTCGACAAGGTCACCTACAAGGACGGCGCGTCGGTCAAGAAGGGTGATCTTCTCTTTCAGATCGACCAGCAGGACTACAAGATCGCCCTGCAGATCGCCGAGGCAACCGCCCAGCAGCAGGAGGCGCTGCTGTTGCAGGCGGAAGCCGACCTGAAGCGAAAGCAGGAGCTCGTCAAAACCTCGGCCGTGTCCGTGGCCAACGTCGATGACGCGCGCGCCAAGCGGGACTCGACCCTTGCCGCGCTCGACCAGGCCAAGGGCCAAGTCGAGCAGGCCAAGCGCAACCTCGAGTACACCACCATCCTGGCGCCCTTCGACGGCACCGTCTCGGCGCGTCTCGTCGATCCCGGCGCTATGGTCGGAGCCGGCTCCCCCACCAAGCTTGCCACCATCGTGCAGCTCGATCCGCTCTACGTGAAGTTCAACATCGACGAGCAGCAGGTGCTTACCGTGCGCGAGCGCATGCGCGAGATGGGCGTCACGCTCAAGGACTTGGGCCCCATCCCGGTCGATATCGGAACGCAGACGGAAACCGGCTATCCGCACACCGGCACGCTCGACTACGTGGCGCCCGAGATCGATTCCAGCACCGGCACGCTGGCGGGCCGCGCCGTCTTCGACAACAAGAAAGGCGTGCTCGAGCCGGGGCTGTTCGTGCGCGTGCGCATCCCCAAGCAGCTGAACGTCGAGTCGATCCTGGTGCCCGATGTCGCGCTCGGCAACAACCAGCAGGGCCGCTATCTGCTCGTCGTCGACGACAAGAACGTCGTGCAGCAGCGTCAGGTCGAGGTCGGCGATCTGGTCGACGGCTCCCTGCGCATCATCAAGAGCGGAATAACACCCGAAGACCGCGTGATCGTCGGCGGAATGATGCGCGCACTTCCGGGCGGCACCGTCGTGCCGGTCACCGCCTCGGCGTCGGCTGCGCCGGCTGACAAGGGCGGCAAATGATCGCCAAGTTCTTCATCGAACGGCCAGTCCTCGCCAACGTGATCGCGCTCTTGATCGTGATCCTCGGCCTCGTCGCACTTTTGCGGCTTCCGGTCTCGCAGTATCCCGACGTCACTCCGCCTACGGTGGTTGTCACCGCGCGCTATCCCGGCGCCAGCTCGGCGACGGTCGCCCGCGAAGTCGCGCTGCCGATCGAGCAGAAGGTCAACGGCGTCGAGGGCATGATCTACATGTCCTCGCTCTCTACGAGCGACGGCCAGTACACGCTCACGGTGACGTTCAAGATCGGGACCGACGGCGACAAGGCGCAAATTCTCGTCGAGAACCGCGTGTCGAGCGCACTCGCCTCGCTGCCCGACAGCGTGCAGAAGCAGGGTGTGCAGACCAACAAGAAGTCGACCTCGATTTTGGAGATCGTGTCGCTCGAATCTCCCGATGAGCGCTACGACAGCCTCTTCCTGTCGAACTACGCCACCATCAACCTCGTCGACGAGCTCGCCCGCCTCGATGGCGTCGGCAGCGTTGCCGTGTTCGGCGCCGGCCAGTATGCGATCCGCATCTGGATGGACCCGCAGAAGCTGCAAGCGCGCGGGCTCGTGCCCAAAGACGTGATCGACGCCGTCAACCTGCAGAGCCGCTCCACCAGCGCCGGCCAGGTCGGCGTGCCGCCAGTGCCGCACGGACAGGCGTTCCAGTATTCGATCAACGTGCGCGGCAAGCTCGATGAGGTCTCCGAGTTCGAGAACATCATCGTCAAGACCGACAGCGGCGGCCGCATCACGCGGCTGAAAGACGTGGCGCGCGTCGAGCTCGGCGCGCAGCAGTACAGCCAGACCTTCAAGCTCAACGGAAAACCGTCGGCAGGGGTCGCCATCTACCAGCTTCCCGATGCCAACGCGCTCGATGTCGCCAAGCGCGTCGAGGCGCGCATGAAGGTGTTGGACAAGGCCTTCCCCGAGGGCATGGCGTGGTCGATCCCCTTCGATACTACGAAGTTCGTCAACTCTGCCGTGCACGACGTCTACCGCACGCTCATCGAGGCCGCGCTGCTGGTGCTGGTGGTGATCCTCGTGTTCCTGCAGGACTGGCGCGCGACCCTGGTGCCGGCGACCACGGTGCCGGTGACCATCATTGGCGCCTTCGCCGCCATGGCGCTTTTGGGCTTCACGGTGAACCTGTCGACGCTGTTCGCGATCATTCTCGCCATCGGCATCGTCGTGGACGACGCCATTATCGTGGTGGAAGGCGCGGCCAAGCACATCGAGCACGGGCTTTCCCCGCACGATGCCGCAGTCAAGGCCATGGACGAGCTGCTCGGCCCCATCATCGGCATCACGCTTGTGCTAATGGCGGTGTTCGTGCCCGCCGCCTTCCTCCCGGGCCTTTCCGGCCAGATGTACCGCCAGTTCGCGCTCGTGATCGCGGCGACATCGCTCATCAGCGCCATCAACGCCATGACGCTGAAACCCACCCAGTGCGCGCTGTGGCTGCGCCCAGTGAAGCCGCCCGAGCAGCGCAACTTCTTCTATCGCGGCTTCAACAGCGTCTATAACCGCGCCGAGCACGCCTACGCCGGGCTCATGAAGCGTATGGTCTCTCACAGCGGCTTGATGGCGCTGATCGTGGCCGCGCTCGTCGGTTTGGCCGTCTTCTCGCTGAGCCGCGTGCCGACGGGCTTTCTGCCGATCGAGGACCAGGGCTACTTCCTCGTCATCGTGCAGCTGCCCGAAGGCGCCTCGCTCGAGCGCACCACGGCGGCGCTCGACGACATCACCACGCGCGTGCAGGCGCAGCCGGGCGTCGCCAAGGTCGTCGCCATCGCTGGCATTGCCGCGCTCAATGACAGTGCGAGCCTTTCGAGCGCCGGCGTCGCTTACGTCATCTTGAAGGACTGGGAGGAGCGCAAGAAGGGCGAGGATCTACTCGGCCTCTACAAGGGGCTCAGCGCGCGCGTGCAGAACATTCCCGACGGTACCGCGCTGGTGATCCCGCCGCCGGCTATTCAGGGTATCGGCAACACCGCGGGCGCGACCATGAAGGTTGAGCTGCGCGACGGCAGCTTCGACTACGCCAAGCTCCAGAGCCTGGCGCAAGCGATCGCGGACCGCGCGCGCGATCAATCGATGGTCGCGTCCTCGACCAACGTCTTCCTCGCCGATGCCCCGCAGATCAACGTCAACATCGACCGCGTGAAGGCGGAGACACTGGGCGTGCCGCTCGGCAACGCGCTCGACACCTTGAGCTCCTATATCGGCTCGAGCTACGTCGGCCAGTTCAACAAGTTCGGCCGCGTGTTCCAGATCTACGTGCAGGCCGATGCCGCCGCGCGCATAAATCCGGAGAGCCTTCAGTACCTGCAGGTGCGCAACAACGACGGCAACATGGTGCCGCTCGGCACGTTGGCCTCCATCAAGACGGTGGCGGGCCCCTCGGTGATCAGCCTCTACAATCTCTACCCTGCCGCGACCGTCATCACGGCGACCGCCCAGGGCTACAGCTCGGGTCAGGGCCTCGGCCTACTCGAGCAAATCGCCGGCAACACGCTGCCGCCTGGCACCGGCTATGAGTGGACGGCGATGTCCTATCAGGAGAAGGAGGTCGGCAATCAGATCTACCTGATCTACGGCTTGAGCCTCTTGCTCGTCTATCTGGTGCTCGCCGGCCAGTACGAAAGCTGGATCGCGCCCGCCACCGTCATCATCTCGGTGCCGCTGGCGCTGCTCGGTACCGCGGCTGCACTGCTGGCGTTGGGCGTCGGCAACAATCTCTATACGCAGATCGGCCTCATCCTCTTGATCGCGCTGTCGAGCAAGAACGCCATTCTGATTGTCGAGTTCGCGCGCGAGCTGCGCATGAAGGAAGGCCACGGCATTCTCGACGCCGCGGTGGAGGCGGCGCGCTCGCGCTTCCGCCCGATCCTGATGACGTCGTTCGCCTTCATCCTCGGCGTGGTGCCGCTGGTGCTCGCCAATGGCGCCGGCGCCAACGCGCAGAAGTCGATCGGCATCGCGGTGTTGACCGGTATGCTCGGCTCGACGCTGCTCACGGTCGCGTTCGTGCCCTCGATCTTCGTGGTGCTGCAGCGCATCGAGGAGGCGCGGCTGAAGCGCAAGGCGGCGAGGACGGGCTCGAGCGGGACGCCGTCGCCGCAGACCGCGGGTTAGCGTTCCCGCCTTCCTTACGGCAAACGAGCATCGGCTTGCTGTCAGCCTTAGTTTTCGTGGATCTGGCCTTGCGCTGGCGATCCTGATTGCTTCACGGGCGGCTGAATGTGGAAGCGGCTGAAATCGCGATTTTGGGACGTTGAGACCATGGTTTTGGGCGCGCCCGAGCTGTACGTCGTCCACCACAAGGTGCCATGGCTGCGACGGCTCGCCCGGTTCTTACGGCGCGAGCGCGAGATCGCCATCGTCGTTCTCTTGCTGGTCCTGCTGACGATCTACGTGTATTGGCCCTGAAAGGCCACGTACTTCAGGCTGTTGCGCCCGGTGGCTCCCTCACCGGGAGAAAATCGGCTGAAGTGTCATGAAAGCTGTTGATACCTAGTCCTTTGTTCTTTTTGGCCAGTCTCGTTTCGACCTTATGCTCACATAGTGATTCGGGGATCAGGGGGTGATCGTGACAAAGCTTCGCCAGCACATCGAGGAAATGCGTGCGAACGTTACGCAGACGGCATCGAGCGAGCAATCTCTCGTCAAAAACCTGGGAGACGCGCTGAACCACGTCGACCAGCAGCTCCTGCGCGACATTCGAAAGGTGGCCGCCGAGCACGAGGCGCGGCGCGCGGTGATTTTCAACGAGCTGCAGGCGTTGGCCTGCAACATTGGCGTGTTCCAGCCGGCGCCGGACATGACCGCCATACCGCACCAAAATGAAGGGCATCCATACTTCCCGGCTGTCGGCGATTGGCGCCAGGCGACCAGAAACCTCAGCTATCAGGATGAGTTCGAGGCCCACTTGAGCGGTCCCAACGGCAAGCAACACTGAGATCGGGGGCCGCGCTGCCGCGGCTCCACGGATCTCAGAGAGTTACTTGCGCCTGCCGGTTCCATCCGTTGCGCGGCTGGCAGCATCTAGGAGCAGTCACGGGCCGCAGCCTCGCTAGCCGTTGCGCGGCGTGTTAGCTTGTCGCGATGACGGACGACGGCCAAGCCCCCCACACGCCCGAACCTCACCGCCCCCGCTCTTGCGGCGATCATTGCGCTCGCCGGCATCTTGCCGTTCGCGCGCTTCATGCGCGGCGTCGAGGTCATTCAGTGCAATGATCCTGGAGGGACACACAGCGCGGGTCGATTGCCTTAATCGGCTTATCGAGGAGCGCTGAGGGCGCCGCAGCTGATCGCGTTAAGGCGCGGCACTGCCTCTCGGACGTGGACATTGCCGCGCGCGCTCGGTATGTGGCTAGCCTAGACTTGAGGTCCGGCCCCGTAGCTCAGTTGGATAGAGCATCAGATTCCTAATCTGAGGGTCGCGCGTTCGAATCGCGCCGGGGTCACCAATAATTTCAATGGGTTGCTGTCTCAAAAGTTGCACGAGCCCAATGGCCAGTAAGCACATAGTAAGCACGCGAACGAAACTCGCTCCAGAAGCGGGCGCAAACGTGCGCTAGACACGATCGG